>NZ_JAVRBU020000006.1:0-232939 GCF_034531135.2 Nostoc sp. CmiVER01
ATTGCCATCAACCTAAGAAACCCAGCCTTCAGATGGAATGGCTTTTACCTCAATCTGCTTAACCCGAACTCAGGTTAATTAAAGCGCCTGACACACGGCTATAGAAAAGGGTGCGTTAGGTTAAAGCCGTAACACACCCTATTTAAGATTTATTTTATAAATAGTCTTTTAAATGTTGATTTTCACTTTTGCGATCGCAATCCTCAGTGCAATTAATCTTTTCCAAGGCGATCGCTACTTAGGCACTCACCAACGACACCAGCACACCATTGGGATCGCGGACACGAGCAATAGTTTGTCCCCCAGGCTGGCTTTTAGGGGCATCTAGTGTTTTTGCACCTGCTCCGATCGCTCTCATGTAAGCGCTGCCAACATCAGGAGTAATAAATGATATTTGGATTAATGCTGGTGGTTGTGTAACATCGTTGGGATGGCAGCCACCAGGAAATAACTTCTGTGCTTCGCTACTTGAGGAGAAAGCTAGTGTGGTGTTTCCGGTTTCGATTTCCGCCCAGATAGATTGCCCCTTATCCACGAGAGTGCGACGAACTAGACCAAAGGCTTTTTCGTAAAACTCAACGGTTTTAACTACATCGTCTACCCAAATGACCGTGTAACCAAATTTCACAGTTTTTTCTCCTTAACTAGAAAAATCAGTGCCGGTGAGGATTTCTACTACTTTACTGTAGGCGATTTGAATACACAGTGACTTAACTCTCCAGAATGTTATGATCTGTTGCTAGAGTTTGTGCCCCTGTTTTCATCATTTCTATATCTGATGGCGACCAATAATGAGGGTCTTGACAGTGATGTGCTACTAGCAATCCCCATAATCCTTTAGGTGTGACAATTGGTGCAACTAGGTTGGCGCGAACCTGCAAATTTCGAAGAAAATCTCGGTGACAAGGCTGGATTGGCTCTAATTCAATATCAGCGATCGCTCTTACACGTCCTGCTAAGTATAAAGCAGCATACTCATTGTTAAAACAATCATCTGGGCCAGTGGAACCAAGTATTGAGAATTCTTGAGAACTCAAAGATTCAAAAGTCACCTGCCCTTGCCACTGACTGTAAAAATAATACAATACCACCCGATTAACCTGAAGCGATTCTCTGAGTTGATTGGTTGTTTGCCGAACTAACTCATCGCGCTGCATTGTTTTAACAAGGCGAACGAGCAAATTTTGCAAACCTTGTTCACGGCGATCGCGGCTATGGTTATATTCCGAGTGAGGATGAATTTGCACGGTTCTAAAATTACGACTAAGTAAATGCTGTCGGATTTATATAGTAATTTATTAGACCTTGTTTAAATACATTCTTGTATTTATAGCAGCAATTCGATTTTAACGAAACACAATACTAGTTAGCTTATTCAGTGAATTTAAAAGAAATTATTAAGAAATTCATTTTTTAATTCTAGTAGAGAAAATCCAATATTATAAATTTAAAATTAAGAATGTTGTAATTTTACAAATAATATGTTTAGTTTTTTTATAACTTGAGGCAATAAATATACTTTAAACTGTAATGTAGCAAGTCAGTTTGTATTCATAGTTACAGATATTTGTCATATTGTTAGTATTTCTTGTCCCCATCCTCTGCACTGACTTTTCAGGTTATCTGGAAAACCTCACTTTTATTTCTTTCTTTAAGGCTACGGTGTACATACAAGTCTGAAATAGCTGATTAACCAAGGTTTTACCCCACCCTAACCCTCCCCTTATAAAGGGGAGGAAACTAGATTTCTTTTTCCCCCCTTAGAAAGGGGGGATTAAGGGGGGTAATTCGACTTAATGTGTACGCTGACCGTAGCCTAAAAGGAGAAAGACTTTGAATTTTCCCCTTAGAGTGTCGGCAAGGGGGTTAGGGGGTTAGGTTTTCGTGATGACCTGAATTGTCAGAACCTCTCTCTGCATGGGAACGACAGACTAATTCTGAGTTTCCAAACATTGGGGCAAAGTTACGGAAAGCTTCTAATGCTGCTTCTTTAACGGTTATATTCACAATCGGAAATGTTGTGAGGATGTAGCTGATTACTTTATCAAAATGCCTAATTGCTTTAGAAAAATGCCCGTTTACTTTCTCAAAATACTGAAATGCTTTCTCAAAAGTAGCTCTGACTTACTCAAAAGAAGCTTTTGCTTTCTCATTTTGGTGTTTTCCGTAAGTAAAACAAGCTTTGACTTACTCAAAAGAAGCTTTTGCTTTCTCATTTTGGTGTTTTCCGCAAGCAAAACAAGCTTTAACTTACTCAAACCCCAGTTTGCTTTCTAATTTAGGTGTTTTCCGTAAGGTGTAGGTTAGGTTGAGTAACGTAGACCTAACATTATCAAAGCTTTGTTGGGTTTTGCAAAGCCTCAACCCAACCTACTAGCCTGGCAAGCTTAATTTATTGGATTGAGTAATTCTGTTAATGATTGAATTTTGGTTTTTGTAATTTTTTGAAATCCAACATTTTAAGCATGTCACTCTACTACTATAGGGCTTCTGAGTTGAGTGCAATACAGACCTAACCCAATTTGGGGAACAAGGTGATGAGGTGAACGAGCTAAATTGAGGGTTTGAAACTCACGGTGGTAAGTCTTGCTTGTGTAGATGCGGTTTATAAGCGTCTTTTAATTATTTAACTTTTAACCAACTAAATATATCTGCTGGCGTAATTTGCCAATCTGTTAATACATCAAGAACAGTCAATTTATCATTATTATATTTTACTTCTGGCAATTTATTAGGTTGAAATACCATCACCGATTTATCGTTAGAGTCAATAAACCAACCTAATTTTGTACCATGATTAATGCAGAAAAGAATTTTATCAATTACCCGGTTAGGAAATTGATCAGGTGATAAAATTTCAATTATCCAATCTGGATAAGTTTGAAACTTATTAGCAATTTCCCCATCTTCATCAACAATCAGCCGTGACCACTCAAATACAGCAATATCTGGAACTAAAGAACGTCCTCCAAATGTGCAGCGTAATTCAGTTAATGCTAAAGCTTTTTGCTCAGGTTCGCTTTCCTGATTAATCTCGGTTGATAAACGAGTTTGGATTCTGCTATGTTTTCCCTGCGGCATTGGTTTTTGGTAGATTTTTGCATCAATATATTCACTAGCTGGTTTAGTTTCTGGTAATTGCAGAAACTCTGTTAAAGAAAGATTAGATGATAATATAACCATAAAAATTACTCCTAAAATAGTTAAATTATATCTTTAAATATAACAAAGACGCGATGAATAGCCATCTCTAAAAAGGGCTAATTATTGTAAAGATAGAGATTTATCACGTCTATTGCCTTAATTAAAAATTACGAATTAGAAAATAATCCCAAAGAACAAATAATTTGAGGTTCTCGCTTCTCCAGTTCTTCTGTGACAATACACAAACGGTCATCCATTCGTAACGCTACAACTAACTCAGCCAACTGCTGATTATTAATACCGCTTCTGAGTTGGCGGTTGAGAGTATCAATGGCTGACTGTCGCAAAGGATAACGATAAATCTCATCAATTGCTTTTAAAAGTTCTTCGCTAACAAATAGTGTTCCTTTCATTTCTTGAACATAACTTTTCAGCCGTTCATAAGTGCGGAACCTTGCACCTGATGGTCGTCCTAATTGACCCCCGGCATTTTTCTCTTCTTCAGCAATCAATTCAGCACCCTTGTTTACTAATTCGTGATGTTGTTTATCTCTTGGTATGGCTGGGGTAAATTCTTCACACGCCGCTACCTGAAGCACTGCTAATTGTGATTGAGTAACGCTATTTCCATCGCGGTCAACATAAATTAAAGAATCATTCCCTTCTGTGGTTTTCATATAAAGCAATACTCCCTTTGGTTGCACAGGTTGCGGAGTATGGGCGCGGGTAGAATAAACTACATTTTCCATTTCTTCAATCGTCTTTTTCAAACCCGGATTACCATCGGTGGCTTTTTTCCAAATTTGAAATGCTTCTGATGTCAAATCAACTTCTGTATCTTCTTCACCATCTAAAACTCCAGATTTCTCGTTGTAGAGGTCGAGAATTACTCGTGCATCATCATCTTCAAAAAAAGCTTCATCGGTTCCCACTACTTCAGCATTTTCTTGCAGTCGTTTGCGGAGTCGTCCCCGCAAATTAATAATCCGTTCTACTCCCTCGGCTGGTAAAAAAGAATAACAAAGAATTTTATCAGCATTTTGGCCAATGCGGTCTACTCTTCCCGCACGCTGAATTAAGCGAATAATCGCCCAAGGTAAATCCCAATTGACGATAATTGCACAATCTTGCAAATTATGACCTTCACTCAAAACATCGGTAGCGATTAAAATCCGCAACTCATCTGATGATGAAATTTGCTCACGTTTTCCATTACTCATAGGGCTAAATCTTCCCGTCATTACTGTCGGGTCTTTAGATTGACCTGTTACCCCAGCTACATGAGTAATTTGACTCAACCGCAAATTGTCTGCAAGGTAGCGGACTGTATCAGCAAATTGTGTGAAAATTAGTACTTTATCTTTGGGGTGAATTTCTGTTAATAGTTTGATTAAAGCAGCAAGTTTCTCATCTTTTTGAGGATTCCACTCACCACACTGTTGCAGTATATTAATTAATGCTTTGGCATCTTCTAATAAATCCCGTTTCAGTTTTTTAATATCAACAAAAAGTGTAGACCGCAGCCACTTAAATCTCCGTTGATAGCGAGTTTTATATTCTTGATAAATTGATTCTGCTCTTTGACGAAAAAGTTTTTCTGTTTTAAATGCCTTTTCATCATCGGTAGAAAAAGAAGTTAATTCTTTTTCTCTCTCCCCTTGCAGCAAAGTAGTAAAATCATCTTCTTCGGTTTCTGTATCAAACAAAGCTGCTGCCACAGAATCGGCATCTTCATCATTATTATTTGTATCTAACAATTCAGCTTCTTGAGTTCCAATAGGGATATCAAGCCCCTGCTCTAAAGCATATAAATAAATGAAATTCCGTAAAATGTGGCGTTCAATTGATTGGATAAAAGCAACACCACTACTTTCTAAACGTTTAAATAAATTAGTCCGAGAAAAGGTCATGACGATGCACAAGATATAACTTAGCGTGCAGAGAATGACGCAGAAACAGTTTAATAATTACCTTCTGACTTTTTAGCTGATGACTTAACCGCCGCAATCCCGCTTCATCCTGATTAGTCGGCGCACCGATAGTCAACTGCTGGCGAAATTCCGCCGCCATACGTTTTTTAAACCGCACAATGCTACTATTGTCAATCCTTCCATCGCCACTAACAAGACTAAATGCTGCATGAACTTCATCAATGGGTAAGCTTTGCATCCCAATTAGCAAACGACAACAAGCATTTTCACCACCAACATACTGTTCAATCAAATCATCAATTCTTCGCCAACCTCTGAGGTTGAAGTAGCCAACGCAAAAGTCTGCGCGATAAGATACTTTGAGAGTTTCTCGTAAAATTGGTAGCAGTTGTAAATCAATGTTGTCAAAAATACGGGGCATTATTTAAGGCTCTATAAATATTTCGTATTTATGTTATATGAGTAAAAAATATTTATAGCCAGATTAGAGACGCGATAAATCGCCATCTGTACAATAATCAGTCCTTTGCAGAGACGGTAATTTATCACGTCTTCAAAAATTATAAAAAAAAGAGCAGTTGCATAATACAACTGCTCTAAAAAATATTGAGATAGATATTTACTACCTATCTACAGATCCCATGATTATGTCAACACTACCGAGAATGACTACGATATCTGCAACCTTCATTCCGCGCAGTAAATGTGGGACAATCTGGAGGTTGTTGAAATCTGCTGCACGAATCTTCCAACGTGCAGGGAAGACGTTATCATCGCCAACTAAATAAATTCCCAATTCACCTTTGCCACTTTCTACACGGGCGTAGATTTCACCCTTGGGCATCTTGAAAGTTGGAGAAACTTTTTTGCCTATGAATTGATAATCAAATGCGTCCCACTCGGATTTTTTACCTGCGGCTAAACGCTTGGCTTCCAAATTTTCGTAAGGGCCGCCAGGAAGTCCTTTAATTGCTTGGCGAATAATCTTCACAGATTCGCGCATTTCCCGCATCCGCACCACGTAACGGGCAAAGCAATCACCGGCAGTTTCCCACTGCACATCCCAGTCGAAATCGTCGTAACATTCGTAATGGTCAACTTTCCGTAAATCCCATTGCACGCCAGATGCGCGTAACATGGGGCCAGAAAGTCCCCAGTTAATTGCTTCTTCACGAGTGATAGTACCAAGACCCTCAACACGTCGCCGGAAGATGGGGTTATCGGTTACTAAGCGTTCGTACTCATCAATTTTGGGTAATAAGTAGTCACAAAATTCCAGACACTTATCTACCCAACCGTAAGGTAAATCGGCTGCTACTCCACCAACGCGGAAGTAGTTGTTATTCACCATTCGATAACCTGTGGCAGCTTCCCACAAATCATAAATCATTTCCCGTTCTCGGAACTGGTAAAAGAAGGGAGTTTGTGCGCCTACGTCAGCGAGGAAGGGGCCAAACCACAGCAAGTGGTTAGCGATGCGGTTCAACTCCAGCATGATGACGCGGATGTAGCTAGCGCGTTTGGGGACAGCGACGCCTGCAAGCTTTTCTGGGGCGTTGACAGTAACGGCTTCGTTGAACATTCCCGCCGCGTAGTCCCACCGACTAACGTAAGGGACGTACATTACATTAGTACGGTTCTCGGCGATTTTTTCCATTCCTCGGTGCAAATAGCCGATAACTGGTTCACAGTCAACGACATCCTCGCCATCCAGAGTCATGATTAGCCGCAGAACCCCGTGCATTGAGGGGTGGTGTGGCCCCATGTTTAGCACCATTGGTTCAGTGCGGGTTTCTAGTCTGGTCATAGATTTCGTGTTCTCCGTTCGTGAAAATTTTGAATTGAACCGCCTAGATGCCAACCACAGCCGATTTATCTAGTCTGCCAAAATGAGGTTTGTAGGGGCAATCTATATAATTTTGACTCTACAGGGTTATGTTGGAGAGAGGATAGCAGCGAAGGTGTTGTAATTGATGTTTCATTTCGTTGCACCTCTTCAATTATTATAGGGAAGCTTGATATGCAAGGGATTTAGGCACAGGTTTTTTTTTCATCTAATATCTTTTTGCATTTAAAATCCTGATGTTGGTGATTGGGAATAAGTACTAAACAGGACTTAAATCGAACCACGGAAAACGCAGAGGACACGGAGAAATAAGAGTTTAAGAGGTTTTTGGTGTAAGTCTTACCAAATAGAAACAAAAATAAAATTAAATTTAAAAATGAAATCAGATTTACAAACACCGCTAGATTTAGAAGAACTGGCTTTTTCTCACATTCCCGTTTTGGGACGGGAGGTAATTGAGGGTTTGGCGGTGCGTCCAGGTGGACATTATTTAGATGTAACGGTAGGTGGTGGTGGTCACAGTCGCCTAATCTTAGAAGCTGCGGCGGATGTGCGGGTAACAGCAGTTGACCAAGATGAAGATGCTTTAGCAGCTGCACAAAAGAATTTAGCTGAATATAGCGTTAGCGAAGCTCCTCCGAAGGAGGCTCGCATACAATTTATTCATAGCAATTTTGCTGACTACGAGTTTCCCCCTAACACTTTCGATGGTATTTTAGCCGATTTGGGGGTAAGTTCTTACCATTTAGATCAAGCAGAACGAGGTTTTAGCTTTCGCCAAGCTGCAAATTTGGATATGCGAATGGATCGGGGGCGATCGCTAACTGCTGCTGATGTGATTAATAATTGGGATGAGGCAGCATTAGCTGATATTTTCTTTAAGTACGGTGAGGAGAGATTATCGCGGCGCATTGCTCGTCGTATTGTAGAACGGCGACCGTTGCACACGACTACAGAATTAGCTGATGCGATCGCTTCTTCAGTTCCCCCTAAATACCGTTATGGGAGAATTCACCCCGCTACCCGTGTTTTTCAAGCTCTGCGAATTGTCGTCAACGATGAGTTAAAATCCCTAGAAACCTTTTTGGATAAAGCTCCAAATGCCCTTGTCCCTGGTGGCAGAATTGCAATTATCAGTTTTCACAGTTTAGAAGACCGCCCAGTGAAGCATGGTTTAAGAAATTCACCTTTGTTAAAAGTCTTGACAAAAAAACCAATTATTGCCCAAGAAGAGGAAATTGCGAAAAATCCGCGATCGCGATCGGCCAAACTGAGGATAGCTGAAAAATTGCTGTAACTACAATGCAGCCTTAAACTGCTCCATCTCAACGATCTGTTAATCTAGCGTTGTTGGTGAGTTAAAAATAATAAATGGAAATTAGTAATCTGTTTACAGCAGGTGGCATAGTCATGTGGCCTCTGCTTGCGTTCTCTCTATTAGGAGTGGCGCTGATTATCGAACGGATCATCTTTTGGGTAAAGATAAATAATCGGCAAAACAAGGTAGTGCGAGAGGTGCTACAGCTTTATCGCCTTGATAATGTAGTTGGTGCTTTAGATAAATTGCAGAAAAATACTGATTTACCTATTGCTCGGATTTTTTTAGCAGCTTTAGAATTGGAGGAGGCGACACCAGAAGACTTTCGTTTGGCATTAGAAAGTGAAGCCCAAGCCGAAATCCCCTTACTCAAGCGTTCCCAAAATATTTTTGAGACAATTATTGGTCTTGCGCCCCTGTTGGGACTTCTCGGCACTGTTTTAGGATTAATTAACTCCTTTGCCTCTCTAAATATCGGAGATGTGGGAGGTAGTAAAACAACAGGTGTAACAGCTGGAATTAGTGAAGCTTTAGTATCTACTGCATCAGGGTTGGTAGTGGCAATCTTTACACTTTTATTTGCCAATACCTTCCGGGGACTCTACCAGCGACAAATTGCCTGGATTCAAGAATATGGTGGACAGTTAGAATTACTCTACCGCCGTCGCTACGAAAGAGGAGATAACGATTTAAAATTCAAAGTAAATCCAAAATAGTTAGACCAAGACACTTGGCCACTTGGCGATCGCTCAGTCAAGCCGCGCTCATGCCAAAGTTCAAAATCGGCAATCTAAAATCCAAAATTGATTGGCTTTAATAGTATTCTAAAATGACGAATAGCTTTTTTCGCTACAGTTTTCGAGGAAATAATTCCATGACTATTTGGGTAAATGAGCAAATTGATCCGTCTGGGATGATTCATGCCTGTATTGCCACTTGTAACGAATCTCAAGCCAAAGATTGTCATGATTCATTTCAGAATAATTTGACCAAGACGCAAAAGGAAGCTGGTTGGGTAGCGCGATTGCGGACAGTGGATTCTTGGGATGAAGTGCCGGTGAATTCTTTAAAACTTAATTAATTGGGTGCTATGGAAAGTATGCTAACGCGCTTACATATTGCACTATTTTCCGTGTAGACCGTCATTAGTCATTAGTCATTTGTGTTTACCAAGGACAAAGGACAATTGACAAAGGACAACCTCACCAGTTAATGTGCAATGTTTATTTGATACTGAATAGCTTCAGCATCTCCAAAGAGACACAATTAAGTTTGTTTTTTCTGCTTGCCTTTGGCGAAACTCCGATACGCTTTGCTTCACCAGACGCCTGTTTAATCCAGGTTTGCTGACGGCTAGACCATTTTGGTTTTGGCTGCAAATCGTCTGAGGTAGAGGTCATTTTTGGGGATTTTGATCGAAGAGATTTCACGAGCGTAGGCGTAGCCTGCTGTAGGCATCGCTTGTCTACCACAAGCTGCACCTATGCCAATACTGATAGCGATCGCAACAAATCCCATGAGAACAGGTTAATAAAGGATAAAATTAGGATTAAAATTATTAAATTATCAGTAATTACTTCCAAAAAAAGTAGCATATTATAGGAAACTGATGATTTTTATGAACTTTTAAGAGCTATCATCTATACCGGAGATTAAATTAAAAAACTTGCCAAAATCGAATCAATTTAGTGAACTATCCCAAGGTTTACACTTCGGAGCAAAGCTGTCCTATTAATTTAGTTGGCGAAACGGGACAAGCAGTTCAAATTTCAATTCATGCTCCCAGTCAATATATCTGTGCCAACTGCGAACGGATATTACCAGATTGGAAACGGCAGCCATTTTTACGAGTAGTGATTGTCTTACAGCAATCTCGTTATCAACTAGTCGAAAAGACAGCAGAAGTAGAGACAGAGAAAGAACGCTTACGAGAAAAGTTTATGAGATTTGGCTGCGATTTGGCATTTAATCTGCGTGATCGCGGCTATTTAACAGACCTAATCGACCCTCGTACAGGCTATCCTTTACTGTCTCATCCTGGAGCAATTCCCCATGATGACACAGCAGTTGTCAAGGCTTTGCTCAACTATCCAGTGATTAAAAATAAATGCCGTTTGCTAGTGCATCCCGAATGGGGTGCAGCAGTTTATCCTAGCATCTTGATATCAGAAGCTCCCCCAGTTGTGATTGAATGGGTTACAAAAGGCGTAGCAGCTATGCATGGGTGGAAAGAAATTGATTATTAATTGGGCATTGGTTAGCAAGACCAATATTTTACAGTGGCTGAGTTAAGCGTAATGTATCAAAAGATAATAATTAATAAAATCAGGTGCAATCATGCCAGATGGTAGGATACGACAACCTTCATCTGATTCAGTCGCTTGGCTTGAGGAAAATACAAGCGGTTAAATTCATAAATTTGAGATAATGCGAACTTTTTTATCAAGCATAATTTGTTTTAGATGCTGATAGAGACTATCATCATGAGTTAGAAAACCTTGTTTGATTTTCGTGTTGACAATTAAATATCTTGGTTCTTTTTCTGAAGGTGAGGCATAGAATTTTAACAATGCCCAATCAGGTTCTTGACCATTCCATAGATATGAGAAATCCTCTAAATTTGTATTCATGTCAATACCTATTTTTTTAAAACTTTTTTTTATTACTTTTTGTCTAGAGAAATTATCTGATATCTGCCCTCAACTATTTTTCGGTCGTCGCAATTTTCGCGAACCAATTGGGCCAAGAATTTGGTTAAGACTACGCAATTGCTCTGCTGTACCCATACCAATTAACCGATCGCCTGGCATTAAAATCGTATCGCCAGTAGGGCCACCAATGAGAGTCCCATCAGCGCGGCGAATTGCCAGAACTAATGCCCCAGATTGCGATCGCAATCTCGCCTTTTGCAAAGTTTGACCTACAAAGGGACAAAAAGCCGGGTCGAGTAAAAATTCTTCCATATACAATTGGCGGTCTGCACCTGTTAAAATCCCGTCTACAAAGTCCAATACTTGGGGTCTGAGTGCGGCAGCAGCCATCCGCTTCCCACCAGTAATATAGGGGGATATCACTTCATCTGCACCACCGCGTCGTAACTTCTGCAAAGCTTCTTCTGTACTTGCCCGTGCAATCACCCGAATTGCCGAATTAAGTGTTTTTGCTGACAATACAATATATAAATTTTCGGCATCTGAAGGGAGTGCTGCTACGATACACATCGCCCGTTCAACGCCAACTTTCAAAAGCGTATCGTCTAGGGTCGCGTCGCCTTGGAATGCTGTGTAACCTTCTGTCTGCGCCCTTTGCACTGATTCCATATCTGAATCAATCACTACAAAAGATACACCTTCTGCCCGAAATTCCTTGGCGATTTGACGACCAGTCCGGCTAAATCCACAAATAATGTAGTGTTCTGTTAGGGATTCCATTAACCGCCTCTGCTGCTGTAGCCGAATTCCTTGTTGAAAGTAGCCTTGAATGATTGCTTCTGTAAATCTGTTGACAATGTAACCGATATTAACTACACCCAATAAAATCAAGGCAATTGTAAACAATCGTCCTCGGTTACCTAGTGGGTGCGTCTCTCCGTATCCCACGGTTGCAAGAGTGATGACTGTCATGTAAGCGGCATCTTCCCATGACCAGCCCTCCACTAACGAGTACCACAAAGTGCCAATGAAGAAAACACCGCCAAGAGCGATCGCCCCGGCCATTAACTCCTTTTGGATACGTTGATATTTTTGCTCAAGTGTTGAGAATGACGTAAAAATAGTACTTTTAGCCTACTTTTTCTAGTTTTGTACTAACTTTATCGCATTTGTACTTTTTAGTACATTCAAACTACAAATCCAGCTATAACAGGTCACGACTTTGAAGCGGCTACCGTAGGCGATCGCAAAATTTTTCGGTCTACTATCATTGTCCTAATACCAGTAAATCAACATACTGTACTGTGTAGATAGTAGCTGCAAGGTAGATAATTAGAAATGATTCCTGCTGTTGTCCGACCTCTGAATTTAGTAGTTGGTTTGCTACTATCTTGTTGTTTTTTGCTCACAAGTTGTCACCCGACACAAATGAAAAGCAAAACATCTCAGGTAGCTCAATTAGTTTTAGTTTCACTAAGTGATCCAACTACTTTTAACTATGCCATAAATGACTCTCCATACAGTGTTTTCTCTTTTATTTCAAGGGATTAATCGATGAGAATTTTATGACTAGTAAGTTGGAGGCAGGATTAGCAGAATCTTGGTTAATATCTGCTGATAAAAAGCAAATTATTTTTACCTTAAGAACAGGATTAAAATGGTCAGATGGTAAACCGCTCACGGCAGATAATGTAGTCTTTACTTATCAATACATTTATCTTAATAAAAAAATTCCCACTTTATATAGAGATTTTTTCCGTATTGGCAAAACTGAAACTTTCCCGTCAGTTCAGAAACTAGATGATCTGCGAGTCGAGTTTACTTTTGTAGAACCTTTTGCCCCTTTTTTAAGATACGCCGAAAGGCTAGCGATTTTGCCAGATCATGCCTTGCGTTCTTCTGTATTATCCAGTGATGTCAATGGTAATCCTAAGTTTCTCTCAATGTGGGGAACCAATACTGATCCGCAAAAAATCATCTGTAATGGGCCTTACCAAATTGAAAGCTATACTCCTGGTGAACGGATAATTTTACGACGCAACCCCTATTACTGGCGCAAAGATTCTCAAAAAAAACCACAGCCTTATATTCAACGTATTGTCTGGCAAATTATTGCTTCTACAGAAAATCAGTTACTCAGATTCCGCTCAGAGAAACTGGATACTTTGAATGTGACACCAGCAGTATTTGGGTTACTCAAGAAAGAGGAAAAGTGAGGAAAGTTTATTATTTATAATGGTGGGCCTACTGCGGGTTTTAGCTTTGTGGGTTTCAATCTCAACCAAGCTAGTAATTCTAAAGGTAAGCCTTTTATAGACCCAATTAAATCTCGGTGGTTTAATAACTTAGCTTTTAGGCAAGTAGTTGCCTATGCCATTGACCGCAACCGAATTAAAACTAATATCTATCGCCGTTTAGGCGAAATCCAACATTCGCCAATTGCTGGTCAAAGTCCCTATTACTTTTCCCCAGCAGCAGGGTTAAAAGTGTATGATTACAACCCTCAGAAAGCTAGGCAGATGTTGTTAGAGTCTGGGTTTAAGTACAACTTCCAAAAAGAACTGTTAGATAAAGATGAAAATCGTGTGCAATTCAATCTCTTGGTGAAATCAGAAGATCAATTAAGAATCGATGCCGCCGTTCAAATCCAACAAGACCTCAATCAAATTGGTATCAAAGCAGATATGCAGGTAGTCAATTTTAATGTAGTATTACAAAAGCTACTCTCTCGTCGAGATTGGGATTGTTATGTCGGTGCATTTGGTGTTCCCGGTGCAGATGTTGAACCTAATCTTTTATCTTTATTTTGGACTAGTCAAGGCTCATTTCATCAGTTTAACCAAGGTGCTTTACCGGGAAAACCCCCGCTCAAAGGATGGGTAGTTTCTGATTGGGAGAGAGAAATCGATAGTCTTTTTGGCGCAGGATTTAAAGAACTAGACCAGAGCAAGCGCAAGGCCATTTATAGCAGATTTCAGCAAATCGTTGCTGAACAGTTGCCAATATTCTGCCTTGTGAATCCAATTTCGTTTCAGGCGGTGCGTGAACGTGTCAATCCTATCAAGTTTTCTGCATTGGGGCCAACTTTTTGGAATATTGATGAACTGAAAATCACTGAAAAATAATTCCAACCAGATATTTAAAGCATCATAACTAATTTATATCGATAGATTACCCCTCTATAACTTCTAACTCCCTTAACTTTCTGGCAGTTTTCCCACACACAGCAAGATGAATTTCCTCATGTGTTCTATAAGAAAATCCTGGACTCTACCCTCGACAGACGGGCTACGCTTATGCAAACTTGCCTGTTACTCATACTCTTGCTCAAGTGTTGATTACAAAATTTTTTTCAGCACCGCCATGTCTTTGAGGTCATATAAGCGTTAGCCTAAAAAGAAGTACGAGTTGTGCTAAATAAAAAGTAATTTTTAGGGATTTCTAGGAAACTAGTAAATAACTATATGATGAAAAACTCAAGAGGAGGAGCGGTAGTGAGCCTACAAACTCTCGTTGAACAAGCCACCATCCCCCCAGATTCAGGGTCTGTAGCATCCAGTCCCTTTGATGCAAATAGCTTTAATGAAGCTGTCATGTCTACCTATGGTCGGTTTCCCTTAGCCCTAGAACGGGGTGCTGGATGTCGGGTTTGGGATACACAAGGACGAGAATATCTGGACTTTGTAGCGGGAATTGCCACTTGTACTTTGGGACACGCCCACCCAGTTATGGTAGAAGCGGTAACACGCCAAATCCAGAAGCTGCACCATGTCTCTAATTTGTACTACATTCCTGAGCAAGGTGAATTGGCGAAATGGCTTGTTGAACATTCTTGTGCCGATCGCGTGTTTTTCTGCAACTCTGGAGCTGAAGCTAACGAAGCTGCAATTAAACTGGCGCGGAAATATGCCCACACAGTATTAGACATTGAAAAACCGATTATTTTAACCGCCAATGCCAGTTTCCACGGACGGACTTTGGCAACGATTACCGCTACAGCACAACCGAAGTATCAAAAATATTTTGATCCCTTGGTTCCTGGTTTCCACTACGTAAATTACAACGATATTAACGCTGTGGAAGTGGCGATTAGCGAGTTGGATGAAGGCGATTATCGGGTAGCTGCGATTCTGATTGAGCCATTGCAGGGAGAAGGCGGTGTGCGTCCGGGAGATGTTGCCTATTTTAAAAAGCTCCGGCAAATTTGTGACGAAACTGGCATTTTATTGATTTTCGATGAAGTGCAAGTTGGTATGGGACGCAGTGGCAAATTATGGGCTTACGAACATCTTGGCGTTGAACCGGATATCTTTACCAGTGCCAAAGGCTTAGGTGGTGGTATTCCCATCGGCGCGATGATGAGCAAGAAATTCTGTGATGTTTTTCAACCAGGGGAACACGCTAGCACCTTTGGCGGAAATCCTTTTGTGTGTGGTGTAGCACTCAGTGTTTGCCAGACATTGGAACGGGAAAATATTTTGCAGAATGTGCAAGATAGGGGTGAACAATTGCGAACTGGATTGAAAGCGATCGCAGCGAAATATCCTCAGCACATTAGCGAAGTTCGAGGTTGGGGTTTAATTAACGGTTTGGAGTTGCGAGCCAATATTCAACTAACCGCAGCAGATGTCGTTAATGCTGCCATCAACGAGGGTGTATTACTCGTACCTGCCGGGCCAAAAGTAGTCCGATTTGTGCCACCGCTAATTGTCACAGAGGCAGAAGTAAACACTGCCTTGGAAGCTGTGGATCGAGCGATGTCTACGACGGGCTACGCCAACGCAACTCTCACAGCTTAGGGAATACAAAAAGCGAGGATAAGTCTTTGTCCGTATCTCTCGCTTTTTCTAACTTTTAGATTAATTTTCACTAAAAGTATTGATTTTTTAGCTATTAGCTATGTATTATTTCTATCCCCGCGTTTTCTTCCTTCATTCTGGGGAAATTTCCCGATAAGCTTGGCGACACTGCTCATAATTGTCTGGCAAAATCTCGGCATTACCAAAACATAATTGTTCATGAGTGGTAATTAAAGTTTCATAAGGCTGTATTGGAGTCACAGACGATCGCAGCAATTGCAGATATTCGCCATCTGTGCGGCTGAGTTTGTGAGGTGCGATCGCATTTTTATCCAACTGCTGCAACATTGCTAAATAAATACAACGGCAAGCCTCACGGTAGTTACCTTGACGATAAAATTGTTGCGATCGCTCCAACAAAAGGTCTATGGATAACTCACTAGAGCTAGTTTTGCCACGAAAATCAGTGAGATTGCCACTTCTATTCAGCCAAGAATATACATAAGAACTGAATTCTTGCCATAATCGCCAACCCACCCAAACTACAAATAAACCTAGTACCAGCCAAAACAAGAATTTCAGCAACTCACCAAGCCAAGGACTAATTGACCATCCAGTAGGAAATTCAGGTAAAGCGCTCTCAAAGCGGTAAAACTGGTATTCCCACCATTCTCCAGCTTGTTGTTGAAATTGAGAAAGCTGCCAACTCCAGCTAGTTTTTTCAAAAGTATCTGTCATAGGGGGGAGTGAGGGGATGAGGGAGCAGGGGAGGCAGGGGGAGCAGGGGAGGCAGGGGAAGAAGAACTATGATTATCGACCAATGCCCTATGCCCAATGCTCAATGCCCCATGACTAATGACTAATGACTCTTGTCTTTTTTATCATTATCCAGCCGATGACAATAAGTAGCGCACCTAATGCAAGAAATCCTAAATCCCAAGCTAACTCATTTGGCCCTGGTTTTACATGATGGATACCGAGAATTTGATGGTCAATTAAACCTTCAACGAAGTCAAACAACCCAGTACCAATCAATATTGACCCAATAAAGGTCTGTGATGACCAAGGAACATCTTCACGCGCTCCGGCACGCCATAGCAAGACAACTCCTACCACGGTGAATACCCAATTAAAGGTATGAAATAATCCATCCCATAGCGTGTTCAAATCTATATTCGCTATGTTTGTCAGAGGTCGAATATTACTAAGCATGTGATGCCATTGAAGGATCTGATGCAGTAAAATTCCATCAATAAACCCTCCAATACCTACACCAAGAAAAATTCCAGCAGTGATTAGTGGTGCGCGTTGGTTGGGGGTTTCACTTTTTGCCTCCATTGTCAACCTCATCGATTAGGCTTTTCCATAAAAATACAACTTTTATAGGAAAAATATCTTCTATCTTGAGGCAAGTACCATCATTGAACTTCAATCAATTTTCAGATTTAATCTGCATACCCGCTTTTACTGGGTCAAAATCTTGAGGAAAATTGGTGCTGCGATCGTAGTCTGCTTTTTCCAGGTTCGCTCCTTTGAGATTGGCTTGGCGAAGATTCGTTGACATCAACAATGCTCCCTTGAGATTAGCATCCTTCAGATTAGCTTGACCCAGATCGGCAAAACTCAGATCGGTTCCTCTCAAATTTGCGCCACTCAGGTTAGCTTCACTCAAGTCAGCATAACTAAGGTCAGAACCTTTCAAGTTAATACCTTGCAAATCAGCATTACCAAGTTCTGCTTTACTAAAGTCTCGCTTTCCTGCTGCATAACTCTCCACAAGAGTAGTGGCACTATTTACAGGCTGTTGAAAATTTCCTTCAGGCATATAACAGCCTCACAGATTGTTACTTTTATACTAAATGTAATACATGAGTTCCTTTTGCTTTCGCATTGCTCTTCGTTCGCAAAGGTCTTGGAGTGTATATTTTTCTAAAACTGAGTTAGCAGCCTGACGTGCTTCCTGCCAGACTTCCTGAATTAGCTCACCTTCTACCGTGCTGGGAGTTGGTTCAGGATTGGAAGCCACGATATCTGCTCCTTCCATGCAGCTAAAAGCATCTAACACTGTAATCTTTCCGGGATCTCGTGCCAGAACATAGCCACCTTTGGCTCCGCGTATACTCTTAATTAAACCTCCACGCCTTAATGTGGCTAAGAGTTGTTCTAAATAGCGGTTCGGGATGTCTTGTAATGCCGCTATCTCTCGAATTTGTAGGGCTTCACCGTTAGGGTAGCAGGTTGCTAACTCTAACAGGGCTAGAAGTGCGTATTCTGATTTGTTAGAGATTACCACAGGCGTAATATAAACTCACACTTAAATATACAAAGTATTTGAATTGCTTTCCCTAAGTTACTCTTAAGAAAAACTTTACAATCAACCTATTGTTGACCGGCTAACCCCACTTTAAAGACCTTTTAGCATAGAAGCAATTATATTTGATTTTGAATTCGATAAATAAAAGTGATTGATTAGTTATAAAGCCTTCTAAAGTGCAAATTGACTCGAAAGCTATGCAAGCTGCTATAGCAGTCCTAAATCATTCGTGAACAATAAGATCCCCGACTTCTCAAAAAAGTCGAGGATCTGAGCCTCTCGATTTTCATAACTCATTTGGGATTGCTATATGTATTGAACTTTCTCGAAAATGGCAGAGTTACGGTAAAGGTAGTTCCCACACCGATCGCACTTTCGACACGAATTTCGCCGCCATGTAAATCTACAGCCTGCTTGACGATAGACATTCCCAATCCCATTCCTGGGATATTAGCTGCATTACTAGCGCGATGGAAGGGTTCAAAGATGTAATCAATGTCATTTGGAGGAATGCCAATACCAGAGTCTTGAGTCTGGAATATAGCTTGCTCGTTGGCAGTGATGACAGAAAACTTAACTGTGCTACCAATGGGAGAGTATTTTAGACAATTCGAGAATAAATTAGTCAAGATTTGCCGCAGTAATTTCGCATCTAAGTTAGCTCTTGTAGATTGGCACTCACTGCTAAAAACGATCGCATGTTGTGAGCGATCGCTCTGTTCTAATTCTTCTAATATATCGCGGCAAAATTCCACCAAATTTAGGGGTGTTGGATTAAACTCTAGTTTGCCTGTTTCATCCTGACTCAGCATCAATACATCATTCAACAACTGGGTTAGATGCATAACTGATGTTTGAATGCGACGTAGGTGGGTTTGTTGTCGCTCGTCGCTCCATAGATGGCGATAATATTCTAGTAACTCCGCAGAAGAGTGGATAGTAGCCAAAGGAGTACGAAACTCATGGGAGGTGATGGTGAGCAAGCGGGATTTAAGTTCACTAAACTCCCTTTCTTTGGCAAGTGCTTGTCGCATCGCCTGTTCTGCCCATTGCAGCTTGGCTTGGGTTCGTTTGTTTTCGCTAATATCCCGCAATATCCAACGCAAACCTACTAACTTACCTTGTTGATTACGGATAGCAACCACCTTAACCGCAGCAATAATTGGCGTTTTGTTATGTGGTCGCAGATTTACTTCCCACTCTTGCATTTTCCAGTCTGGGATTTTGGCATGATCGCGTAGATGAAGCAGTTTCAGATGAAAAGCAATTATTTCTTTCTCAATCACATAAATTCCCAAGAGTTTGCCTAACAAAAAACTTTTGGAAATATTGAGCAGAGTGGTGGCTGCTAAATTAACTTCCTGAATTAACCCTTTTGCATCAGTTACAAAATAAGCGTCTGGTACTTCCTCAAATAGTTCCTGGTAGCGTTGACCTTGTGCTATCAAGGATTCTTGGGCATTGGATAATTCTTTATTCTGTTGCTGTAGGTCGTTATGAGCTATTTGCAGTTCTGACAAAGCTAGGTGGACTTCTTTTAATACTGCCGTAACCAGTTCAATATCTCCCTGTGTATTTTGCAGTTCACTCTGACGTTGCAAAAAAGCGACGCGCTTACGCATATTTTCTATCTGTAAAGCTAATCCGTCCAAATTCACGCTCTGACTCCTAATTTGGATATCTAAAATTTGCGTTTTATTTTAGATTCCCTATTTAGACGATCTTAGCTTTTGGAGGTTAACAGTTATCAGTTCTTAAAACTATAGTTATCAGTTATTAAAACTATTAAAAGAGAATGAAAGCGCCAGTCGTTAGAATTTAGTTGAATATTATGATCGAAAAAATAGGTAGTATAGCACGCAATAGGTTTGGATAAGATCCCCCCGCAGACGATTTCTTTAAAAACCTACACACAAGTCTTACCGCAGCCATATCTTTATTAATAAATTTTGCACTACGTTTTTATTCCGCCTCGGAATGAATTCCGAGTTTCATGGCTCAAATCTACTCAAGTGGACTTGGGCTATGAGCCGCTAAACTTTAGTTCTGGGCGGGATATCGGTGAGTGTGACAGTTTCACTCTGACAAAAATGTGGGACACGGTAGCTAAAAAAGGGGTAAAGATCAGGAAGAGCAAGCCTTTTGTTTGGCAATATTGCTTAATTTGGTTCTTAAATCTGCCCATGTGACCCCTTCTAAGCTGGGCAAAACAATATGAGCGGCTCCAACTCGTTCAGTTGGCCCGAGTCCTATTGCCCACATACCAGCGACTAGAGCCGCCTCAATGCCTGCTGCGGCATCTTCTACAACTACAGATTGGGCTGGTTCGAGTCCTAGCTGCTTGGCTGCATACAGAAATAGGTCGGGTGCTGGCTTGGGTTGCTGTACACTATAACCGTCAGCGATCGCATCTACTTTATCGGCAATGCCCAATCGCTCAATCACGGTGCGGGCATTTTTGCTAGCTGAACCAATAGCAATTTTAATCCCAGCTTGCCGCAATTCATCCAAGAGAGCGATCGCACCTGGTAACAAATCCTTAGGTGTCATGTTTTGGATCGATTCTACATAGTAGCGATTCTTACGCTCCATCATCTCCTCAATTTGTGCTTCCGAATATGGTCTATCTCCAATAATATGCATCAGAGAAGCACGACGGGATACACCCCGCAGCGCTTCGTTCGCTTGGTGATTAAAGGGTATACCCTCTTCATCTGCTAGCTTTTGCCAAGCTAAATAATGAAGTTCTGCTGTATCTGTTAGCACTCCATCTAGGTCGAAGATGAATCCTTGGATGTTGGGGTTGTGGGTTGCTTCGCTCCGGGATTGGGTATTGGGGATTGGGTATTGGGTATTAGTTATTCCTCTTGTCCCCAGCGATGCACTGAGCAAGTCGTTGTGTCCCCAGTCCCCAGCTTCCAATCCTCGATGCAGATCGAAGTCGTGCCATTTTCCGCGCCAGTGCAGTTTAAATTTTAGGCGTGTCCAGCCATCAGGGAGATGGAAGTTAGCTACGGGGCCATTTTCGGTGAGTTGAATGCCACCGAATCCAAAAATTACAGCTTGCCAAACGCCACCAGCAGTAGCACCATGAATTCCATCGCTGGTGTTACCTCGGTTATCTTCAAGATCCACCATTAACGCTTGCATAAACACTTCGTAAGCTTCTGCTGATTTGCCCAAATCGGAAGCTAAAATGGCGTGAACTGCTGGGCCAAGGGACGAACCATAAGTAATGTCTGTGCGGGGTGCGTAGTAGTTCCAGTTTGTCTGCAATGCTTTTTTGTTGTAGGGAAAATCTGCTGATTCCCGCATTAAATAAAGCAGCATCAAGATATCTGGCTGCTTGATTACTTGACATTTATTGGTTTTCTCAATACTCAAGATGACTTGCATGGAGCGATCGCGCCCTTGATAATCTGCTAAGTCGATATCTTCTAATTGGAAAAATCCTTCAAACTGCTCGATTAGTTCTGTTGATGAGTCATGGAGAAACAAGATTTTGGCGATAATATCTTGCCAGTGCGATCGCTCTTGTGGTGTAACTTTTAGTTTCTCTTCTAGTTCAGCAGCTCGTTCGGGGAACTTTTGAGCCAACCAATCATAAACTGCGATCGCTTTCTCTAAATGCCATTGCGCCATCCGATTTGTAAAGGCATTATTGTGAACGAATTCATGATATTCATCTACTCCGATTACTCCCCGAATTTCATATTGTTGGCGCTCAGAATTGAATTCAACTCGGCTACCCCAGAAGATAGCAGCATCCAAAATAATCTCTGCGCCGCGCTGTTGCATCCACTCATCATCACCAGTGACTTGCCAGTAGTTCCAAGCGGCGTAAGGAATATCTGCATTAATATGAATTTCGCGATCGCGGCACCAAATCCGCACATCTTCACCATAAAAATCATTATTGAGTCCCCAACGTGGTGTTACTTCATCTCCGGTATCAGCACTTTCCCAAGCATACATTGCCCCTTTATAGCCGTAATGGGCAGCCTTGCGTCTAGCTCCTGGTAAAGTATGCCAACGGTAACTGAGTAAATTTCGGGCGATCGCTGGTTGGGTAAACAGAAAAAAGGGCAGCATAAAAATTTCTGTATCCCAAAAGATATGACCGCGATAGCCAAACCCAGAAAGAGTTTTAGCCGGAATGCTTACCTTGTCATCATGGTGTGATCCAGCAATCAGTAGCTGGAATAGATTGTAGCGAACAGCAAAAGCAGCTGTACTATCCCCTTCAATGAGGATGTCACTTTGCTGCCACGTCTCATCCCATGCCTGCTTATTGGCTTTTACTAGTGTTGCGTAATCTGGCAGGTGCGCGAGTTTTTCTGTAGCTGCTGAAACTGGTGTCTCAGTCTCCCGGGAGGTAAAAACTGTCACGATTTTTTCTACCGTTACGGTCTGTTCTGATTTAGCTTGGTAGGTCATGCTTAAGGTTGGATAACCAGGTGCGGTACTGACTTGCAAAGATGCTTCAGCACCTGAGATTCTCATAGTTGCGCTCATACCGAGTTCAATTCGGGAGTGGCGGGTGCGGCATTGCAACCAGATTCCTTGGTCAGTCTTGCCCTGATCTAGTCCTTCCCAATGATTAAAACCCTGATTTTCTGGATAGCCGTTAATACTTCCCTGAACTTCGATTACCCCATCAAAATCTACTGGTGTTAAATGGCAGCGTTGCACTAACACATGCTGATCTGCAAAGCTAGCAAAGCGTTCAAAGTGAATATCTATAGTCTTTCCACTAGGAGAGTGCCAACGTAAGTAACGGCTAAGAAGTCCGTAGCGTAAATCAAGCTGGCGATCATAGCGCAATATTTTACCTTGATCGAGACGGAAGCGTTCGCGTAGCGTCTCCGTAGGAGATTCGCCATTTACAATTACTACCAAAGGTAGCCAATCAGGACAATTTGCCAGTTCAGTGTACACCACCGGCACATCGTCGTAGACACCGTGGATAAAAGTAGCAGGCAATGCATGAGGATAACCTTCCTCAAAACTGCCTTTTGTTCCCAGGTATCCATTGCCGATTGTAAAGACAGTTTCTTTGGAGTGCAATTGCTCAGGGTCAAACTGGGTTTCGATTAAAATCCAGTCTGTGTAGATAAAATTGCGAGAATGACCTTTTTTGTCCATAAATAGGGAGTAGGGAATGGGGAATGGGGAATTGGGAAATTTGGTGGATGAACGGAGTTTAGAGGTGGATGAACGGAGTTTAGAGGTGGATGAACGGAGTTTAGAGGTGGATGAACCCAGTTCTAACTCTCCCCTGCTCCCCTGCCCCTCTGCCCCTCACTCCCCACTCCCTCATCCCCCCTTATGTTTCTCCAAAATCTTTTCCGCTCTAGGTTTATAAATCAGATGAAATAAGGCTTCCATATAGCGATCTCTGGCTTCGTTATTTTCTGGAGCAACAAAGTTCCAAAAACTAAAAATTTTAGCAAGCTGTAGTAATTTATTACTATGTAAATGCCAATTGTATCTATTATGAATTCGCTGACTCATCCATTCTGAGACTTCTTGCCAATAATCATCTTGAGTATTGCATTGTTCAACAAAGCCTAAAAGTTTCTTTGCTGTACCTTCTAAGTCTGTAGGATTAACATTAAATTCATTCTCTTGGTTTTCGATAATTTCTAAAGAACCGCCAAATTGAGTAGCAAAAGTTGGCAAGCCAGAAATCATTGCTTCCAAAATAGACCTACCGAAGGATTCAAAGCGGGCAAAGTGGACATAAATTCCCTGAGAATCTGCAACTACTCGGTAGGCTTCGCTGATGTTGCTGCTAGGGATACGCATCCCCACCCAGCGAATTTTGCCATTGAGATGATATTGTTCAATAATGTTGTGAAGTTTTTGGATTTCTTCTGCTTCTTCTGGGTTTGTAGTTTCATCTGGATGCAGTTTACTACTTAAAAGGATTAGGTTACAGCGCTCTTGCAACGCCTGACTTTGACCAAAACATTCAGCTAAACCAGTGAGATTTCTGATTGAAGTGATGGGAGCAACGGCAAAAATTGGTCGCTTGTTAAGGTTATCTAAATGACCAAAAATTTGGGGATCTTTGCGGGTAAAGAGGAGGTCGTGAATTTGTTTGCCAAGCTTAATATCTCGGTCTTCTTTTTGGCTATAGGGAAAGAAAATTTTTTCATCTACTCCTGGCGGCACTAAGTTGAATTTAGGACTAAACAAATCAATGCCATCAACCACATGATACAGATGCGGCATCGTAAAGTATTTGTACGACTCGTATTGACCTATGGTGTCAGGTGTGCCGACAATTTCTTGATAGGATGATGTGATGATAAACTCGGCTGCATTCATGCTAATCAAATCTGCGGTAAATTGTACCGAGAAGTGATATTTATCTTCTAAATCTTGCCAATATAAATTACTAAATAGATATTTAGGTTTTTCTAAGGAATGGGCAATATTGCACTGGGTAACTTTCATCCGGCGCGATAAAAGAAAAGCCACTAAGTTACCGTCGCTGTAGTTGCCAATAAGAAGATGAGGTTTACCTTGGAATTGAGTTAGCAATTCTTTTTCTGCATCTAGAGCAAATTGTTCTAAATAAGGCCAAATCTCAAATTTAGAAATCCAATTGTTAGTAATTTCCGGATTGAATTCACCAAAAGGAACGCGCAATATCCAAGCATTTTCAGTATCTTGGACTTTTTCTAAGCGCAGGTTGCAAAATGTTCCTTCGCAGTTAGGGATTAGTCGGGTGAGAATAATTACATGGGGTTTCATACCCAGCACATCCAGACCAGCAAGTTTGATTTGTTCACGCAGTTCATTTTCTAAGCTGCGAGCTTGTTCAAGGACGTAGATAACTTGACTAAGTGTTTCATCTATTCCTAAGACATCTTCCTGTCCCACCCAACCGTGGATGGAAATGAGGACGACACGAAAAATGGCGGGGACGCGGGCCACAAATGTTTCTAAGATGCCAGGTTCTGGGGAGTAAATGAGTCGGTCTAAGAGTTCAAGTGTTTCAGAGACTCGCGCCGCAGTGTTACCCCAACCCGGCTCAAAGCCGAGTTCTTGGAGATCGAAGCGGAATTTTTCATAAGGTTCGTTAGGCTTAAGCTCATTCAGTAATTTCAGAGCTAGCTTAATTTGTTTGGCTAAATGAATACCTGAAGGAATGCGATCGCTCAACAACAGCCGAATTCCATCGTGTTGTAACCCCTGCAATGCTTGAAATAACATTTCCACCCAATATTGGGGGTCAGTCAACAATTGATTGCACAGGTAACGGTTGAGAAAGGCTAAACCTTGACCAATATTTCTGGGATCGTCAATTCTGGGGGAACTTTCGTAAAACGGATGGAGGTCAATTTCTAGGATATGAGGTTGGTAGCGGTTGACTAGGCGATCTCTTACATCTAGCAGCGTTTGCGGCGTCATCTGCTCAAAACTATTAAAATCGGCTGTCAGTTTCCAAACTTCTTGACTAGCAATTCTGGGACGAACCACGAACCAGGTACTTTCTTCTTCAAGAATTATTTCGTGGGTGTACTGTATCAGTTTACCCACAGAAGAAGAATAGTAAAAATAGGCTGGCTTTTGGGATTGATGACAGTAATCGGCAAAAGCTTGTAAAATTTCATTTCTCAGGAAGTAACGCTTCCCTGAAACACTCAACGTATAAATCAACTGATGCAGAGCAGTTTTTTCATCACCGTTGAAGACAGCTTGAACTAGTTCATACATGATGACGAATCCCAGAACTTTAGCTAGGTCACGACCTCATTTTTATCTCCAGTCTTCTGAGGTACATTCCCCGCTTAATAGTATATAAACATAGAAACCACCTGCGTCTAGCTGTGGGATGAAACACTGCAAGGGCTTCAAATCTATGGAATGAGGGAGTTAACGAAGAGGAAAGGGGGCAGGGGAGAGAACCCAATAAATTCTTTGCGTAAGTCCTATAAATATTTAACATTAAGTATAAATAAATTGATTTACTCTGAAACCCTCTATTGCTAGTAAATTACAGCATCTTTCTCCCTGCCCCCTGCCTCTTCGTTGATAGCTATTAGGACTTACGCACACTCTACGAATTCTTCTCTACGAGACGCTGCGCGAAGGCGTTCTTGGCGTCTTGGCGGTTCGATAAATTAAGCTTTTCGGCAATTTTTGCGTAAGTCCTGGCTATATCAAACCTAATGTAATAACTTTTTGCAGTGCTTTTTCAAATGTTACGCCCTGCTTGATGCAGATATACAACAATGCGATCGCGGCTGAACGAATTGAGTTATCACAATGGATCAGAATCGGTTTGGGTAGTTCAGTAATGGTTTCATATATCTGAAGCGTACTTTGATGATTCAGGTCTTCAGGTTTAGTTGGGAAGTTAACGTAGTACAATCCTAAAACTTCTGTCTTCTCCTGTTCATTAGCCAGCAAGTCTATTTCGTCGGGCAAACGTAGGTTGATTACAGACTTATAACCCTCATCAGCAATTTGTTTTAGCTGCTCTACTGTAATTTGTCCAGCGATCGCTAATTCATCATTAATTTTTCTAACAATATTCATCAGCCGGATTAACCCCATATTGCCGGACATTGCCCCAACTTTAAAGTTAGCAAAGCAATTTGAGGAACTTGTGAGGGATTGGGGAATTGGGCATTGGGCATTGGGATTAAATTCTTCCCAATACAATATTTACTCTTAACAGACGCGATTAATCGCGTCTGTACTCTTAACTCCTAACTGCCTCTAAATAGGTGGTGTAAAGTTTGCAATAATTCTCTGGTCGTATAAGGTTTTGATAAAACTGCTTGCACGCTAACATCAGCTGCTTGAGCCAAGAATTCCATTGAGTTCAGTCCGCTACAGACAATAATTTGAACTTGGTTGTTCATTTTTTGTAAGGTGCGAATAGCAGTGATTCCGTCCATCTCCGGCATCATTATATCTATCAATACGGCATTGATTTGATGCTTGTATTGGGCATAGAGTGCGATCGCCTCTATACCATTACTGGCAGCTAGTATCTTGTAGTTGTGCTTTTCTAAGATGATTGTGGCAATCTCCCGAATTTGGGCTTCATCATCTACAACTAAAATCAGTTCTCTCTCTCCTGAGAGCAAATCCATCTCTTCTATGCTGAAGGCTTGAGTTGCTTGCACTGCTGGTAAAAACAGGTCAAATTTGCTGCCTCTACCAACACTAGTAGACACTTTAATAAAACCATCATGGCTTCTAATAATGCCAAGCACTGTTGAAAGTCCGAGTCCCGTACCTGCGTTGACATCTTTTGTGGTGAAAAACGGCTCAAAAATTCTATCTAATATGTCTGGCGGTATCCCAATTCCGTTATCAGCAACGCTAATCACAATATAATGCCCAACTTTAGCATCGAGATTCATTCTGGTATAAGCTTCATCAATAAACTTATTTTCCGCAGAAATTTTGATATTGCCGCCATCTGGCAAAGCATCGCGGGCATTTACTACCAAGTTCATCAGCACTTGATGCAGTTGTGTTGCTTCCCCTGTGACAGCCCAAATATCTTCTGGGATAACCGTGTAAATTTCAATAGATTTGGGAAATGTCTGTTTAACAATTTGGACAATTTCTAAAATCAGGGACTCGACTTGAATAATTGTCGCCTCTCCTTTATATCCTCGTGCAAAGGACAAAATTTGCTTCACTAAAGCTGCTCCGCGTTTGGCGTTGGTTTCTATAAGTGCCAGCAGTTGTCCAGACAGATCTTCGTCTTGTAAAAATGTTCCCTGTAGTAATTGAGCCGCGGCCAAAATTGGTGTCAATATATTGTTCAAGTCGTGGGTAATGCCACCTGCAAGAGTACCAAGGCTTTCCAATCGCTGGGTGCGAAAAAACTGCTCTTGGAGTTGTTTCTTTTCGGTGATGTCAGTGTCAACAGTAAGGATAGATTTGGGTTCTCCCTCAGAATCACGCATCAATGTCCAACGGCTTTCCACAACAATTTCCTTACCGGATTTTGTAACTTTATGTAACTCACCTTGCCACGAGCCACTCTCAATTACGCTTTTTAGCGGTACTTGCAGTTGCGGCTGAATTGCTGCTGGGTACAGAATCTCCCGGAGGTTTTTTCCCATAACCTCTGAAGAGAGCCAACCGTACATCCGCTCTGCACCTTTATTCCAGAATAAAATTTGAAACTGGAAATCTCGAACTAATATCGCGTCGGTGGCGATATCAAGTAGAGCGGCTTGTTCAAAGATTTTTTGTTGTGCCAACTTGCGCTCAGTGATATCTTTATTTGTGCCGATCATCCTGATCATCTCACCGATTTCGTTATAGTAGACCTGAGCTTTGCAGTTTAACCAGTGTAGGCTGCCGTCGGGCCAGACAACTCGATAATCTGTAGTTGCCCTTCCTTCCTCAATCATGCGAGGTATACTCGCAGCCACCAATTCGCGGTCTTCTGGATGGATTAAATTAAGATAATCTTCTATGGTT
Source organism: Nostoc sp. CmiVER01 (assembly GCF_034531135.2). NCBI lineage: Bacteria > Bacillati > Cyanobacteriota > Cyanophyceae > Nostocales > Nostocaceae > Nostoc > Nostoc sp. CmiVER01. The sequence goes on from NZ_JAVRBU020000006.1 coordinate 28,471, forward strand.
GGACACAAGGTAGCGCTCGGTAGACCATAAAGCGGCCCCATATTGGCAGACCAAACACTAGTATTGGCGATCAGGTCGCGATCCCATATACCCATTTGGCCAGCTTCCAGAGCTAAACTCAATCGCGCTTCACTTTCTTGCAGTGACTCTTCGGCTAGTTTTCTTTCGGTGATATCTTCGGCAATACCGCCATAATACTGAACTTTTCCTTGGTCATTATAGACAGTAAAGCTCCGATCCCAGATCCAGCGCACTGATCCATCAGGTCGTAAAATTCGATATTCTATTGAAGCGGACTCACCACTAAGCTGTTGTTTTGCTGCTTTGCTTGTTCGCTCGCGATCGTCTGGATGAACGGTTTCTATCCAGGACTCAGGATGCTCCAATAAATATTGGCAAGAGCGACCCCAAATTTTTTCATAAGCCGGACTAACATACAAGGTTCGGAATGAATCTGCACTAGCAATCCAAATGACTGCGTGGACATTTTCGGCAATCGTGCGAAATTTCTCATCGCTTTGGCGCAGTGACTCTTCTGCAAGTTGGCGTTCATATAGCGCCGCTTGCTGTTCGGTAATATCTCTGCCTACCCCTTGGATTTCAACGACCTCTCCTTTATCATTACGAATTGCGATCGCATTCCATTGAAACCAGCGAATACCATTGACTGTGAATGCACGCCGCTCACGATTAGTCAAGGGATGGGGTGAAGATCCTAAAGTTGCTATATCTTCCATCGCTTCAGGCAAGTCATCTGGATGAAGAAACTGGAAAAATGACTGACCACGAAACTCATCTTCCTTCCAGCCGAAGGTTTGACAAGCAACGGCATTGGCAAAGGTAATCTGAAAGTGCAAATCAATGCGGATAATTATGTCAATTTGGCTTTCCACGAGTTGGCGATAGAGGTTTTCGCTCTGCCGTAATGCAACTTCTGTACGTTGGCGTTCAGTAATTTCTTGTTGCAACAGGAAGTTGGACATTACAAGTTCTGCTGTCCGTTCTGCCACTCGTTGTTCTAACTCTTCGTTTGCTTGGCGCAGTGATTCCTTTGCTTGTTGGCGTTCGCTAATATCGCAGAGTAACCAGCGCCAACCAACTTGCTTACCCTCAAAATTGTACATGGCAGCCACTCTAATGCTAGCCGGAAAAGCTTTACCTCCCCGTGGTTTTACATAAGCTTCCCACTCCTGTTCCTGCTGCGAATTATTCAGTCGAGTGTTAAAAGTCTGGCGATCTTGGTAAGCAATAAATAGACTTAATGGTTTGTTCACTAAATATTTTTGGCGGACAGCCAGCAAGATTGCTGCTGCTTGGTTAGCCTCTTGGATAATACCTGTTGTATCAGTTACCAAGTAACCATCTGGAGCGAACTCGAATAAATCTTGGTAACGCTGGCGCTCTAATTCTACTAGCTCACGGGCAATGGACAACTCTTCATTTTGTTCGCGCAGTTCTTCTTCTACAACTTGAAGTTCTTCGAGGGCTAGCTGAAGTTCTTGATTAACTTGCATGATTTCAGCCGATTGTGCCTCAACCCATAGTTTTAAATTATTTTGAGTTTGGCAACGGACTTGCTCTATCTCTGTATGCTGATTAACCTGCCTAGATTCATCTTCGGGTTTTTGTAGATATTGCTGCAAGCCTTCAACGACCCCAACCATTTTTACCAGGTCAAAGGCTTGTAATAAGCTAGTCTGGGTGATAATTCCTTGCAATTGTCCGCGATCATCCAAAACGGGCAAATAATGAGTCTGATGCTGACGTAATAACGATAAAGCAACGAAAATATCTTGAGAATCTGATTGTCTAAGGGTAACTACTGGCCGCGTCATCACTTGTGCGATCGTTACCGTGGATAAGTCCACTCCAGAAGCTATAAGTCTAACTACATCTTTTTCAGTAAAAATACCTAATAAGTTTACTTCCTCCACAACCAAGACACAACCTGTTAATGGTTGATTGACGGGGTTTGAATCTAATGAAAAATTTAAGCTTTGAGGTGCATAATTACTACAGCTTTCCTGATTCATCAAGAAGATAGCTTCGACTACAAAACTATCAGGCTTAATCGTTAAGGGAGAACGATTAATAACATGATTTAAACTAGGTATGTTAATCAGCTGATCGTTGAATCGCATGGTTAAGTTGCCAGTTTTTATAATCTTTCTGATATCAAATATTAAAACCCTTGCTCTTAAAGGATTCTTATACTCTAGATGCGCTTGCTCTGGTAGATCACCTCTCTCAAGAGATTACTTTAATTAACGATCTTATAGTTTTGTTATTGGTAAATCTTTGAAATTAATTAATGAGTGTAAATATTAAACCCTTGCTTCCTAACGTCGCTAAAAAAATTGTGCTTTCGGCTGTTTTGTTGAAGGAGGCAGTTCTTGCTAAAAAAGCAAATCATCAAAGTGCTATAGCTAAATAGCAATCCGATTTTATTTTTAAATTTATTTACGTGGTGGGCGTTCGCGTTGGCGTTCGCAGAGCGTATCGCAGATAAGCCTCTCTGCAAAGAGAAGCACAGCGCAAGCGTTATAGACAGGTAATAGGCTTGCCGTGAGCATAACCGAACGAAAGTAGGGAGTAAGGAATCAGCCCTTTCGAGTTGAGGGCGAGTTTTTTCAAAAATCAAACATGAGTCCTATAGCTTTGTTATTACTTAAGAAATATGTATAAAACATACGAGATTATTAAATGTTTCAACTTTCCTCACAAGTTCCTCATATTTAAAGATTATAGTCAAAATATAAACACATGGTTTTAAATACCTACGGGCTTGTCAAGTAGCTACCCCGATTTGCAATAACACTTTTATTAACAGGATTTAAGAAAATATGAATTACTGCCCTTGCTGCTCAAGTCTACTTTTAGAACATGTACGCGGTGCAGAAAGTTACTGGTTTTGTCGCCACTGCTGGCAAGAAATGCCTGTTTATAATCTGAACCAATCCAGTTCATTCACTGAGGCTGTCACCGGGAAAATACTTAGAAAGCCTCAACAAGAAAAACGTAGAAATACTACTGTTTACGCTAGCCAATGGCAATCTATCACAGAATGGATAGGGGTAGAAGAATTGTCTGCCTAATCCTAAGTAACTGAAATTTGTTTAGTATAATTTTTTCTTGATTCCACCAATCAATCGTTATAAGATGGAAGGCTGTGGCTCTCTCATGAGGTATTACCTGACACAACAATTTATCGAGGGGTTGGGGGAATCAAAAGCCAGTGGGGCAACTTTAGAAGACTTGTGTATGCCATCGTAGCTTCCTTAAAAGAGGGCTTACAAGTTAGGAAACCGCAAGGGCGCAGTTGCTCTCCAGCCTACACAGTTTAAGGTTTTTGGCGCTAAACCAAGCGTATTAATTTATATAAATAACCTCTAATAATCTCTTGTTTATAACCCCTAACTTAATTCGAGGGTTTTCAATGAAAAATGAATTTCCAATTTTAATTTTGTTGAGATGCTGCTAATAAGGTTCAGCTTCTAAATGCAGTCTCAATCGTCTTCCCAAGATTCGTGGTTCAGGAGATCGATAATTCTATCTCTGAGTAAAAATTCGTTTTTTTCTAACTCAAGTTCAAAATTAACCCAGTCACAAGGAGGAATATATTTACACAGGGTATAAATTGATTGCTGACGGTTAACAAGCCTCTTCTTAACAAGTTGTAGTGCTTCTTGCTTGATCAGCTCGATGTCATATTTTACCGTAGTATTCATAGCCCGTTCCTGTGTTTTCAATCAAGGAATTAAAAATAACAACAATATAAAATTACTATTTGATTTTTGAAAAAATTAGGTACTGTAGGGTGCGTTAAAATGGAATCCGTAACGCACCATTCGTAAGGATTTGATACCGTATTCTCGCAGCTACATATTCTACCTATCTTTTTAAAAATCAAATAGTAGTCGTATAGTTGCTTTGACTCTACCTTAAACTTATCAAATAAAATCGGCGAGAGTTGTGAAGAATCAAGACATTAACCTTTGCTTTAAGTAAGATATATTTTTAAGATCCTCTTTGAGTTATTAAGTATACCCTCTCTCTAAAGAGATTCTTGCAGAATAATAAGACTGGCATCACAAGCTGAAACACCAGATAGGGTGTAGATGCTCTCTAGGCGACTCGCTAAAAGGTAGGCTAGGGTAAAGAACATTCTCTAAAAAAGTTATACTATGTATTTGAATCTTGATAAAGTTCGGCAATATTTTCCCGCCCTAGCTGGTGAATGGACTTTTTTTGATAATGCTGGCGGGTCACAAACCCTGAAAAAAGTAGTAGATAGAATTAGCGAATTCCTTCTGAGTTCTGATGTTCAGTTGGGAGCTTCTTATGCAGTTTCTCAACTTGCAGTAGAACGATTGGCTTTAGCAACTAGGGGAATGGCTACTTTCATTAACGCCAATTCTTATAAAGAAGTGGTTATGGGCCCATCTACTACAATGATGTTGAAAGTCCTTTCTATTTGTCTTGGTCAAACCTTTACACCTGGTGATGAAATTATTGTTACTAATTGTGACCATGAGGCCAATATTGGTGCTTGGGTGGCTCTGGAAAAACAAGGAATGAAGGTTAAAGTGTGGCAAATTCGCCCAGATACCTTAGAACTTCATTTAGCAGATTTAGAACCATTGATGAGTCAGCGTACAAAATTAGTAGCTTTGACTCATGCTTCTAATGTTCTGGGAACCATCAATCCTATCAAAGAAATTGCTGCATTTGTTCACGATCGCAACGCGATGATTTGTGTGGATGGTGTAGCTTATGCACCCCACAGGTTAGTTGATGTCCAAGATTTGGATGTTGATTTCTATACTTTGAGTTTTTATAAAGTTTATGGGCCACATCATGCTTTACTTTATGGCAAAGAAGAACATTTATTAAGATTACCTGGTCTTAATCATTATTTTATTGAGCAGACAGACATACCTTATAAATTTCAGTTGGGGAATGTCAATTTTGAATTAAGTTATGGAATGTTGGGTTTATGTGATTATCTAAGTGAATTAGCACAACTTCACTACGGTGAGCAAACTGCATCTGATTTGAGAAATCAAATGGTGCAGGCGTTTGATTTAATTAGTATACATGAAGAAAAAATTAGCGATCGCCTCTTAAATTACCTCAACAGCAAGTCTAATGTGCGAGTGATTGGTCAATCAAAGGCTGACCGTAAATTTCGTGTGCCAACTATATCTTTTGTAGTAGATGGAATGAATAGCTCAAGCATTCCGGTAAAAATTGACCAACATTATATTGGGATTCGCTACGGAGACTTTTATGCTAAACGGCTGATTGATTACCTGGGTTTAGCGTCGCAAGGTGGAATAGTCCGAGTGAGTATGGTGCATTACAACACCCTTGAGGAAGTTAACAGTTTGATTGAGGCTTTTGAGCAGGTATTTTAATTATTACTAAGCTGCAAAACTTGCACCTCTTCTTGTGGGTAAATTAACGTTTTACCCACCGGGAGAACAGCTAAAGCATTGGTTTGAGCTAAATTAATTAAATTGCCGGAACTTTGACTACCATCAGCTTGATGAAATTCGTAAACTCCATCAATTAAATGCAATTTACCCCAAAGGTAAGTTTCGCGCTTGCCATTTGAGCGTAACTCATGATGCGATCGCACTTTCAAAAACACTGGTTCCCAACCTTCAGTAATTCCCGAAAGTTTCTTGATTGCTGGTAGCACAAACCGCCAAAATGTCACCAACACAGCAGCAGGGTTTCCTGGTAAACCAAAGTAGAGTGGGGAGTGGGTAGAGACGCGATTAATCGCGTCTCTACTAGGGAATGTGGCGACGGTGAGGGGTTTACCTGGCCTCATTTCCACAGAGCGAATGTGAATTTTTGCTTTTAGTGACTCTAGAATTTTATCAACATAGTCATAATCTCCTACTGAGACACCACCAGAAGAGAGAACTATATCAGCGATCGCAACGGCGTGGGCAATAACTTTCTTCAAAGCAATTGGATCATCTTTGACTATACCTAAAAGTATTGGTTCTGCGCCACTTTGTCTAACCAAAGCTGCTAGCGCGTACTGATTAGAATCCACAATTTGCCCTGGTTGCAAGGGTTGCTCAACTGTCATCAACTCATCACCAGTCGAAAAAATTGCCACACGCGGACGGCGGTAAACACTTAATTGCGAACATTGTGCTGCCGCTAATACGGCAATTTCTGGAGCATTTAACTTAATTCCTGCTGGTAGTAATTGTGTTCCAGATTGATAAAAAGATGCTTTGTGTCTGACAAATTCTTGCGGTTTTGGCGCATCCAGAATAAATACACGGTTTTCCTCGCGGCGTGTCTTTTCTTGCATGACTACAGTATCTGCACCTACTGGGATCACCGCACCTGTAAAAATCCGTGCGGCTTGTCCTGGTTGAATTGTAAACTTGGGCTGATACCCAGCCGGAATATCTTCAACAATTTCTAAAACGCCTGGGTTTTCGCTGCTGTACTGTACATCTTCGTAGCGAACTGCATAGCCATCCATTGCCGAATTATCCCAATGGGGAAAATCTAGCGGACTGGTGACAGGTAATGCCAAAATCCGACTATCTGCTACTAATAAATCAACGACTTCTGCATCCCGTTGATGATCTAACGGTTGTACTAAATTTAAAATAATTGCTTGTGCATCGCTGACTGATACCATAGCGATCGCCTCCGACTTTTTACCTTTATCCTAAATCGCCGTAATAGCACTTCCTCAAGGAAAGTAGGAGGAGATTTAGTAATCTTAGAGATTGTAGTATTCCCTAAAACTTAGTATAATTCTTTTTCGGTAAATAGGTAAAACAGAAAAAAGACACTGGCTCTTGAGTTCATTAATCCTAAACATCTAAAATACTGTACAGACTGTTGCTAATGTACTTTATGAATCTGCAATCTGCTATATTTCTACTATTTAACCCGAATCCTTGTATCAAAGTTTAGACTTGTAGATTAAATATTCTATTGAAAATGTATTAAAAAAATATTAAATATCAAACTATTTTATACATTTATGCAATCGACAAACCAAAGAAATCAGTTTCTTGATTACACTAAAGGAATATTAATGTTCCTGGTAGTGTATGGTCATACAATTCAATATGTAGCATACAACGGTAAGGAATTTTTTCAAGACCAAATTTTCAAAGCTATATACATGTTTCATATGCCATTATTTATGGCTATTAGTGGCTTTTTATCTTTTTATTCAATTCAGAAAACTACATTTTTTGAAATTACAAAAAAACGCTTTTTTAATCTTATTATACCGATAGTTTCCTGGTCAATTATCTATACTACTGCATTTTATTTAGCTAAAAAAGAATATTCAGTAAATAATTTCTTTCAACATTTACTTAATAATATAATTAGCAATTTGTGGTTTTTGTGGGCCTTATTTGGTGCTATTGTCACAATAGCCTTAATCAAACGCTTTAAGCATGATGGATTATACGGCATAGTTTTAAGCTTCTGTGTAGTTATTATGATCCCAGATAAAGGGAATATACCTCTCTTTAAATATACTTTTCCATTCTTTTGTATTGGATATTTCCTTGCACAGCAAAAAGAATATTTAGAATTAGAGGCAGTAAAAAGGAGTAAGTTATTGTTAGCGGCTGCTATCTTTTTTACAATTTTGTGCTACCTACTTTGGAGTACAGAAACTTATATATACGTTTCTGGAATGACTAATTTTCGGTCAAGTATACTTCGCTATTTTAGTGGATTTGTGGCATCTATTGTGATAATGCGACTCATTTGGGAACTTTATAATTTTAGTTCTACATTTTTCCGTTGGTTTATATGTGAAATCGGGAAAGGAAGTCTTTATATATATATCCTCCAAACATATTTTTTTACCTTTGCCTCTAAATTTCAATATCCATTCCACCATAACTTTTTATTTTTACTTTTTATTTATCCTATGTCAGCCCTTTTATTGAGCTTTTGCTTACTCCAAGTTGGTAAGATTTCTGAGCGCAATGTTCTAGTGTCTAAATTTCTATTTGGTCGAATTTCAAGCGGTAATCACTCTATCAATCAACCTAATAGTAATTCTTACAACACTGTAAAGTAATACTGAGTTTACTCTTGGGTAGCTTCGTCCAGATTTTTATAAGCGGTAAATCCCAAACTACACACTGCTAATAAACCTATAATTATGCTTCCTTCTGGAACTTTGGATACCTGAACTGAATTGTTACTTAGATCTAGTATTTGCTTTGTGCCTACTGCATTTCTATTGTTAAAACCAAATTCTTTAGCTAAAACTTCATTGCTAAAACCTTCGTCTATGAGTGCGAGATTATTATTAAGCCATGTGTCGCCGGGAAGCTCATCATCCTTGCCAATATCAAAGGGGCCAAAAATTTGCTCTTTAGTGCTATCAAAGTTGAATCTTAAAAAGCCGTATTTAGATACACCACTAAGCACTGGAGTAAAACTATTTATGAGAGTATTCAATGGATCAAAGAAGGAAATTGAGAGGGACTGCAAGTTTTTCGTAGCTCCCGAACCTGATTCAGAAATGACGCTTGGAGCAGTTGTTGTATCGTAGTTAAATGAACCTTTAGCCGAATAACCAGTGTCTCCTTTCCAGTTAAAGTTAAACTCAGCAGCATGAGCTATGTCATTAGTGATTATAGCGATCGCTAATCCTAAAGCAGTAGTCGTCACTATATTAGTAAATAGACGTGTCATAAATGCAACTTCCAAATTTATTAAAATTCATTTTCTATAACAATACAATATTAGGACTTATACAGAAATAACGGAAAATCGTAGACGCAAAGCGGCTTGCCGCAGGCTACCACAGAGGCACAGAGAAGCCAGTGCGCCCTTGCGGTTCCCCGGCTTGTTCGCCTTTGGCGTTCCCGTAGGGTAGCAGCGCGACACGGAGTAATAAGAGTTTGAGAGTTATTTTGCGTAAGTCCTGAATATTTCTCAAAAACAGATTAAAAATTGATAACTGTTCACTGACTTAACAAAATGTAGGGGTTTAAGTCCCCGGCTTCTATCAAGCCGCAAGTGTTGGGCTGCTTGTCTCTATCCCCGTTACAACACGTAATTGCGAATTGCGAATTGCGAATTGGTTTAACGCCACCCTAAAAAGCGCAATCCAGGGACAATTAGGTAGTAACTCACTCCTAACCAGAAGCTAATAAGGACACCCACAGAACCAAAAAAAATCAGAGGTAACTGTAACTCTGACCAGCCTGGTTGACTAGAGAATTGGAAAATCGGAGGCGCTAACCTCAAAAGAATCAAAACTGCATAGGCGATCGCACTACCAAAGGCAGCGAACACAGCGTAAACTATGTGATGGCTGCGAAGTCCTAAACTTAGGGTAAGTAGGCAAACTCCTACTAAAATTACTGCAATTAAGCCCTCGCCGCTATCTTTAGGTGTGATTAATTGCAAAATCAACCAGCCGAAGCCATAGCTAATCATGCCCATCAGCGATGCTACTAAAAAGCGCCGATGTTGACCAAAACACCCGGATACTGTCAATCCCCAAGCGGTTCCCCAGCCTGCGGCGACAAATACCAAAATATCTGCCCCCAGGACAGGTTGAGTATTTGGCACTAATTGGTTTTGCTGACTCCAAATAAATTCCACAACCTGACGACCCAAGCTGGTGTGATATGCCAAAATAAAACCAGCGATCGCACCAAAACAAGCGCCAACATAAGCTAGGAGCATTGCCCAAATCGTCGCCAAACAAGCTAGGAAAATTTTGATAATTGTCTGAGCGATAAAAATAACGCTTTTAGTTACAGCTTGGCTAAAGTTAGCTAAAACTTGTTCAATAGCTTGTATTAGCTGTGTAAATCTTTGGGAGACTTGCGTTGAGACAAGTTTCCCCTTGTCTCGTAGTTGAGCAAATAATCCTAGCGGCGGTAATGGTTGAGAAATCTTCGCCAAACGTTTTTGAATTATAGTTGCATTTGCTGGACGCGATCGCACATCTTCTTGCACCATCTCATCCAGCAAATCTGCCAATTGGGGGTTGACATTTACCGTACTTCGCCAGCGCAATTTACCCGTTTGTTGATCTTCCAATTCTAGCGGGTACTTACCTGTTAATAGTTCAATCATCGTTCGACCAAGGGCATAAAAATCGGCACTTGGCCCAACAATCCCGCCAGTCACTTGTTCTGGTGGACTGTACCCAGAAGAAAATAATCGGGTGGAACTGGACTGAGAACGCAGCTTAGAGGGGCTAAATTGTTTTGCCCCGCCAAAATCAATTAATACTAAGCGATCGCCCCCTGTTTGCCCTTGAGACGGGGTTAAAGATGGCGAAGAAGTACCCAGCATTAAATTAGAAGGTTTGATATCCCGGTGAAGAATCTGACGTTTGTGTAATTCTTGTAAAATCTCTACAGCTTGGGCAAACCAGTTTAAAACCAAATCTTCTGGACACCCTTGGGGAAACTTTTTTAATATCTCTTCTAAAGTCCGCCCATTAATTTTTTCCATTACCAGACAAGGTAGTTGGTGCGGTTTGGGGTTAAACAGTTGTACCTGAAAATACCCTTGGGCATCGACTCTGGGGACACCTGGATGATGCAAACTAGATAAAACTGCCGCTTCTTGGGTAAATAACTCCAGTGCCTTTGGTGAATCTTCTACCAACACCTTCAGCACTTTCTCTGTTTGAGTTTTTTCATCCCAAACCGTGTAAATTTGAGCAAATCCTCCCGACCCCAAAGGCTGAAGTGGAACATAGCGGTCTAACAGTTCTAGCGGTGCGCCACAACTGTTGCAAAATTTGTTTCCCCAAGGCTGAGGATAAGGACGTTGACAATCAGGATTTATACAGTGAACCGCCCTCTGAGTGATGTGAGACACAACCGCTACAATACAAAGGCTGACTTGATTTTAGCGTTTCTTTAGGTTTCCTGATTTTAAAATAGCCAAAAGGAAAACCCTCATAAAACCTATGAGGGTTTTCGTTTATATTTACAGCATTTTTCAAGGAGGATGAAGTACACAAGCTCGCGTCTCAAAGCAAGGTATAAAGCCTGTTTTACTTCTGGATTCTGACTCCTGGATTCTGACTCCTGAACTCTGCTGTATGTCAGCCCTTAGTTACGAAAGCTTCTCTTACTTTGTCTGTGCTTGGCAACTTCTTTGCGCTTGCGTTTTTCTAAGGGCGTTTCAAAATGGCGATGCTTTCTCATGTCTGGAAAAATTCCAGCCTTAGAAACTTCTCGCTTAAATCGCCGTAAGGCTGATTCAATGTGTTCATTGTCACCTACAATTACTTGGGTCATTATCTCTCCTAACTAAGTTGACTTCATCAATGGCTATGGAAGCACTAAGATTACAAAAAAAAGACAGACACCTTGTCTGACCTTAAGACTCTAGGTAAATTTTTTTTGTTTCCAACCTTAGTAGCGATTGCGTCCACCGCCGCCACCACCGCCGTATCCTCCTCTACCACCACCAAAGGAACCTCTGTCACCCCTATCTTCTTTGGGTTTAGCCTTGTTCACTTTCAGGTCACGACCCATCCACTCAGCACCATCAAGAGCTTCAATAGCAGCTGCTTCTTCAGCTTCGGTTCCCATTTCCACAAAAGCAAAGCCGCGTGGACGACCTGTTTCACGGTCAGTAGGCACTTGAACCCGTTTTACAGTACCATATTCTGCAAAAATACCACTTAAATCTTCTTGTGTAACATCATAAGAGAGGTTACCTACATAAATTGACATCGATTCTCTCCAAAATCATCACTGTGTAGAGATTTTAATTTCTCTGAGTAGTCTGTAAATACTAAAAGGAAAAAGCCTTTCAATACTAAAACCAAAGACATCACCAAATTAACTCTCCTAATCTAGGATGACATACGAGCCAACTCTCTGCATCCAGTAGATCGTTAACAGATAATTAACTAGTGATGCGATCGCGTTGGTGCGATCGCCTGCCCCCACCTACCATAAGTACAGCCCACCGCAGAAAAGGGTTGGAAATGGAAGAAGATAAATCCTGTAGGGTGATCAAGGAAATCAGACATGCAGGGGCGCATCTTTAATATCCGAATTGAACGTTTGACTGTATTAACCAAAAGTATTACTCCCAAATTTTAATATGAAAGGCAAAGTCAGGCAACAAATAAAGGGTATAGCAATCCTAATTTGAGTTATAAAAATTATCTAACTGCTTTCTGGTGCGTCGCTTTTAGGGCACGGGAGCAGGGAACAGGGGGAGAAAAAGTGGTTTTGATTCCAAAAATTGGATAATTTATTTTTTGGCGTTCCTTCAATACATGTTCGCTATGTCAAGTTGCTTATCATCACCTTTCCAAGCTGTTTCCAAGTCGGCTTTGACAAGTTGAGCGGCCTTATCTTTGCCCAGTGCCTGTAAACTTGCCTGCAAGCCAAATAGAGAACGCCCATTATGGGGATACTTTTCTAGATCAGCACGAAAGACTTTTTCAGCCTGTGCATAGTCACTTTTAGCCAAAAGCACACTGCCTAAAGATTCCCGTGTCGGCAAGTACCAGTCTGGTGGTTCCACGTAATCAAGGGTATCTTCTACTGCCACTGCTTTTTCTAATAATTTGATAGCAGATTCATAATCATGCTTTTCTCTAGCAATTTTGGCGTCTAGAACTTTTGAGGCAATGTCTAAAATGCGACTAGCGGGACTGAAGCCAATGGTTGCTTCGGTGGAAATTCTCTGTTTGGCAGCCAGTAATGCCCGACTTTCACTTGTTGCATCTTCAAGTTTGCCTGTGGCTGCGCTTGCCATACCGCGAGCAAAATGCCAAAGTGCTGTGGTAGTAGGCAATTTAGCATCGGGGGCAAGAGTTTTTAAGATGGCATCCCAATCACTAAAGCGTGCCTGAATTAGCATCTTGCTGCCCAGAAATCCCTCAAGCATTGGTGCATAGGGGTCAATTGCAGTAGCATTGGCGACTAACGTCTCTGCGGCTTGGAGAGCATCTTTATATCTTCCTGCCATGCTACTAGCCACCATGAGAAAATGTATGTTGTGGTTGTAGTACATCATGGCGTAAGTGCCTTGGACTTGATACTTTTTGATGTAAATATCATCTTGAGCGATCGCCTGCTCATTTGCCTGCATTGCCCCTTCATAATCTCCTACACGAAAATAAATATGACTTGGCATGTGTACCAAGTGTCCCGCCGTTGGTGCTAGGGTTGCTAGTATTTTGGCACTCACAAGGGCCCGTTCTGGAGTAGGTGAGGCTTCCACTGCATGAATATAGTAATGATTAGCTCCGGTATGATTCGGATCACGTTTGAGAACTGATTCTAAAATAGTCACAATTTCTTCTGTATCTGGCTGTGGCTTGCCATCTTTAGTCCAGTGCTGCCAAGGATGCAGATCCATCAAGCTTTCAGCATAAAGTGTCGCCGCATCCAAATCATCTGGATAACGCTTGACTAGGGTTGCCATTGCTTTTGCGTAGTAAAGCGCTAGTTGAAACAAATCTGCATCAGGATCTTGGGAGTAACGTTTTGCTAAGGCGGTAATGTAGTCTCGTTCTTGGGCAGATGCTTGGGTGGAAAGTGCTAAAGCTTGCTGTACCGCTTGGTAAGCAGCTAATTCTCGGTTGGGGTCGATTGCTAAGTTAATATTAGGGCCTAGAGCTAGAGCAATACCCCAATATGCGATCGCCAAATGTGGATCGAGTTTGGCAGCGTATTGAAAAGAACGCACCGCTTCATCATGATTGAAAGCGTAAATCAAATTTAATCCCTGATCGAAAAACTCTTGCGCTTGGGGATTAGAAGTGGAAACTGGATAGTGGATTGTCCCAACTCCAGATATTAAAGTATAGGGCTGATGAAGCGGCTTGTCGTCTGCGATCGCCACACTAGGAGCTACTAAAGAGACTATAAGCACCCAAATTATAAATAAGTAATTCATTATTCTTTTTATTCAAACTCTTTTTTTATTAATATTTAACCAAGCCAAAATATATTAAAGTTCATCCGTAAGTTCAAACATTTAACTAACCTCATTTAGTGATTAAAGACGAAAGTATTTTAAAGCATCTCATTTACCCGGAATTGAATATACGGACTCACTAATATTGCACTATCTACCACCAACCTGAAAGCCTCCACACCCTGTTGATATATTTATTATATCCAGTTGTAATAAGCCCAGTTGCGTTTTCTCTGCATTAATATCTACCTGAAGTTATAAATTATCTTATCTTAAGATATAACAATATAATGATAGCTTTCTCTCTTTTGGATATTAGTTGAATTCTCAAGATGAATTTAACCTTTAAATAGTTATGTACAACGGATACGAATATTCTTCATAAAAACATCGTCAGATAGAAGAATTAAAACTTGTCTAAAAGTAATCTATAAACATTGCAGCGCTTTTCAAGCGAGCAATAAACAACTAGTCAACAATTGACATACTTAGGAAGAAAGAATATGAGTATCGAAGATAGAGCAAAAGCTTTTGCTAAAAATGTCGAAGGTAAAGTCCAAGAGGTGGTTGGTGAAGTAACCGGCGATCCTAAAGATAAGGCTGAAGGCAAAGCTAAACAAGCTGAAGCTCAAGTCCGCCATAGTGCTGAGAATATCAAAGATGAAGTTAAAAAGACTTTAGACTAAACTTTATTTAGGAAGAAGGTGTAAGTAAAATAATTATTTACTAAGCCTTCTTTCTTTTTCCAATCTATGTTTTGCCTTGGGTTTCAGGCTTTTGCCAATACCGTCCTGATATTGTTCCAAAAATTGCTTGGTAAAAATATTTATTTTTGTCTGCTTCCTCCCATATCTTAGTTTTCTATTTTAGTGTTTACGGATTTTGTCTGTGAACACTATTTTTGCTTGCAAAAAACCTATTTGTTATCTAAGGGCACATAAATGTGCATTGCATTAATTAACTTCAAAAAAGAATATTAAAACACAGATGGCGCTAAATTTAGTTTAACAAGGGAGAAATTTAGCCCAGATTGCGTTTTCTGAGAAATTCCTACTTTTAGTTTTCGTCTGCTACAGGTAAACGGATAGTGAATGTACTACCCTTGCCTGGTTCAG
The DNA here is from genome assembly GCF_034531135.2 of Nostoc sp. CmiVER01. Classification (NCBI taxonomy): domain Bacteria; kingdom Bacillati; phylum Cyanobacteriota; class Cyanophyceae; order Nostocales; family Nostocaceae; genus Nostoc; species Nostoc sp. CmiVER01. Next base: position 43,527 of record NZ_JAVRBU020000006.1, read on the forward strand.
ATGTCACATCGATTGTGCCTTGATGTGCTTCAATAATGCAGCGAGATAAATACAGTCCTAAACCGCTACCAGAACGTTGGTGTTTTCCTTGGCGAAACCGCTCGAATAATATTGCTTGGTCTTGTTTAGAAATTCCCGGGCCCGTATCTTGGATATCAATAGTCACAGCTACTGGAGTAGGATAGCAGCGAATATCTACAAAACCTTTGTCTGTAAATTTAATGGCATTGCCAATAATATTTGTTAAAACTCGCCGCAGTTCAACGCGATCGCCCATGACGGTGCTTGCGGTTTTATCTAGATCAATATTTACAGTTAATCCTTTTTCTTCAGCTAAAGGAGTTAATTCTTGCGAAACTTCACCAACTAATTCCTGAATATTGTAGGGAGAAATTTTTAAGGTTTTACAACCCGCTTCATGACGATAAACTTCTAGTAAGGTATTTACCATTTCCAGCAAGTCTTGATTACTGCCAATCATGGTATTAATTATTTCTTGCAATTGTGGCGAAACATTACAAAACCTGCCTTCCAGCAACAATTTTAATACGCGGTTAGAGGCTACTAGTGGGATGCGTAAGTCGTGAGTAAAACGGGAGACAAAATCTGCCCGCAGGTTAGCCATCTGATCTCGTTCGTCGATACTATGCTTAAGGCGCAGGAGCGATCGCACTCGTGCATGTAATTCATCAGGATCGAATGGTTTACGAATAAAGTCATCTGCACCAGCATCAAGTCCTTCCACAACACTAGATGCATAGTGAGCCGTGAGCAGCAAAATGGGGATAAATGGCAACGCCGGATTCTGCCGGATGCGTCGAGTAAATTCATAGCCATCTATCTCTGGCATCATCACATCTAAGAGAATTAAGTCTGGCGGCGACTCCTCAACCATAGCCAGAGCAATTTTGCTATCTTCGACTAAGCTAATTTCATAGCCCTCATCTTCTAGGACAGCTTCTAAGACCAGTAAATTGTCAAAAATATCATCGACAACGAGAATTTTATCTTTTTTGACAGTTTTAGTTAAAGACATGGCTAAATAAAAAAGAAGTGCTTGGCTATCCCTCGCAAATCTAGTAATAGCTTACTTCACCAGCACTAAGATTATTAAGGATTCATCTTTTCGTTTAAAGTTTCCTAAATTAAAATCTAACCTTTTTAAGTGATTACACTGAGGGTTTATTTAATAAATGTATTAGCATACTATTGTCTAAACAAATATCTAGCCGTCTGATTATCCAAGCAATATCTGTGTCTGAATTTTAAAGTAAGGTAGGTTAGCCTCTTTTATTTGAAGCATCGTAGCCACTCCAAGGACAATTATTTAATAGTTATCCACTCTTACTTGCTGCCAGATTTTCAATGAGAAATTGTTACCATGAAATATCTATCCTGAGATTAATGTATAAAAATGTTTTTTAATTAATTTAGTATTGTCATACCGAAACTCTTGCTTTAGAAAAACTTACGAGATAAGGTTATTTATGTCTAATGGTAGATGAAGTTAAGGGAACAATACCAACTACATTGCTTTTTGTATAAGATCCCAGATAGAAGAACGAGATTATTTTAATCTGTACTTGAGATAGATAACAGTAAAGTTAAGTAACTATGAGTGAAATCAATATCCTCGTGATTGAAGATCACAACCTGACGAGAATTGGCTTACGGGCTGCCTTACAAACCCAGTCAGAGTTTAACATTGTTGGTGAAGCAGCCAATGCAGCCGAAGGCATCAAGCTTCTGAAAAGTCTTAAGCCGGATGTTGCTACTATTGACATCGGTTTGCCTGACATGGATGGTATTGAGCTAACACGCACATTTAGGCAATATCAAGCAGAGAATGAAGATTATACTACAAAACTGCTAATTTTAACCATGCAGAACAGCGAACAGGCAGTTTTAGCAGCATTTGCAGCAGGTGCAGATTCTTATTGCATGAAGGATATCGAAACTGAAAGACTAGTTGAGGCTGTGCGAACGACCCATGCAGGTAGCTCATGGATCGATCCAGCGATCGCAGACCTTGTACTACAACAAATACGTCAAGATTTCCCAGATGGTAGCAGAGGTGCATCTGGAAAAAGAGTCTTGATTGAAGGTATTGACCCAGATGTTGAGAAAAGTATAGTCACCTATCCTTTAACTCATAGGGAGATGGATGTTTTAGAGTTAATTGTCGCCGGGTGTGACAATGCAGAAATTGCTAAAAGGCTCTATTTGACAGTCGGTACTGTAAAAACTCATGTTCGAGGTATTCTCAATAAACTCTGTGTTGCTGACCGGACACAGGCTGCCGTCCGTGCTTTGCGGGCTGGATTAGTACCGTAAATACACGTATTAATACTTATTTTTCGGTCAAAAAGATCACCTGTACAAAGATTTATGAAGAAATTGTTACACAGTTTAGTAAAATGACATAATTGACGAACAAATAAGTATTTTTCCTCATATACATGATAGCGGATCAATTTCCTTGGCTTACCGCGATTGTTTTGCTGCCACTAGTTGCTTCCCTGCTTATTCCTGTGCTACCTGATAAAGATGGCAAGCGCGTGCGGTGGTATGCACTGGGTGTAGGTATCGTAGATTTTGCATTGATGTGCTACGCCTTTTGGAAGCATTACGATGCTAGCAATGCTAGTTTTCAGATGGTGGAAAGTTATGCGTGGATGCCTCAGTTGGGTCTTAACTGGGCGGTATCAGTCGATGGACTTTCAGCGCCACTTGTGCTTCTAGCGGGATTTGTCACCACACTCTCGATTTTTTCAGCCTGGCAAGTTAATCATCGTCCGCGCCTCTTCTATTTTTTGATGTTGGTGCTGTATTCGGCACAGGTAGGAGTGTTCGTTGCCAAAGACTTGCTGCTATTTTTCATTATGTGGGAAGTAGAGTTAATTCCCGTTTACCTACTAGTCTGCATTTGGGGTGGGCAAAGGCGACGCTATGCGGCTACCAAATTTTTGTTGTATACCGCAGCAGCTTCTATATTTATTTTAGTGGCAGCCTTGGCAATGGGGCTATACGGCGGCGGTGATATGACATTTGATATAACCGCCCTGGCTAATAAGGAATATCCTCTTGGATTACAACTGCTACTTTATGCAGGGTTATTGGTTGCATTTGGTGTAAAACTTGCTGTTTTCCCAATGCATACCTGGTTGCCTGATGCTCACGGCGAAGCATCATCTCCTGTATCGATGATATTAGCTGGTGTGTTGCTGAAGATGGGCGGATACGGACTGATTCGCCTGAATCTTGAGTTGCTTCCCGATGCACACATTTACTTTGCGCCGGTTCTAGCCATTCTTGGTGTTGTCAACATTATCTATGGTGCATTGAACTCCTTTGCTCAGACGAATATGAAGCGGCGTTTGGCTTATTCATCGATTTCTCACATGGGGTTTGTGCTGCTTGGGATTGCCTCCTTCACTGATTTGGGAATCAACGGCGCGATGTTGCAGATGATTTCGCATGGTTTGATTGCATCGGTGCTGTTCTTTTTAGCAGGTGTTACTTACGATCGCACCCACACAATGGTAATGAAAGATATGGGTGGTATTGGTCAAGCTATGCCCAAAGTCTTTGCCCTATTTACAATCGGAGCAATGGCATCTCTAGCACTTCCCGGTATGAGTGGCTTTGCTGGCGAACTCTCGGTATTTGTTGGGATGACAAGCAGTGATGTTTACAGTTCAACTTTCTGCACCGTCACAGTTTTTCTCGCCGCAGTTGGAGTTATCCTCACACCGATCTATCTACTTTCCATGCTGCGAGAGGTATTTTATGGTAAAGATGCAGCACTGCTATGCAACATTAATAATGCAAGCTTAGAAAACCAAGAAGATGAGGGAACAGTTTGTTTTGGTACAGACTGCGTAGTACCAGAAGAAGCAGTCTACGACGATGCTAGGCCGCGTGAGGTGTTTATCGCTGCCTGTTTTCTGTTGATGATTATTGGTATTGGTTTCTATCCCAAAATGGCGATGCAGATGTACGATGTGAAGACTGTTGCAATCAATGCTAATCTTCGCCAGTCTTATGCCATAGTCTCGCAAACAAATCCCCAGATTTATGCAAAGGGTTTCTTGGTTCCGCAAATTTCCGAGGTTGAGCTAGCGCCCGTTTTGGGAACTTTGAAGTAAGGTTTTTGACTAATAGACTTGTTGAAAGCAGCCAAAGCTAAGTATATTTCTGAGCAATAATAGAGCATTGATAGCCGCTCACTATGGGTAGGCTATCAATTCCAAATCATTCTCAGGATGCCCAAGATGTTTTTTCTGGAAAAGCTCCTTTTTTCCAATTTTGCCAAACCTTTACTGCTGCTCGTTGGAAAAATGCTTGCGAGTTTTGCTCTGGGGTTTCTTGAAGTTCCTTAATTTCTCCACTTAATTTATCTATCCATAAAGAGCCGAGACGATCTTCATGTGGGCCAAAGCGGTAAGTAACGCCGGTCTCATCCTCCTTTTCTTTTAGAATCAATACGTAAAAAGCCATAACAGATTAATGTGGTCTTTAAAAGTTAGATACTTTAGTTTTAACTCATTTGAGTTATGCTCATTGTTACTGAGGGACTCCACAAACGACCAGCCCGTTCGGTAGCGTCATGAGATGTACGGTAGTTAGTATGGAAAAACTACAACAGATAATTAGCATCACTAATAAACAAATCAACCCCTTACATGGGATGCTGGTTGATGATTAGTGAGTTTTGCCAATGTCTGTTGTTTCTGCTATCACTGTTATTGTTCCCGCCACAACTGCGAATTTGGGGCCTGGTTTTGATTGCATAGGTGCAGCATTAAAGCTGTACAACGAGTTCAAGTTCACTCGCCAAGAAGGTGGGCTAAGTATTCATGTCACTGGTACAGAAGCTGAACGAGTCCAAAGTGATGAAAGCAATCTCCTTTACCAAGCCTTTGTCAAGTTCTATCAATATATAGAGCAAACGCCGCCAACTGTAAAAATAGAGATTAAGTTAGGTGTACCGTTGGCGAGAGGTTTGGGTAGTTCGGCAACAGCAATTGTTGGTGGGTTGGTTGCTGCGAATCAACTTGAGGGTGCAACTCTGTCTCAGTCGCAGGTGATGGAATTAGCGATCGCAATGGAGGGACATCCTGATAATGTAGTTCCAGCTTTGTTGGGAGGATGTCGTCTGGCTGCTACAAGTGGCGCAGCTTGGGAAATTTGTGATGTTCCTTGGCATCAAGATATTGTACCAGTTATAGCTATTCCTAATTTTGAACTTTCCACTTCAGAGGCGCGGGGCGTTCTTCCAACTGAAGTGAGTCGCGCCGATGCGATTTTTAATACAGCACATTTGGGGTTATTGTTACGCGGTTTGGAAACTGGTAACGGACAATGGTTAAAGACAGCTTTACAAGATAGATTGCATCAGCCCTATCGTAAAGCTTTGATTCCTGGTTATGATGCTCTCAACATCGCAGCCGTTAGTGCTGGTGCTTATGGTATGGTGATTAGTGGTGCGGGGCCGACACTGTTATCTTTGACAGATAAATTACACTCAGAGGCTGTGGAGGCGGCGATGTTAGCTGCTTGGCAAGAAGAAGGAATTACAGCCGAGGTGCGATCGCTTTCTCTCGATACCCAAGGCGCAAAAAGCTTTTAAAAAATCCGATGACTATTTTACTCAGCACTTAAAACTCGATTTATGGAGCAAATTCAGGCTGAAATGGCGGCGCTTAAATCTCAAATTCAGATTCTCCTAGAAGAACGCGCTGCACTCACTGTTAATAATGTAATCTCTGCTGAAAATGATTCACCCCAGGCAATGGTGGAAGCGTATCGCCGTCAAGCCAGGGAAAATGCCCAATTATCAGTTGAACTCCAAGGCATAGATGCAGCGATCGCAGCCTTGGAAGCCCAAATCAAACAAAAACAAGGTAAGCTAGTGCGATCGCAAGTTGCATCAAAAGAACTTATCCAACAGCAAGAGTTAGAAGAAGCCAAAGAAGTGGCTCAGTTTCATGCTCAACGCATTAATCAACTAGCAAGTGAATTGGCGACAGAAGTCCGTCTCCTTAAACGTTGTGCTAATGAACTAAGTCCAATGTATTGGCGGATTTATTACAAGCCCTTCATTACTGGGTTCAAGACAATCTCCGTTCCTTATGTCCGCTCTGATGGGGAAGTGTGGACAATTGTCAACCGGATTGTTTAATGGTCAGCCCCAAGTACTTTTGACCTTACTTATAGGGAAGGGGCTGGGGGTTTAGTCTATGACTCAACTTAGAAGCGTAGACTAAATAGCCCTGACAATTGGGCTAGAAAATATGACGATATTGTAACGGTGGCTTTAGCTGCCGTTTTTTATTGACGTTGCAAAAGTTTACATTTACAATGGAAGCGTCAAAATACGATAAGTATTTATTCTTATTTATCCTGATAATTTGACATTTGATGAGTATATATTCCTATCTATGCCAAAAATTTAATATTCTACATTTAAAGAATATTTACAAAAGTATAGATTCCTTAATATAATGAAAACCAAAGAGATAAGGCAAATTGATTGTCAGAAGTGATGAATGCTATTGAATTTCCCTGGCTAACAGCCATAATCCTCTTACCCTTGGTGGCTGCCTTAGCCATCCCCTTAATCCCAGACAAAGAAGGTAGAACTGTGCGGTGGTATGGTCTGGGAGTTGCGATCGCCGACTTTGCACTGATGATTTATGCCTTTTGGTACAAGTACGACTTCCAAAGTTCAACACTACAACTTGTAGAAAACTATCCTTGGATACCGCAGTTAGGTTTGCATTGGGCTGTGGGGGTTGATGGTTTATCGATGCCCTTGCTGCTTCTAACAGGCTTAATAAATACCCTCGCAATATTCGCGGCTTGGAAAGTTACCACCAAGCCGCGATTATTTTATGGTTTAATGTTAACGATGTACAGCGCCCAGCTTGGCGTATTTGTCGCCCAAGATTTGCTGCTGTTCTTCCTAATGTGGGAAATCGAGTTAGTGCCAGTTTACCTGCTGATTTCTATCTGGGGAGGACAAAACCGCCGTTATGCAGCTACCAAATTCATTCTTTACACCGCCGCCGCATCAATATTTATCTTGATTGCCGGTTTTGCACTTGTCTTCTCTGGAGATACCGTCACCTTCGACATGGCAATTCTGGGAATGAAAGAATACCCCAAAACCTTGGAATTGTTGGTTTATGCAGGTTTCTTAATAGCTTTTGGTGTAAAGTTACCGATTTTTCCCTTACACACTTGGCTACCTGATGCCCACGGTGAAGCATCAGCACCCGGTTCAATGATTTTGGCTGGTGTGTTGTTAAAAATGGGTGGTTATGCTCTGATCCGCTTCAATGTGGAAATGTTGCCCAATGCCCATGTTACTTTTGCCCCAGTGTTAGCAATTTTGGGTGTAGTGAACATTGTCTACGGTGCTTGCTGTGCCTTTGCTCAAACCAATCTCAAACGCCGCTTGGCTTACTCTTCAATTGCCCACATGGGGTTTGTGTTGATTGGGATTGCCTCTTACACAGAACTAGGTATCAGTGGTGCAGTGCTACAGATGGTCTCCCACGGCTTGATTGCTGCTAGCTTGTTCTTCCTGTCTGGCGTGACTTACGATCGCACCCACACCTTGATGATGGATAAAATGGGTGGTATGGCTAAGGTAATGCCCAAAACCTTCGCTCTGTTTACCATAGGTTCAATGGCTTCTCTCGCCTTACCCGGAATGAGTGGTTTTGTGGGTGAGTTGATGGTATTTCTCGGTATTGCCACCAGTGATGTTTACAGTTCCAGCTTCAAAATCGTAGTCGTGCTGCTGTCAGCAGTTGGCGTGATTTTGACACCAATTTATTTACTATCGATGTTGCGTCAAGTGTTTTACGGTGAGCAAAGTCAAGAGTTGCACTTGGATGCTGTAATATCTGATGTCAAACCCCGCGAAATATTTATTACTGCTTGTTTGTTACTGCCAATCATCGGTATCGGTTTCTATCCCAAGTTAGCAACGCAGACTTATGATGTAAAAGCAATGGAATTAGCCGCCCATGCTCGTGAAGTTCTACCAGTCGTTGCTCATCAGCAACCATCAAGTCTGTACTCGCGGATTTTCTCTGCACCAACATTAGCTACTTCTCAAGTTGAAAGTTCGATTAATATTTCTGAGTAAATTAACTTCCCATTAAGGGGACTGCAAGTAAATTCTAAATATTAAAGGAATAAAGGGGTGGTTATGAAACCACCCCTAAACTTTTTATATTATTTATTGAAAGGATAATTTTCTTATTTAGTATATAACCACCAACGAAACAAACGGCTGACTCTGGGCATGACAACGTAGGTCAACAGTACAACCATAAGAATGGTAACGATCAGCGAAATAATCAAATGTGGTAAACCGCGAAGTAGAGGTACTAGAAATGTACTCAAAAGATTAATCAATATAAATACAGCAGCCCAAGTCAACAAGGCTGTTTTATAGCGCGGTGGGGTTTTTAGTGGTTGGCCGGGAATAGAAAACCAAGCTTCTAATCCACAGATTTGTTGAACATAAGGGTCAGATTCAACCAAAGATTGGGCTTGATTGAGCCAATATTCGCGATCGCGCGATGTCATCCACACTTTCAAATTTTCATAATTGTCAAACCGAAAAATGATTACATATTCATTTCGCACGCCAAGCTGGGGACGAATCACATTTGTTCCCAAATGCCCTAGATAGGTTCTGGCAACACTGGTAATATCTTTTAACCAAACTTCATAAGCCTTTTCGCATCCTGGTTTGACAAGTTGTGTAATGACCACGGTTACAAATTGCTCGTCCTGTTCCCTCTCCATTAGTTATGTCACCATCAAGTTAATAGTTGTAAGTTTTTACAACCGTAGCATGGTTGAGTCATTCTCAAATTAAGGAATACCCAGTTTTTCCAACTTCAAGCCGAACAACATTAGCAGGAACGACACCAGTAGGTGGAGGTAAAAACATTCCACCATTAGTTACAACGTAAATCGCAGTGCGTAGGCGTAGCCCGTCGTAGACATCGCCATCATGTTGACCAAAAGCCACGGCTGTGCTACCAATTACACCTGACTCGGCTTGAGCAATGATAGTAGTAGTGCGATCGGGCGCAATTCGTACCACACTGTTGTAAATGTGCGTTGCTCCATAAAGGTTTCCTTCCACATCAAAGGCAAAGTCATCAATATTGGTCTGCTCAACAAAAATTTCCGGCTCACCTGGTTTATTAGTGCTATCAATGGGAATCCGCAACAGCAACATTTTTTCCGTATTTGAAACGTAGAGGAAATCACCAAAACGCTTCAAGCCATTAGCAGCCGGAAACACGCTCTCCGAATTACTACGAGCCAGCATTGGATGTTCTAGCCAAATTGATCCACTGGGTTGAGCAATATCAATTAGCCAGATTGCACCACGATAGGAATCTGCTGTTAAATACTGAGTGTCGGAAAGTGGAGTGATGCCATTGAGAAATATTGCATCTGGCAGTGTTAGCAATGTTTCCACCGTGCCATCACTTTGAACTAGAGAAACCACGGGTATAGAATTAGCATTCCAGCCTGTTGCCACCAGATTGCCGTTGGTAGTGAAAGCAAGACCACTTACTTTGCCTTCAACAGTGGCATGAATTTGCTGATTGCCATCTGGGGTAATGCGAACAATCTTGCCAACCTCATGATTGGTTACAAAGATTGTGCCATCTGGTGCGATCGCTAGATTTTCCAAAAAAGTATTAACTGGGAACGAGGCAATAACTTTAGCAGGTGCTAATTCAATCGGCTTATCTGCGTAAATAAGCGGTAAACCTGTGGAATTTCCCATATTAACCTACCATTGTAATTGAATAGGGCTACCAAACTTTCGCATCTCTGCAAACAAAAGTCCTTGCGCTCCCCCATCGGGAAGTGTTGCTAAATATACAGCAGTTTCGGCTCCTTCTTCTGCCGTAAATGGGGCATTATCTCCCCCCATATCTGTCTTCATCCAACCTGGAGAATAGGCATTTACAAGAATATTAGTACCTTGGAGTTCCTTAGCAAGAAGCACAGTTAGTCCATTTACTCCCACCTTCGAGAGTCGATAGGATGGCGCTAAAGGGTAATAGTCAGTGGGAATTGATGTTAGAGATGCCATTTCCGTTGAGATATTGACAATGCTGACTTTTCACGGCATGTGGAAAAGCTTATTTTAGCGGTTTCCTAAACTCTGATTTTTCCGTTAGCTATTTTCATTAATTCAGAGCTATTGATAATTAGGCTGTGGAAAAAGCCACGCTTTTTCAAGGCTTGAGGACTTCCCGTGAAAAGTCAGATTGACAATGCGACCGTAATTTTGCAGCTTCATCAACGGAATTAATGCTTGAGAAATTCTGAGTACCGCTAGAACATTGGTTTCAAAGGTAGATCGCATCGTTTCCAGTTGCACAGTTAGTAAGCTGGACTCCTCCGGCTTAGTTGTGGGATTTACGCCTGCATTATTGACCAGAATATCTACTTTGCCGTAAGTTTCACGCAGCCACTCGGTAAAGTCTTGCACACTTCCATCATTTGTGACATCCAGGGTGTGATAGTCAACATCAAACCCTTCATTGGTAAGCTGCCCTTTAGCAGCAAGACCATCTGTTTCATTACGACTCGTCAGAATTACGCGGTTGCCAATTTTGGATAATTGACGGGAAATAGCATATCCTAGACCTCGATTGCTGCCTGTTACCACAGCAATCCTTTTTTCAGTCGTCATTTTTATGACCTTGAAACTGCTTGTGATTTTACTGTACTGAGATGCGGTGAATTAAGCAAGTTGATTGCAATGATATCTTCAATCAATGAGATTACTTACGTTTAATTCAAACTCGAAGCTTGTCGTCCACCTAAGCGTTGTCCTGATGCTGTAGGTAAGACATTGACAGAGATAGTTGCATAAACGCCCTGTTTTTGACCAATCATGATCAGGCGAATAAAATCTCCCAAGCCTTCTACCAATCGAGCATTACGTAAAATACCAGAATCTACTGCTAAAAATCCTATTTCTTCAGCAAGCCCCATCACTATTTTTCTGGCTTGCTCATCATCTCCTGCAACAAAAACAGAAACTCCATAATCCTTTAGTGGTTCGGGTGCTAATTCAAAGACTTCCTGCGCCATCGTATTAAAAGCTTTTACCACCCGCGCTTGAGGTACATCTTTAGCAAGCTTTTCGGCTAGAGATTCTACTATTGGTGGATAAGCAAATCCTTCCGGAATATCCTGATTATTGCAATCAATCATAATTTTACTGTCGAGAACTTCAGGATGAGAAAGCAACTCTTTTGGCATAATGTTGCGTGCTGTCCACAAAATTACATCAGCAAACGCCGCCGCCTCATCGTTTGTACCACCTTGCGTTCCGCGTTCTGCCAACTCTGCCGTTGCTTTTCCTTTTTCGGCATCACGAGAGCCAAAAAATACTTCATGCCCCTGCTCTGCCCAGAGAATACCTAGAGAGCGCCCCATGTTTCCACTGCCAATAATTCCAATCTTCATGAGTTAACCCTCATTCCACCGTAGATTGTGAAAAGATTATAGTTAAAGCAGGTGAAGTAGCCACAAAGCAATTATGACCACCAACTTACCTGTAGCCACAGAAATTATACCAATGGTTTTGCAATTGCAACCTGCGATCGCACTAACCGAAGACCAGTTTTACGAATTTTGTCAGCTAAACCGCGACTTTCGCATCGAACGCAATGCTGTAGGAGAATTAGTGATTATGCCCCCTACTGGTTCCGAAACTGATGAACGCAATTTTAATTTAGTTGGACAGTTGTGGGTGTGGACAAAGCAAGATGGTACAGGTGTAGGGTTTGGTTCCAGTGGTAGTTTTACTTTGCCTAATGGTGCGGTGCGATCGCCAGATGCAGCATGGATAAAACGCGATCGCTGGGAGGCGATACCAATGGAACTGCGAAAAAAATTTGCACCGATTTGTCCTGAGTTTGTGATTGAATTGCGTTCTGAAAGCGATAATTTGCGAATTTTGCAAGACAAGATGCAAGAATGTATTGATAATGGCACGCAACTTGGTTGGTTAATTGATAGAAAACAACGCCGAGTTTTTATTTATCGTCCTAATATTGCGGTTGAGGTATTAGATAATCCTAAGACACCAAGAGGTGAACCGTTGTTACCTGGTTTGGTTTTGGATTTCAGCCAGGTTTAGTAGGGAGTAAGCTAGTTTTACTGCCAGGCTTATTAATCCAACGTTACCAAGTTCGGCTGATTGTTTTCGATCCAGAAGAGGAGGCGATCGTAAAATGGCAAAAGTAGAACAGTACCGTCAAATTATTCAAGTACTGCTGTTAGCTTATAGCGAAATCAAAGCCAGTAACGAAGAAGTAGAAGCAGAAGTTATTTTTGATAAAGAACGCGATCGCTACCAAGTTGTTCATGCAGGGTGGTCAAATAAGCGCCGCGTATATGGCTGTGTTTTGCATTTAGATATTAAAAACGAAAAAATTTGGATTCAACACGATGGTACAGAAGGAGGTATTGCCAATGAACTTATTAGTCAAGGTATACCCGAAAAAGACATCGTTTTGGCTTTTCATTCCCCCTTTAAACGGCAATTTACCGAGTTCGCTGTTGGTTAAACCACCTGATGATTTGCCTGTATGCGTATCTGCGCCCGGACTTGTTCAGGAATCTGGCTCACTAGCTTAAGGGTTCAATCAACCCACGTTTGACAGCTTCGCTTAACGCAGTGGCTTTTCTTAAAAGTCCTTCTTGATACACCTGCATCAGGGTTTGTAACTCTGAGCGATCGCCTTCATTAAGAGTACCTGATTGTTGGCGATCGAGCATTTCGCTTAACCGGGTATCCTGTTCTGGTTCCATTTGCAGTTCTGTCAGCACCAGGATTTGTTTATCAGAAAGGACAAAGACAGGCTCAAGATCGCTAATGTCCCCACTGACAGGCGGGGAATTGAAAGTTGAATGGTATCTACTAAAATGCTGGCGACATCACAATTTGCCAATCGTGCGAAGCGTTCTGCACGTTGGTAAATATCGTCTGGTAGGGTAATAATGATTTGGGTACTCATAGCTCTTGCAAATACTTCTCTCTATTCTCACTTGCAGATGGATAAAACGCGATCACTGGGAAGCGATATCAGAGGAACTGCGAAAAAAGTTTATATACTAAGAAGTATTTGCAATAGGATCTAATTAAATCGGTGGAACTCAGATTGTTTCAAATATTGGCTGGAAAAATTTCTAAAACTTTCTCTTTTAATACTCTATGTTTATCTAAATTTCTAAATACTTGGTAAATTATTTTACCTGGATATTCAGCATAAACTGCTTCTAGGGTTTTTTCAATAACTTTATCTATAATTAACGGTAATTCATCTTTAAAGTATTCCTCAAAGTTAGCCTGAGATAAAAATAAATTTTTTTCACCTATATATTGATATACCATATGAAGAATGAATCGATTTCCAAAAATACAAGTTGCTCTGAAATCCTCGTTTATTGAACTCTTTTCTGAAAGTTCATTATCTACCAGCCGACTTATTTTAATCATTTTCCAAATTTTATCTACTGAAATACTTGAATTAAAAATATCTGTATAAGGAGGTTTATTAACGTCATCCCATAACTTACCAATTTTATCTTTAGCGATATGTGCGTAACGTATGTCTTTTAAACCGCAGGCTAGTGCTATAGTAGCTTCATCTAAAGTACAGTTTTTATCGTCCGAGGCGTACTCGTGTTCATCTCTTTTATAATGATAATGAATTCCTTCATATGCAAATTCTTTTTGTAAATTAATATGTAAAGTATCTAATGAAATAAAATCGCGATTTTCAACTTTATTTTGAGTATTTGTAGATTTAGTAACCTTTAAAGCAAAGTCTGGAGGACAGTTTTCTAACGAAATTAACTTTATAAAAACTTTTGCCTTCTTAACTTCTTCTGAATTTGTTTGATAAGCGGTTCCCATAGTTCCTACTGTTTGAGCGCCATTAATAATAGATATTCCTTCACAATAAAAATCTCCGACAGATTTATCAGAATAACCGCCCTTAACAGTCTTTTGAATTTTACTACATAAAACAGTAACTCCATTGTTTAAATATAAAAATGTTTCTGGAGAATGTAAAAGAGTATCTTGAATACCATCATTTACATCTGTTAAACCAACAAAACTTCGGATATTTTTAGAAAATAAATTTTCCCTGTTTTCAATCCACAATTCTGCTAATTGTTCAGCATCAATTTGTCCATACCATGTTTTGTATGGTTCTTCATTCAAACCCCAATTTGTTAATCTTAGTTCATGGTTAATAAACTTATTAAGACTTTTTGATAAAGCACCGTGAGCTTCTACTAAAGAAAATATTTCTAAGAAAAATAGTTCCCCTGCTTGATTCTCTTGAGCTATAAATTCTGATAATAAATCCCAATTATTCTGTCCTAGTTTTGAACCAGTATAAGCAAGACATATTTTTATTTTTACATCATAATTATTGAGATTTTTTTCTATTTCTATTTGCTTGTCTTTAACCTTCTGATTAAATTTAGCAAATTTAAACTCAATAATATTTTTTACTCCTCGTATAAACTTCTCCACTTCACCTGTCTTAGGTTCTCCATTCCCTGACTCAATCCATTTGGATTGAACCAACCAAAGAGTATTTTTGTGTTCTTCATAATAAATTGCATCAATTCCATTATCGTTGAAACCATCAACAATTGCTTGTGCAGCTTCTTCTTCAGAAGCAGAGGCAAGACTTACTAAGCTGTAAGCAGCATAACTTCTTGATAAACAAGCTTTTTTTCTTTCCTCTTCATTTTTTTTAATGTAATCTGACATATCAATTAAGCTTATTAATTTTTCATTAAGTTTATTTTTAATATGTGTTAGTTGAAGTTGCGCCATTTTGCTATCCTTGAATCTTAGAGCTAAGAATTTAAAATTTAGATAAAAATCGGGACTGAGAAATAAATCTCAGTCCCGATAAAAAAGCGGGCTAACCGCTATTTATATGGTTAACCCGTGCAGCTTTGGGAACGCGCAGAGAAATTGTTATTGCAATACCAACTTCACATTGGCGTTTTGCAGACCGCGCTGTTTTACTTCAGCCAAAGTTTTGTTAACGGCATACTTTTGGTTGATGGAGTTGATCAACTCGGTTTGGTTGTGCTTCTTAGCAACGCCCCACAGGTCAGCGATTAGGTCAAAAGAACCATCGCTATTGCGAGACCAGCCGAGGTCATATTCGCCTTCCAATACGGCAACGATGTCAGAACGTACACGCTGACCATTGTAACCACGGACATCAGCTTCAGTCTTTACGCTGATACCAAGGTCGCGCAAGGAAGCCTTGAGGATTTCGGCATCGGTGATTTTGGTACGCAGGGTGCTAAAGTGAGACATTTGGGTTTCCTCCAATGAGAAGATTGAGAAAAACGACAACGGTTTGTTTTGGGCGAAGCCGCGTTAGCAGGATGCGGCTTTTTTTTAAACTGCTAGCATTGGGAGCTAGCCTTTCCCCCTGGGATGGCAGAGGAAAGCTTTTAAAACTCCATTCGCTGATATTCAGCTACGGAGGACGCTGCGGGGCGTGCGCGCTGTCTGGCCCAATCTCTCAGAGCCGTTACTTGTTCTTGCATCGTTCGAGACAGCGGCAATGTTGCCTTCAGTGCAGCAATAATATCTAGTTGGGTGAACTCCCGATCTTGGGCAAAAGCTTCATACATTGCCGCAACGATCGCTTGCTCAACTTCTGCCCCAGAAAAGCCATCAGACATCTTAGCTAGTTGCTCAAGATCGAATCGAGAGATGTCTTCACGGCGCTTAGTTAGGTGGATATTGAAAATATCTTGCCGTTCTTCTGGTGTTGGCAGATCCACAAAGAAAATTTCATCAAAGCGTCCTTTCCTCAGAAACTCGCCAGGTAAGCGTTCTACTCTATTGGCGGTTGCCATCACGAACACTGGTGATTTCTTATCTTGCATCCATGTAAGGAAGGAGCCGAAGATTCTACTTGAAGTCCCCCCATCGGAATCGGAGGAACCTCCACTACCAGCAAAGGATTTATCCAATTCATCGATAAACAAAATCGCTGGGGAAATAGATTCTGCTGTTTTCAGGGCGTTTCGCAAGTTTGCTTCACTTCGTCCCACCATTGAGCCGTCGTAGACTCGCCCCATATCCAACCGCAACAGTGGTAAACCCCACAGCCTGGAAGTAGTTTTGGCAATTAATGACTTACCACAACCTGGAACTCCGAGAATTAACATCCCTTTTGGTTGAGGCAAACCATATTCTCTCGCTCTTTCTGTAAAAGCGTTAGAACGTTGCTTGAGCCATCTTTTTAACTCTTCTAAGCCACCTACAGCATCAATGGTTTCATCTTCTTCAATGTATTCTAAGATTCCATTGCGCCGAATTAGTTGCTTTTTCTCAGATAAAACTATGTCTACTTCATCTTCCGTCAAACGCCCTGTAGTTACCTGCGCCTTTCGGTAGACTTTCTCAGCTTCATCTTTAGTTAGACCTAAAGCTGCTCTAAGAAGCTTTTCTCTGGCTTCTGTTGTCAAGCGCCGACCACGATTTTGATCTACGTGCTGACTTAGTACTTTATTCAATTCTGCCATATCTGGCAGTGTAAAATCTATAACAACAACTTCTTTTTCTAACTCTATAGGTACTTGTTGCATCGGTGACATCAAAATGATGTTTTTATGCGTACCTTTAAAGCTAGCGATCGCATCACGTAACGATCTGTTTGTTGCAGGCGCATCAATAAAAGGATGTAAATCTTTAAGAATAAATATACTAGGTTCTTTCTGGCGAATTATCCACTCAATCGCCGCCTCTGGAGACACCGTATTATGTTGAGTGACATTCCGAGGTTGACCATACTCCACAATGCCGTGTGTTACTGTCCAAACAAATACTCGACGTTGAGGCTTTAACGACTGGGCGATTGTGGAAACTGCTTGCTCGGCCCGCTCTTCCTCGGAGGTCACAAGGTAGATTAAAGGGTATTGAGCTTGAATTAGGATATTGAGCTCTTCTTTCATACATCGACCTACTTGAGACCTTATAGAGACAGTAGAGACATTGCTTCTGGTAAAGACAACCGAAATTATGAATTATTTACTATTCATGATTCCTATTTATCTAGCAAGGAACTAACTCTTCCTCACCCTTGGGATTGGTTTCATCTTCTTCCATTTCATCAATGGAAAGATGTGATTGACCAACTACTCCTGGTTGATTGCCTAAAGCAACCAGTTCCCCATCACGTAATACTAATGAGCTATCACAAGTTGGGCATGAATAAACTCTATGAGTCCGCCCATAAGAAGAATCTTCTACCTCGTCAACCAATTCTGAATTAGATAGGTAAAAAACGAGGGCGCGTTCTGCAAGCTCTGACATTGGTTCGGAATCGACTGCTGAACGAATCTTCAATTTTTTGTGCAACTCTGGCGATAAATACAAAGTAACCTTTTGCTTAGTTTGCGTTTGCATATAACTCTTTAACGGTCTTACCCGGGTATGTATATCAAGTTATCGGTTCTTCTATTGGTTGTCAAGACAGTAAAACGTTTTGACGCCAATATTGTTACATTTGTTTACACTTGAGGTTGAGATGCTGTTTATTGAGTGATAAATAGCTGATTACAAACCTCTGAGAATTAATCAGGACTTAGGCATTCAAAACCTAAAGGCTGAATGGAAATTAGCGATCGCTAATTTAATGATTGCCTGAATTGGTTGATTTTTTAACTATTTGGAGCGTAAGCGGATTAAAGTTGAACACCTTTCCGGTTGCAAACAACTGATATCCACAAGAGATGCCAGCAAATGACACCAGCAAAGAGAAAAGGGACACAGAACCCATTACAACACCACTAGCGATGAATAGAGCAATTCCTATGCCAATCAGCACCCATCCTAGTTTCCGATTATCGCGCCCAGTCCAATTTAGAGCTACTACACCTCCCATACACAGCAAAATACCAGGTGTGCTGCGTAAGTAGATGCTCACATAAATACTTGTACTTAAAAATGTAACGCCTGCGAGGATTAGTCCTAAGCCAATGAGCTTACTGGCAAGGATTACTTGTTCCTCTTCTTTACCGATGGTAGGCGCTGAAATTTTTGTAGGTGCGGAGTTTGGCAAAGGATTTGTTGTGGCAGATGCAGAGTGCTGCTGCACCCTAAACATGAAAGTTATTTTGTCTCCCTGCCCAAGGGAAATTCTATCTCCTGGATGCAGTGGGAAAAAAACTTGAGGTTGAAGTTTCGCACCATTAATGTATGTGCCATTAGAACTGCCCAAATCGGTGATATGGTATTCATCCCCATTTATCCAAATTTGCGCGTGGATGCGAGATGCCACATCTGAATCTGGTAAGCCAGAAATATCAATATCTGGTGATTTTTGCTCGTTTGGCTTACCGATGGAAATTACAGAAAGATTTGCTGGAAATTGCAAAGATGTGTTGGTTTGGAAGTGAAAAAGCTCCAAAGTTAGCTCGGCTGTCTGAGATGCACTGTACATAAATTGTGTGATAAAGCACTCTTTATAAGTTTCTCTACTGAGAATTCAAAAGAGAATGGTAAATATCCTGAATATTATTGAATTTTTAACCAGCGCTCTTTTGGTGCAGTTTCTTCAGCAGTTTACGGATTTGATAATAGCTAGTAAATTGGCGAAGGTATTGATCTGAGTTTCTGGCACTTCTTATAAAATCAGTGACTTTGCCAAAATTGTGTAATGTAAATGGCTACTGCTAATAAAATCTGTAGTTTGGGGCGAAGAATTTATCGGTTTGTCGCCAGCCTTAGCGGAGTTATTGCCCTGTTAATAATTTTGTGGGGTTGTACTGCAAATGATTTTAACGCTGGAGCGATCGCTTGGAAAACTTATAAAAACTCTCGTTATGGCTTTGAATTTCCATATCCGAGTAACTGGAATTCTTTAACAGCGCCAGCAAATGATGATGGAATTGCGTTTATTTCACCCCAGGATAACTCAGTGGAAATTCGGGGGTGGGCAAGTCAGCAGTTACCAAATGATCGAGAGTCGGTGAAAAAGATAAAATCCAACTTTCAGACAGCCCAAGGAGTCTCTGGGGTGCTGATTGTAGAAGTTTCTCAACAAATAGGTTCGATGACACTGACACTAACTCAGAGTCAAGTGAAATACTGTTTACAGGGACAAAGCAAAAGCCAAGATTTTCAAAATTATTATCGTTTATTTTATTACATTGCCCAGCAGTATAGCATTCCGAAGTCCTGAGTGAGGAGTAGAGACGCGATTAATCGCGTCTGTACAAAAGTTAGAATAATTCCGTTGATTTTCCACCATTTTTCCCTGTTCTTTGCTCCCAAAATCCACATCTCTCTCAGAATGATGATTGAGAGGGGACAGAAACCTGATAGATTTAGCTATCAGCGAGTAAAAACTGGTGAAGATGAAAGTCCTGGTTATTGGTGGTGATGGATATTGCGGTTGGGCAACTGCTCTTTACCTTTCCAATCGAGGTTATGAAGTTGGAATTTTAGATAGTTTGGTGCGGCGGCATTGGGATAATGAACTTGGTGTCGAAACTCTCACTCCGATCGCACTAATTCAACAACGTCTCCAGCGCTGGCAAGATTTGACAGGTAAATCTATCGATTTGTTCATCGGCGATATTACAAATTACGAATTTCTCCATAAAACATTACAGCAATTTCAGCCAAATGCTCTGGTGCATTTTGGTGAACAGCGTTCGGCCCCATTTTCCATGATTGACCGAGAACATGCAGTTGTTACCCAGGTCAATAATGTAGTTGGTACGTTGAACTTGTTGTACGCCATGCGGGAAGATTTCCCCGACTGTCATTTGGTGAAGTTGGGGACGATGGGCGAATATGGTACACCCAACATCGACATCGAAGAAGGGTATATCACCATTGAACACAATGGACGCAAGGATACCCTACCTTATCCCAAGCAGCCCGGTTCTATGTACCATTTAAGCAAAGTTCATGATAGTCATAACATCCACTTTGCTTGCCGGATTTGGGGATTGCGGGCAACTGATTTAAATCAGGGTGTAGTTTATGGCGTCTTAACCGAAGAAACGGGGATGGACGAATTATTGATTAATCGGCTGGATTACGATGGTGTGTTTGGTACTGCACTAAACCGCTTTTGTATTCAAGCAGCTATTGGACATCCGTTAACTGTCTACGGTAAAGGTGGACAAACTCGCGGATTTTTGGATATTCGGGATACAGTCAGATGTGTAGAATTAGCGATCGCTAACCCTGCCGAGGCTGGTGAATTCCGCGTATTTAACCAATTTACCGAACAATTCAGCGTCGGCGACTTGGCAGTGATGGTGAAAAAAGCTGGTAACGCTATGGGATTGAATGTAGAAATCAATCACCTAGATAATCCCAGAGTTGAGAAAGAAGAACATTACTTCAACGCTAAAAACACTAAATTGCTCGATTTAGGTTTACAGCCTCACTTGCTTTCTGATTCTTTACTCGATTCTCTGTTAAACTTTGCCATCAAGTATCAGACGCGAGTTGATCACAAACAAATTCTGCCCAAAGTCTCTTGGCACAGAAATTAGGATAAATCCCAGTAAATCGTGGGTTTAACAGTGGTCGTCATGTCTTAGCACAATATGACGACCAATTAGTTATTATTTATCAGGCGTATCGTCCAGCTATTACTAAATTTGCGTTTACCACAGTTATTTTGACTGTGCAGAATTGATTACAGCACGCGAGACAGTTTACTCTGGTTTAATAGCAAAATGCACTCTAAGCTGAGATTATCTGCCTGGACTGAATAGTTTTATATGAGAATTGCCCTATTCACCGAAACCTTTTTACCCAAGGTTGACGGCATTGTAACGCGTCTGCGCCATACTGTTGACCATCTACAGCGCAGTGGTAATCAAGTGCTGGTAATTGCCCCTGATGGAGGCATCACAGAACACAAAGGCGCTAAAGTTTACGGCGTTACTGGCTTTCCTCTGCCATTGTATCCAGAATTGAAAATGGCACTTCCCCGCCCAGCCATTGGGTACGCTTTGGAAGAGTTTAAGCCAGATATTATTCATGTTGTGAATCCAGCAGTTTTAGGTTTGTCTGGGATATTTTATAGCAAAATCCTCAAAATACCCTTAGTAGCGTCTTATCACACGCATTTACCCCAATATCTCCAACATTACGGCTTAGGGATGCTGGAGGGTTTTCTTTGGGAACTGCTCAAAGGCGCTCATAATCAAGCAGCTTTAAATCTGTGTACTTCCACAGCAATGGTGGAGGAACTGACGGCACATGGTATTGAACGTGTAGATTTATGGCAGCGTGGGGTGGATACGGAACTATTTCATCCCGATTTAGCTAGTGTAGAGATGCGATCGCGCCTATCACAAAATCATCCAGAAAGTCCATTGCTACTTTATGTGGGGCGGCTTTCTGCTGAAAAAGAAATTGAGCGCATCAAACCAA
This sequence comes from Nostoc sp. CmiVER01, assembly GCF_034531135.2. Lineage (NCBI taxonomy): Bacteria > Bacillati > Cyanobacteriota > Cyanophyceae > Nostocales > Nostocaceae > Nostoc > Nostoc sp. CmiVER01. The sequence continues at coordinate 65,056 of NZ_JAVRBU020000006.1, forward strand.
TTTTAGAAGCAATTCCCGAAGCGCGGTTAGCATTGGTTGGGGATGGCCCGCACCGTGAAGCATTGCAAAAACACTTTGCTGGCACAAACACTTATTTTGTTGGGTATCTCATGGGGCAAGAATTAGGTTCTGCCTTTGCGAGTGCTGATGCCTTTATCTTTCCTTCTCGTACAGAAACACTAGGTTTAGTATTACTAGAAGCGATGGCTGCCGGCTGTCCCGTGGTAGCAGCCCGTTCCGGAGGGATTCCTGATATTGTCACAGATGGGGTAAATGGATATCTATTTGAGCCAGCAGCAGATGTTCAAGGAGCCATCGCTGCTACTGTTCGCCTGTTAGAACAAAAACAACAACGAGATATCATCCGTCAAAATGCTCGCCAGGAAGCAGAAAGTTGGGGTTGGCCATCTGCTACCAGACAGCTATTAGATTACTATCAAAAGGTATTATTTTCTGAAAAGTTGGCAAAATCAGGGAGTAGGGAGTAGGGGGACAGAGGAGGCAGGGGGAGCAGAAGAAGAAGAACTATTATTGACTTTTGACTTTTGACTTTTGACTTTTGAATTCGGAGCAAAGCGACGTGACACTCCCCAACTCTGGCAGCGTCTTGGCTACATTAACTGAACTGACTCAAGTTAATCGTACTCACGCCCTATTGCGTCGTGTCAAAGACTTATCTGTTAATGAATTTGTTTGCTTACTCGACTTCATAACTGCTGAGTTCCAGCAATTTCTGAGAGCTATTGAACTGATCAATAATGAAGCTCTAGAAACTATGTTGGAGAAGGTACTAGAAGCTATCACACTCAAAATTGGTCAAATCCTGCAAGCAGAACACACAGCTATTTTTTTAGTTGACTATGACAAAGGTCAACTGTGGTCAAAAGTTCCTCAAGATAATACCCAAAAATTCTTAGAAATTCGGACTCCCATCACGGTGGGTATCCCCGGTCATGTTGCCAGTACAGGTGAATATCTAAATATATCTGAAACTTCTACTCATCCCTTATTTAGCCCAGAACTTGAAAAACAAATGGGCTACAAAATTCATAATATTTTATGTATGCCTGTTATCAGTAGCAAAAACCAGACTGTAGCAGTAGTGCAACTGGCTAATAAAACCGGGAATATTCCGTTTAATCATGATGATGAAGAACGGTTTCGAGACTTCGCCGCTTCTATTGGTATTATTCTGGAAAGCTGCCAATCTTTTTATGTAGCCGCTCGTAATCAAAGAGGCGCAACGGCTTTGTTACGGGCAACTCAGACACTGGGGCAAAGTTTGGATTTAGAAGCGACTTTGCAGATAGTCATGGAGCAAGCTCGAATTTTAATGCAAGCAGACCGCAGCACACTGTTTTTATATCGTAAAGAGTTGAGCGAACTCTGGACGAAAGTTGCAGCAGCAGATGGCACAAACTTGATAGAAATCCGCATTCCCGCTAACCGTGGCATTGCTGGTTATGTGGCCTCTACTGGGGAAGCCTTAAATATTTCCGATGCTTATAAAGATCCTCGCTTTGACCCGACTACAGATAGAAAAACTGGCTATGTAACTCGCAATATCCTATGTTTGCCAGTATTTAATTCGGCAAATGAATTAATTGGAGTTACACAATTAATTAATAAGCAACAAAGCAGTTTTACTGCTTCTGATGAAGAATTTATGCGGGCTTTTAACATTCAGGCAGGAGTTGCCTTAGAAAATGCTCGCCTATTTGAAAATGTGCTGTTAGAAAAACAGTATCAAAAAGATATTTTACAAAGTTTATCAGATGCAGTGATTTCTACCGATATGGCAGGACGCATCGTTACGATAAATGATGCAGCGCTAGAGTTGCTAGGCTGTCCTATAAAAGATGCTAATAGTAAGAACAACAAACTTTCATGGGAACAAAGTTTGATTGGTCGCCTAGTTTGGGAAGTTGTACCAATTGAAAATCTCCAGATGCGACTAGAAGATAGTTTAAAAACTGGAGCTAAACATTATGTGCCAGAGCAAAGTTTGATAGTGGGAATTTTTCAAGTTAATAGTGAAGAGCGTTGCCCTGAGCCTGCCGAAGGGTTAGAAGTTAAAAGTGAGACTCAAGAATCAAAATTTAGGACTCAGGATTCAATTTTAGCAGTCCGCGATCGCACTAACCCCGATGTGTTTATTCCCTGGAATCTACCCCTGACTTCCCAATCTGAGTTTCTCACTGCTGATGAAGTACAAAAATTAGAACGCAGCACAAATCTCACTGTTAATCCCTTAACTAACCCCGAAGGCGGTGTCCGGGGTGGTTTGGTAGTGTTGGAAGACATCAGCCAGGAAAAACGGATGAAAACTACTATGTCCCGCTACCTAACACCCCATGTAGCCGAACAAGTTATGGCTTTGGGAGAAGATGCTTTAATGGTGGGTGAGCGCAAGGAAGTAACTATCTTGTTTTCTGATATCCGAGGCTACACCACACTTACAGAAAATCTTGGTGCAGCTGAAGTGGTATTGCTGCTCAATCAGTATTTTGAAACAATGGTAGAGGCGGTTTTCAATCATGAAGGCACTCTCGATAAATTTATTGGTGATGCCTTAATGGCGGTATTTGGTGCGCCGTTACCACTTACAGAAAATCATGCTTGGAGGGCTGTGCAGTCAGCATTAGATATGCGACAACGGTTAGAGGAATTTAACCAGCGACGAATTATCCAGGCGCAGCCACAAATCCATATTGGCATTGGGATTAGTTCTGGGGATGTGGTTTCGGGTAATATTGGTTCCCGTAAACGGATGGATTATACCGTAATTGGAGATGGCGTAAATTTGAGTTCGCGTTTAGAAGCGGTAACTAAGGATTATGGTTGTGATATAATTTTAAGCGAATTTACTTATCAGCTTTGCAGCGATCGCATTTGGGTACGCCAGTTAGATAAAATTCGAGTTAAAGGGAAACACCAGGCGGTTAATATCTACGAGTTAATTGGCGATCGCACCATCCCTCTAGACGCCAACACTCAAGAGTTTTTATTCCAATATCATACTGGACGCTCGGCTTATTTATCGCGTAACTTCTCACAAGCGATCGCCTGTTTTGAAGCCGCCAAATTCATCCAACCCCAAGACCAAGCTGTTGATATCCACCTAGAACGTGCGCGTACTTACCAACAAACGCCACCCCCAGAATCCTGGGATGGTATTTGGACAATGCTTACTAAATAGTCATTGGGCATTGGGCATTGGGCATCGGGCATTGGGCATGGGAAAGAGGACTTGGGGACAAAGGGAAAGACTTGTTGGAAGTTCTAAACTTTTGTCCCCTTGTCCCCTTCAATCTTCAGCCTCCCCCTGGTCATTCTGAAACGGATCTTCGCCAATTCTTAGCTCTTTTTTTGAGCGTTTCAACTGTTTCCATAGATCCTTTATTTGTTCGTAAGCTTGACCTGGAGGCAGTTTTCCATTTGTTTCTAAGTTGCAAATGTAGCTTACTCGTTGGGCAAATTCTTGTAGATTTGCATTAAAAACCAAGTTTTCTGGCTTTACCTGGCCATAGTAGCGGCCGCGAGGGTAAAGAAAATCATCTTTGTTCACTATTTTGTTCTCCAATTTATTTAACTCCCCTTGTGTTTGAATCTCTAAAGCTTAATCATTAGCTACCGCCATCTTTACTGTCGTTAGACTGTGGTAAATCGAACCATCGAACTCCTTTTCCAATTAACGATGCGGAAATTGGTTGATTTAGATTTTGAGACTAGAAAACAAAGCTTGAAATACTTTTACAGTAAAAGTTACAAAAAAATTTTCTACTAAAGTGACTAAAGAGAATATTTGACTTACCTCCCAGTTGTCAATTTATCTCATCTTAATTTATGAATTTCTAGCTGTAATTAACTTCAGTTTAAACCCTGAGTCATAGTATATTAAAAAATACCAGTATTATAATATATGAGTTATCATTATTGCAAAAATAGTGACAGATTTTCGTAGGGTAAAAGTACTTAGGCAAACATACTATGGCTTAATGCAAATTATCGTCTGTTAAAAGTTAGAGATTCATCTGTGAATTTTTAGCAACTTCCTGCTGGGGCGTGATCAAAAACAGGTAATAGCAATTCGCAATGGGCAACTCTTGGAGACGCTAAAAGCGAACGCCCCGCTTTACTAACGCAATTCGCACTCTTACTAACGCCCCGCTTTGCTGTTTTCATGCCCGCAGGGCTGTACGCAATTAAGAAACTTAGATGCAGTAAGACTTTCGTGATTTATCTTTGTTGCCTCCTTTTGGAGAACTGATATAAAGGTTAAGCAGAGCAGAATGGGAAAATTTTCTCTATGGCCATCTGTCTTCTTCTTGATGTTACGGACTTCCAGAGAATAAATTACCCAATTTATGATGATAATTTTTTCCCCCTGCCTGCTCCCTTTCCTACACAGCGATTGATTATTTTTTAATTGAAAGTCCCTTACGGGTTCCTGCCATGTACCTCTGCACAATTAACCGTGTGCCCCTACCCTCTTAAATAATTACCAATGGCTAATAGTTAATAACTAAAGATAAAATGGTGAAGCCTCAAAGGACAACTTTTGTCCATCGCCTAGAACTTTATCTGCCACCATGTCTGTTAATTCCAAGTTATACGAAGGCAAAGCCAAAATCCTCTACACAACGGACGATCCGGAAGTCTTGTTGGCCGATTTTAAGGACGACGCCACGGCGTTTAACGCCCAAAAACGTGGCAGTATTCAAGAGAAGGGAAAAATTAACTGTAGCATTTCCAGCCAGCTTTTTAAACAGTTGGAGGCAAAAGGTATAAAAACTCACTTTATCGACAACCCTACCCCAAATCAGATGCGGGTGAAGGCAGTAAAAATTTTACCCTTAGAAGTAGTTATCAGAAATATTGCTGCTGGCAGTTTGTCTCAGCAAACAGGCTTACCAGTGGGTACAATTCTAAAACAGCCAATGGTAGAGTTTTATTACAAAAACGATCAGTTAGGAGATCCTTTGCTGACACGCGATCGCCTGTACCTGTTAGAACTAGCTACTGCGGAACAAGTAGATGCAATTACACATCTAGCATTGCAAATCAATGAATTTCTCAAGAACTTTTGGCAACGATGCGGCATTACCCTAGTAGACTTCAAACTAGAGTTCGGTTTGGACTCACACCAGCAGTTGCTCTTGGCAGACGAAATTAGCCCTGATACCTGCCGTTTATGGGATACCGCAGAACAGGACACAAACCGCCGGGTAATGGACAAAGACCGCTTTCGCCGGGACTTAGGAAATGTAGAGGATGCCTACCAGGAGGTTTTACAAAGAGTGCTAAAAGCAGTAGAGAGTAATAATTAAGTGGGTAAAAATCAATTAAACTCGTGTGGATTGTCCAAAGTCTAAATTGTCAGTTGTCCTTTGTTATTCACCAACGATCATTGTACAGACGCGATTAATCGCATCTCTACTGACCAATGACCGATGACTAATGACTAATGACTAATGACTTTTTGTGTGTGTGGTCGTGAAGAGGAATTATAAGTAAAATGCGTTTATCTCCCATGTTGCTGGCAGCAGTAGCAATTGCAGCCCCTTTGGGCGGTTCATCATTGAGTGCAAATGCAGAAACCGCCAACAGTTCAAAACAGACAACAAAAGTTTTGACATTAGAAACAAATCAGCAGTCAGAAAAGAATACAGATCAGGTTGATAGTAAAAGTTTCAAATCTCGACCTAACTCCGCCAAGGTTATGAAGGCGGATAAATCCCACATTGTCGCAGTTTACCCTGTCAATCCAGAAACGATGCTTGCGGTGGGCCACGTCTACGCAACTTCAGGGGTAATCGTGCCAACCTCCACAACGCCAAAAACTGCACAAACCCCTCCAATAGATCCTAACTCTACTCAACAGCCATCTCCTGCTCCGGACATTCCACCGCCAGAAATTCAACAACCAACGCCTTCCCCAACTCCTGAGACTACTCCAGTCCCAGAAAATGTAAACCCACCGACAACACAACCTTTATTACCCACAACTCCAGAACCATCTGCCACTCCTGATCTTCCGTTCCCAGGTAGTCAACAAAGAACACCTGCTCCAAACCCAGGCACTATTCCTAGTCCACAGAATGTTAACCCGCCGACAACTCCGGGAAATATTCAACCCAATACACCTGCCCCAAACCCAGATGCAACTCCCAGTCCGCAGAATGTTAACCCGCCGATAACTCCGGGAAATACTCAACCTAACACAGCTCCAGAAGCTAATGACCCTCGCGTACTGGTGTCGGAAGTAGTAGTTAGAGCACAGACTGGGCAACTACCAGCAGGACTGGAAGACCAAGTTTATAGAGTAATTCGTACCCAACCAGGACGAACGACAACCCGCAGCCAATTGCAAGAAGATATTAACGCCATCTTTGGTACTGGTTTTTTCTCCAACGTGCAAGCATCGCCAGAAGACACCCCCTTGGGAGTGCGGGTGAGCTTTGTAGTACAGCCTAACCCCGTCCTAACCAAAGTAGAAGTGCAAGCCAATCCTGGCACTGGTGTTGCTTCTGTACTCCCCGCGAATACTGTGGATGAAGTCTTTCGGGAGCAGTATGGCAAAATCCTTAACTTGCGTGACTTGCAAGAAGGAATCAAGCAGTTAAACAAGCGGTATCAAGACCAAGGTTACGTACTAGCTAACGTGATTGGAGCGCCACAAGTCTCTGAAAACGGAGTTGTTACCTTGCAAATAGCAGAAGGTGTAGTAGAAAATATTAGAGTCCGGTTCCGCAATAAAGAAGGTCAAGAGACAAACGAGAAAGGGCAACCAATTCGGGGGCGGACACAGGATTACATCATTACACGAGAATTGGAGTTGAAGCCAGGACAAGTATTCAATCGCAACACAGTACAAAAAGACCTACAGCGCGTGTATGGGCTAGGACTGTTTGAAGATGTGAATGTCTCCCTTGACCCTGGTACTGACCCTAGCAAGGTGGATGTAGTAGTGAATGTAGCTGAACGCAGCAGTGGTTCTATTGCGGCTGGGGCAGGTATTAGTTCTGCTAGCGGACTTTTTGGAACAGTTAGCTATCAACAGCAAAACCTGAACGGTAGAAACCAAAAACTGGGAGCAGAAGTACAGGTGGGAGAACGGGAACTGCTATTTGACTTGCGGTTTACAGACCCCTGGATTGCCGGAGATCCTTACCGGACTTCCTACACAACCAATATTTTTCGTCGCAGTTCCATTTCGTTGATATTTGATGGTCAAGATCAAGATATTAGGACGTTTGACCCAGGTAATCCTACTAATACAGATGCTCAGGATCGCCCCCGGATTCTCCGTCTAGGTGGTGGTGTTACCTTTACCCGTCCTCTTTCTGCCAATCCTTACAAAAGTTCTGTATGGACTGCCTCAGCAGGTTTACAGTATCAACGGGTTTCTGCGCGTGATGCTGATGGCAATCTCAGAAAAACAGGAGCTGTATTTGATGAGAATAACGGCAACCGCATCAGTGACGAAATTCCACTAACCTTATCTAGCGGCGGTCAAGACGATTTACTACTGTTGCAACTGGGGGCACAGCGCGATCTCCGTAATAACCCATTGCAACCTACTAAGGGTTCTTATCTCCGCTTCGGAGTCGATCAATCAGTTCCCATCGGGCTAGGCAACGTCTTACTCACCAGATTTCGGGGAAGCTACAGCCAATATTTACCCATCAAGCTGATTAATCTCTCCAAAGGCGCACAAACTTTAGCATTTAACCTGCAAGCAGGAACCATCGTTGGTGACTTACCTCCCTACGAAGCTTTTACCCTTGGGGGTAGCAACTCTGTTCGGGGTTATGAAGAAGGAGCATTAGGTAGTGGACGCTCTTATGTGCAAGCATCAGTAGAGTATCGGTTTCCAGTTTTTTCAGTAGTCAGTGGCGCACTATTTTTTGATCTCGGTAGCGATCTAGGAACTAGTACTAGGGCGGCTGAAGTTTTGAATAAAAATGGTAGTGGCTTTGGTTATGGTCTTGGCGTTCGCGTCCAATCTCCACTAGGGCCAATTCGGATTGACTACGGTATCAACGATGATGGTGATAGCCGAATTAATTTTGGTATTGGCGAAAGATTTTAATTTGTCATTGGTCAGTACAGACGCGATTAATCGCGTCTGTACAATGATCGTTGGTGAATCACAAAGGACAAATGACAAATGACAATTAACTTTTTTGGATTAGCTTGCTAATTTTTACATTTACCTCAATACTATTCCGATAAAGGAATTAATCACATTTTCTGGGAAATATCAGGGATTTTACCAAAACAGACGATGAACAATACTAAAAGAAATATACTGACTTTTCGGCTATGCAACAGCACACTCTAGGCGGGGAAATTACCCAAATAGGCGTGGGATTGCATAGCGGTATTAGTACCCAAGTGCGGATACTACCAGCTGAGGCGGGAAGTGGACGCTACTTTGTGCGGGTAGATTTACCGGACTTGCCGATCATTCCAGCCCAAGTTGCAGCAGTTAGTCATACTGTTCTCTCAACTCAGTTGGGCAAGGGTGAGGTAGCCGTCCGCACGGTAGAACATTTGTTGGCTGCGCTTTCGGGTATGGGTGTGGATAATGTCCGGATTGAAATTGATGGCCCAGAAGTTCCACTTTTAGATGGTTCAGCAAGTGTATGGACAGCTAATATTGCCCAAGTTGGCTTAGTATCACAGCCCAACAACCAAGTTCCCAAGGCTATTACAGAACCAATATGGGTTTATCAAGGCGATGCCTTTGTATGTGCCATCCCAGCACCAGAAACCCGCTTTAGTTACGGTATTGATTTTGATCTGCCCGCCATTGGTAATCAATGGTACAGTTGGTCACTAACTACTGAACTAGAAAAAGCTTCTGTTAGCTTTGCTACAGAAATTGCTCCCGCCCGGACTTTTGGGTTACTGCATCAAATTGAACACTTACAAAAAACAGGGTTAATTAAAGGTGGCAGTTTGGATAATGCACTCGTTTGTGGGCCAGAAGGGTGGTTAAATCCACCATTAAGATTTGCAAATGAGCCAGTCCGTCATAAAATCTTGGATTTAGTAGGAGATTTAAGTTTACTAGGAATTTTTCCTATTGCTCATTTCTTAGCGTATAAAGCCAGCCACAATTTACACATTCAACTGGCTCAGAGAATTTTAGATTTTGGATTTTAGATTTTAGATTTAATCTAAAGTTTAAAATTTAAGATTATTAAGGCTTTCGACATACGCTTGTCTACTCAACTTTCAGATGAAAAATCAACTATACGGCCAATGTCAATCCTTACTGAAGTGAATACCATTACACCTACATCTACCGAATCAGAAGCTATAAATGAGACTACAATCATATCTGAGATTAAAACAACCTTTACATCTGAAGAAATTCAGAAATTGCTACCCCACCGCTACCCATTTTTACTTGTAGACAAAATAATTGACTACGTTCCAGGTAAAAAAGCTGTTGGAGTTAAAAATGTTACTATCAACGAACCCCATTTTCCAGGACATTTCCCAGGACGTCCACTGATGCCAGGGGTGCTAATTGTCGAAGCAATGGCACAAGTTGGGGGCATTGTTCTTACTCAAATGTCTCCGGTAGAAGACGCACTGTTTGTCTTCGCTGGGATCGATAAAGTTCGTTTTCGCCGCCAGGTTGTACCGGGGGATCAACTAGTAATGACAGTGGAACTGTTATGGGTAAAACAACGTCGTTTCGGTAAGATGCAAGGTCGTGCCGAAGTTGACGGTCAACTTGCCTGTGAAGGGGAATTAATGTTTTCTCTAGTTAATTAAAAGTTTGCTTTCGTGGTATTGGCATAGCCGTGAAATGCCTTTACTGAATCCTGAAAAAGGATCGCAGTTAAAAAAAATCCACAACAGCATCTGAATAATTTATTGATTTTCGACGCCCTCTTTACGAGACGCACTCACGAACACACTTAACTTGCTTTGCCCGACACTTTCGTTCACTGAAATACTTAACGCTCAACAATGCCAGTCGCCTCAAATGGGATGGCAGTCAGTATAACTCTCTTAACCAGGGTAACGCACTGCTTTAAAAACCCCACCCGGCGCTGGCTTATCAAGACAGTTCTGGAGATTCACCCTTGAAAACGCTAATTCATCCAACTGCTGTAATTCATCCGAAATCGGAACTCCACCATACAGTGCAAGTCGGTGCCTATGCTGTGATTGGAGCGCATGTAAAAGTGGGCCCTGAAACAATAATCGGTGCTCATGCCGTGTTAGAGGGGCCTTGTGAAATTGGGGCGCAAAATCAGATTTTTACAGGTGCAGCCATCGGTATGGAACCCCAGGATCTTAAGTTTGTGGGAGAACCAACCTGGGTCAAAATTGGTGATAACAACTTGATTCGTGAGTACGTTACCATTAACCGCGCTACTGGTGCTGGTGAAGCAACAGTGATTGGTGATGGTAACTTACTGATGGCTTATGCCCATGTGGCTCATAACTGCGTGATTGAAGACCAGGTGGTGATTGCTAACTCTGTGGCGTTGGCAGGTCATGTCCATATAGAGTCACGCGCTAGGCTGAGTGGGGTTTTAGGTGTCCATCAATTTGTGCATATTGGTAGACAGGCAATGGTGGGAGGCATGGCACGGATTGACCGGGATGTTGCCCCATATATGCTGGTGGAGGGAAATCCGGCGCGGGTACGAACCCTCAACCTTGTCGGACTTAAACGGTCTGGTATGGACTCTACAGATTTACAAATGCTCAAAAAAGCGTTCCGCATTCTCTACCGCTCTAATTTGCCCTTTAAGGATGCTTTAGAAGAGTTGGAATTGTTAGGGAATAGCGAACATTTGCAGCATCTGCGACGTTTTCTGCTACTTTCTCAGATGCCTGGAAGGCGTGGTTTAATTCCCGGTAGAGGAAGAAAAGGCGTGAGTGATGAATCGTGAATTATAAGTTAGGAGTTAGGAGTTATGAGTTGATGACTCAAATTTGTAACTCCTAACTTATAGTTCCTAACTCTTAATTTTTACTAATTACCAATTATCAAATGCGGATATTTATCAGCACTGGCGAAGTATCTGGTGATTTACAAGGATCACTACTAATTACAGCGCTGAAGCGTCAAGCTGTGGCGATTGGGTTGGAATTAGAGATTGTGGCGTTGGGTGGCGAAAAAATGGTGGAGGCTGGGGCAATTCTGTTGGGAAATACCAGTAGTATTGGCTCAATGGGTATTTTAGAAGGTTTGCCTTATCTTTTACCAACTCTCCAGGTGCAGCGTCAGGCGATCGCTTTCTTAAAACAAAATCCACCAGACTTGGTGGTGCTGATCGATTATATGACTCCCAATCTGGAAATTGGGACTTATATGAAACAGCAATTACCAGATGTGCCTGTGGTATATTACATTGCTCCCCAAGAGTGGGCTTGGTCAATAAGTTTGCGTAGAACTAACCGGATTGTTGGTTTTACAGATAAGCTGTTGGCAATTTTTCCACAAGAAGCCCGTTACTTTCGTGAGAAAGGGGCAGAAGTTACTTGGGTAGGGCATCCTTTGGTTGACCGAATCCAAGACGCTCCTAGTAGGGAAGCAGCCCGTGCAACATTGGGAATTGCACCAGAACAAATTGCGATCGCACTTCTCCCCGCCTCTCGCCGCCAAGAACTAAAATATCTTTTACCAGTAATTTTTCAAGCTGCCCAAACTATTCAAGCGAAATTACCTGAAGTTCATTTTTGGATTCCTCTGTCGCTGGAAGTTTATAGACAGCCAATTGAGCAGGCTATTGAGCGTTACGGTTTACGGGCGACAATTATATCAGGTCAACAAATGGAAGTTTTTGCTGCTGCTGATTTAGCCATTAGTAAATCTGGTACTGTCAACCTAGAACTTGCTCTGTTAAATGTGCCGCAAGTTGTAGTTTACCGTTTAAGTTCCCTGACTGCTTGGATAGCTCGTAAAATCCTCAAAGGTTCTGTAACCTTTGCATCACCACCTAATTTAGTGGTAATGAAGCCGATTGTGCCAGAATTTTTACAAGAGCAAGCCACACCAGAGAATGTTATCCAAGCAGCGATGGAACTACTACTCAATCCTAGTCGCAGAGCGCAAACTTTGGCGGATTATCAAGAAATGCGGCAGAATTTAGGAGAAGTTGGGGTTTGCGATCGCGTTGCTCAAGAAATTTTGCAAATGGTGGCGGGGGCTGGGAAGTAGGGAGAGACGCAATTAATCGCGTCTGTACAAAGTGGGGAGTAGGGAAAATTTTGTATATTTAATACGTGATACCCAATCCCAATCTCTTTAGAGGTGTCATGGCTTATGAGATGAAAAAACAAAGAGCGATCGCTGTTGACTTATTCGCCGGTGCGGGAGGTATGACTCTTGGCTTTGAACAAGCTGGCTTTGATGTGCTAGCCTCTGTGGAAATTGACCCGATCCACTGTGCAACACATGAGTTTAACTTCCCTTATGCGAGAGTGTTATGTAAAAGTGTTGTGGATACAACCGGGGACGAAATTAGGAGTCGGTCTGAGATAGGCGATCGCGAAATTGATGTGGTAATTTGTGGCTCACCATGTCAAGGGTTTTCTCTAATTGGGAAACGGGCTATTGATGATCCTCGAAACTCTTTAGTGTTTCACTTTCATCGGCTGGTTTTTGAGCTAAAACCAAAGTTATTTGTAATGGAAAATGTTCGGGGGATTACAGTTGGCGAACATAAACAAATTCTCCAATCCTTAATTAACGAGTTTAGAATTCACGGCTATAAAGTAGAAGAAAACTATCAAGTTCTCAACGCTGCACATTACGGAGTACCACAGTTCCGTGAGAGATTATTTCTCATAGGTGCAAGAGAAGATGTAGAGTTACCAAAATACCCTCAGCCGATTACTAAACAAGCATTACCAAATAATTTAACTTCTAAAAAAATATCTGATATTCCATTGAGTCCTACAGTATTGGATGCAATTGGAGATTTGCCTGAAATAGAAAAATATTCAGAATTATTAACAAGAGATTGGGTTTTAGCAGAATACGAAAAGCCTAGTAACTATGCTCTTGTACTTCGCGGTATCAAATGTTTAGATGATGATTATTCTTATAAACGAGAATATGATTTGCGAATACTTTATTCAAGTTTAAGGACAAAACATTCTGCGGAAACTATTCAACGTTTTCAGGATACTCAACAAGGCGAGAGAGAAAAAATTAGTCGTTTTTATAAGCTACATCCTGCTGGTGTCTGTAATACTTTAAGAGCAGGAACAGACAAGTATAGAGGTTCTTTTACATCTCCTAGACCGATTCATCCAATTACGCCGCGCTGTATTACAGTTAGGGAAGCGGCGCGATTGCATTCTTACCCAGATTGGTTTAGATTTCATGTAACCAAATGGCACGGATTTCGGCAGGTTGGAAACTCTGTACCACCGTTACTAGCAAAGGCTGTGGCGGCAGAAATTATTCGCAATTTGAATATTTCGCCTCTTAAACCGAGTTTTGGATACAAGTTGGAAGAGGAAAAGCTATTACAGTTTAATATGTCGCAAGCGGCACAATATTACCAGCGTGATTAGTAAGAATACCCTCTATAATATGTACAAGGTTGGGCTAAGTACAGCTTTAGGTAAAATCGTGGCGAATTGAGGGTTGAAATTTAAACGCAAATGGGAGGCAGCGTGTTGCGGGGGTTCCCTTTGTTGTAGCGACTGCCGTCGCGCAGAGGAGCGCAAAGTTTGTTTGAGTCCCATTTGCTAGGAACTTAGGCAAGGCTGGGCTAAGTCCAAGCACGAAAGAATGTACTATCTTCCCAGATATTAGCAGCCGCCAGTGCGATCGCTGTTAATTCTTCCTTTTTAAGAGGCACAAAAGCCTGCGCTATCTTGACATTATTCTCTAATTGTGAAATAGTTTCTGCGGCAATTACACAACAATGTACTCCAGGCTGAGACATTGTGTAACCTAAAGCTTGCTCTATACCTGTCAACCCACCCGGTTTAAATAGCCGACCATAAGCAGGGACTTTCATCGCAATCACACCAACATTTTTTTCTTGAGCAACTGGTAGAACCACTGGAATAAATGGATGTGGGTGGTGTTTGTCGGCGGCATTCACAGGAATCAGTGTAGTGTGGAAAGGATAGCGACGCAAACCTTCGGCAATCACTTGAGGGTCGTGATGCCCGGTAATACCTGCAAAGCGCACCAATTTTTGTTCTATGGCTTCTTCTAAAGCTTTAATTGCGCCTGATAGACTAAAGATGGTGTCGAGTTCTTCAGAAAAAGAGACCCGATGCAACTGCCACAAATCGAGATAATCTGTATTGAGACGTTTAAGCGATCGCTCCAATTCTCGCCATGCACCATCCCGATCTCTTTGATCGGTCTTGCTTGCTAGAAATACCTTTGAGCGATGGGATGGTAGCACTTTGCCTAAATAATCTTCACTCGGGCCATAACTAGCAGCTGTATCAAAGTAGCGAATGCCAAGTTCCAGCGCTCTTTGAATAATTGCTGTAGCATCACCCTCTTTTCCTTCCCAGGATAGCGGCGTTTGTCCTGCTCCGCCTAACCCAAAGATCGGGAGTTTTACTTCTGTGCGTCCCAGCAACCGTTCTGGCATAGTTGCTGGCGATATTGCCGTGTTGGTAGTATTTTGCCCAAAAGCATTAGTTGCCACAATACCTCCAGTTACAGCAATACTAGTAATTAGGAAATTACGCCGCGTCTTTCCTTCTGTCATGCTTGGCTTTGGAGAAAAGTACTCTTCTTCTCAAATTTTAGCTAGGGATGATTAACTGGATATCCTTCTAAAGCATAGATTCATCACATTTCAGATAGGTAGGTCAAAATAAGAGCGATGCCTACGACAGCAAGTTACGCACATCTCACAAATTAAGATTCTTTATTACTGAATAAGTAGATAAAAGAGAATAATTATACTTTGGGCTGTTGATAAATGCCTAGAACTTGCTTTAGCTTATTCTGGTGTACAACTATTAAACCAATTCGCAATTCGCAATGACGCTCGAAGACTCGCTAACGCAATGGGCTTCGCCCCGCTACGAAGAGAGTAATTATATGTTGTAACGGGGATTTAGACCCCGCCACAACACTTGCGGCTTGATAGAAGCCGGGGACTTAAACCCCTACATTTTGTTAAATTTATTTTTGCCAATGGTAGTTGATGCAACTCAGTTAAGCGATTTCCATAACCACCCGTCTGACCAACTGATTGTTCTTTGTTAACTGCGGATAGAAAAATTATTAACTATCCTGATGTGCAAATTCTTAAGTAGTGTTAGCGCTTGAGTATTAATTTACCCCAACTTATCTCGTTTGCTTTGCGATAATTCCGTTTTATTTGCTCCGTAATTCTGTTATGACCTCTAAAGATCCTGTTGCCTCACCCGTGAATGGATTGGTTTTATCCGAAGAAGCCTTTTTCTTTGAGCGATCGCTTGATCTGCTGTCGGTCGTTGGTCTGGATGGCTACTTTAAGCGGATTAATCCTGCATTTACCCAAACCCTTGGCTACTCAGAAGCAGAATTATTAGCCAGTCCTTTTTTAGACTTCGTGCATCCAGACGACCACTTCGCCACGTTAGCAGAAATGGAGAAGGTGAAGACCGGGATACCAACACTCAATTTCGAGAACCGTTACCGGACGAAGGATGGCCGCTACCGATGGCTGGGATGGACAGCATCACCGCAGATTGCCCGGGGAGTGATATACTGCGTTGCCCGTGAGATGACCCAGCAAAAAGAGGTCGAAGCCGCGCTACAACGCGCCAACCAGGAACTAGAACAGCGCGTTGCCGAACGGACTGCCCAGTTAGAACAGGCAAATGCAGTCTTGGCAGAACGGGAAGCCTTGTATCGAACGCTAACACAACACATCCCTAATGGCGCAGTTCACCTGTTTGACCATGAATTGCGCTTTTTGCTTATAGAAGGTAGCGAAATCAAACAATTGGGATTAGATGGAGCGGCACTGGTGGGGCAAACTATTTGGGAAGTCCTACCTCCAGAAACCTGTGAACAAATTGAACCGATGTATCGTGCAGCCTTAATAGGGCAAATTTCAGTCCAGGAAGTGCTTTACTCTAATCAGGTTTATGAAGTACATACTTTGCCTGTACGCAGTGAGCAGGGTGAGATTTTTGCAGGCATGGTACTCACCCAAAATATGACGCATCGCAAGCAGGCAGAAGCAGAGTTACAGGAAAGCAGGGCAACGCTGCAACGGCAACTGGCTGAGATTGAAAGCATCTACCAGTCTGTTCCAATCGGGTTGAGTGTTCTCGATACCAACCTACGCTTTGTGAGGATTAACCAGCGATTAGCAGAGATCAATGGATTTTCCGTAGAGGAACACATTGGGCGAACAATTCGAGAGTTACTGCCTAACATCGCGGATACTGCTGAAGAATTACTGCGTCCTATCTTAGAAACGGGAGAACCATTACTAAATGTCGAAATTCGGGGAAAAACTCCGGCACAACCGGGAGTAGAGCGTGTCTGGCTGGAGAGCTTTTTGCCGTTAAAGGATGGCGAGCAGATAATTGGCATCAATACCGTTTGTCAAGAGATTACCGAGCAGATTCAGGTTGATGAAGCCCTGCGCCAGAGTGAAGAACGATTTCGCACAATGGCAGACAATGCACCTGTAATGGTTCGGGTGACGGATGCCACCGGATACTGTACCTATCTCAGCCAAAGTTGGTATGAATTCACAGGGCAAACCGAAGCAACAGGGTTGGGGTTTGGTTGGCTCAATGCCGTGCATCCAGAGGATTTTGCATTTGCTCGAGAAACATTTATAAGCGCTAATATCCATCACAAAGCCTTTCGAGCAGAATACCGTTTACGCCGTCACGATGAGGAATATAGTTGGGCAATTGATGCAGCAAGTCCCTGGTTTGAGGCAGATGGGCAGTATAAAGGCTACATCGGCTCAGTTATTGATATTACCGATCGCAAACAGGCAGAAGAAGCCCTGCGGCGATCTGAAGAACGCTATCGCATGCTGTTTGAAACGATGGAAGACGGCTTTTGCGTTATTGAAATGTTGTTTGATGCAAACAATACGCCGATTGATTATCGCTTCTTAGAAATCAACCCTGCATTTGAGCAACAAACCGGACTCCAACAGGCAGAGGGTAAAACGTTACGCCAACTCATTCCCAATATGGAAGAATTTTGGTTCAAGACTTATGGCAAAGTGGCTCTAACGGGTGAACCCATTCGCTTTGAAAATGGCTCTGAGGCGCTCAATCGTTGGTTTGATGTTTATGCATTTCGCATTGAGCAGCCAGAGAGACGCAAAGTGGCCATCCTGTTCAAAGATATTAGCGATCGCAAACAGTCTGAGATAGCCCTGCGGGAGAATGAAGACCGCTTGCGGATGGCGATCGCCTCTGCTCAATTGGGAACTTGGGATTGGAATCTGGTTACAGGAGAATTGAAATGGGATATCGGCTGCAAAGCCATGTTTGGGCTACCGCCTGATGCCGAGAGTAGTATAGAGGCATTTTTTGAGGGTTTACATCCGGATGATTGCGATCGTCTTCAGCAAATTATTCAAGAGGCGCTTAATCCCGCATCAGGTGGCTCTTATGATACTGAGTATCGAACGATCGGCATTCAGGATAAAGTTGAACGCTGGCTGAGGGCAAAAGGGCAAGCCTACTTTGATGAAAACGGAAAACCGATTCGCTTCATTGGTACGGTGTTGAATATTACGGAGCAAAAACAAACCGAAGCGCAATTAATTTATGATGTTTTTCACGATTCACTAACTGGACTGCCAAACCGTGCTTTATTTGTCGAAAGGTTGGAGCAGGCGCTGGTGCGAACAAAGCGTCATTCAGACTACAGATTCGCTGTCCTGTTCTTAGATGTGGATCGCTTTAAAGTTATCAACGATAGTCTTGGTCACATGATTGGGGATCAATTGCTAACTGCGCTGGCACGCAGATTACAAATGTGTGTCCGTGTAGGAGATACAGTTGCCCGCTTAGGAGGAGATGAGTTCACAATCCTATTAGATGATATCAAAGATTTAAATGATGTAAAAAATGTAGCGACTAGAATAAATGTAGCTTTGACAAAAGCTTTCAATCTTGCTGAAAATGAAGTAATTACTACTGTAAGTATTGGTATCGCTTTAAGCACTAACACTTATAATTTGCCAGAAGAACTCATCCGTGACGCTGACATTGCAATGTACCGTGCTAAAGCACAAGGAAAAGCACGCTATGAAATATTTGATTTTAGTATGTACAGTCAAGCTGCCCAGTTATTACAGTTAGAAATGGATCTACGACGGGCAATTGAACGCCAGGAATTTCAGGTTTACTATCAGCCAATTGTCTCGTTAGAAACTTATAAGATTATTGGCTTTGAGGCTCTTGTGCGCTGGCAACATCGTGAACATGGAATTATTTCTCCAGAAAGATTTATTCCCTTAGCAGAAGAAACTGGGCTGATTGTGCCGATTGGTTATTGGGTGTTACGCGAAGCTTGTCGTCAGATGCAGGCTTGGCAATTGAAATTTCCTACTAACCCAATCTTAACCATCAGTGTAAATATTTCCAGTAAACAGTTTTGCCACCCCAATTTGATTGAGGAAATTCGCCAAATTCTGCTAGACTCTGGCCTAGAAGGCAGCAGTTTAAAGTTGGAGATTACTGAAAGCGTACTGATGGAAAATTCTGATTCAGCTACTGCTATGCTTTTGGAATTACAACAGATGGATATTCAGTTACATCTAGATGATTTTGGCACAGGTTATTCATCCTTGAGTTATCTGCACCATTTCCCCTTTAGTGCATTAAAGATTGATCGTTCATTTGTTATCAACATTGGTGCTAATGGAAGAAAGTTGGACATTGTTCAAGCGATTATTTCTCTAGCAGAAAGTCTTAACATAGATGTAATAGCCGAGGGTATAGAAACAAGAGAGCAATTAACACAGCTTCAAAATAAAAAATGTAAGCATGCACAAGGATATATTTTCTCTCGACCACTTGATAGCAACTCAGTTGATACATTAATCGCATCTAGCTTGTACTTTCAGCTAAATTAAAACCTGTTATCTTTAACGCTTATGTTCAGCTTTGATTCCCTGATGCTACCAATCCTAAGTGTCGGAATACTGTATTTAATCAGGGTATGTAAAAATAAGAGCGATGCTTACGATGCCAAGCTACACACTGATTTTTCTAGTTTAACTTTGAGGTGCGATCGCTTCTAGTTGCAGAGGTATTAATCTTATATATAGCAGTCAAAAAAGCTGTTAGAACAGCTGGCAGTAAACGCGCGTTCAACAACGTAATTTGTGATTTTATTGTCATCCTCAGCTCTTTGTCCGTTGCTATAAAATATTATGTAAACAATATGCATTTGCTAAACGATATTAATGTTATTCCCAATTTTATGTCATCAGCTTGTTAAAAGGCAAACCTGCCTTCTTGCCTTATTCTCATCTTCTTGAATTTGCCCTAATACAGTTCATCCCAATTGGCAATGACGCTCCTACGGACGCTCGTTCCTCTCTACGAGACGCTGCGCGAACGCTACTGCTTCGCTAACGCATTAAAAAACTTAACATATAGCAAAGCTTTCAGGATTTATATCTGTTTTATTATTTTAGTGAATTGGTATCAGTTAAGGAAATTTATCTG
This sequence comes from Nostoc sp. CmiVER01, assembly GCF_034531135.2. Taxonomy (NCBI): domain Bacteria; kingdom Bacillati; phylum Cyanobacteriota; class Cyanophyceae; order Nostocales; family Nostocaceae; genus Nostoc; species Nostoc sp. CmiVER01. The sequence continues at coordinate 84,730 of NZ_JAVRBU020000006.1, forward strand.
TTAAGGCAGGCAGGGGAAGAGAAAAAAGCTTAACTGAACAGTATTGAAATTTGTCCTAAAATAATACTTATAAATACAACAATACCTAAAATACATTGTTTAATAGTAAGCCTTTTAAATAAAATTATTGAACACAACTATAAACTTTTGGTCAAAAGCAGATTCTTTAATTTCACTATTATTGTCTTTGGCTACTATATTACTGGGTTATTAACCTCTTACAAAAGAAGTTTTTTAAATAAATAAAAATCTATCTGTAGATAAATTACTATAAATTGCAAACTAGCTTAGGGTGTATAGAGCCTTTGCAATAAGTATTGGTTATTCCAAAACATTTTCATGCCCCATATTTGTTATTCCCAGTTACTGCGTTATGGCATTGTTGTATTAATTGTCGCACTTACATTAGTGCTGATGTTGATGCTAGACCCCTGGTTAAGCATGAGTGGAACTCCTTTCTTGCTGTTTTTTAGCGCTGTAATGGTGAGTGCTTGGTATGGTGGTTTGAAATCAGGGCTGTTAGCAACTTCCTTGTCTGCGTTACTGAGCAGTTACTTTTTTCTCCCCCTGGCTAATGATCTCAGTTTTGACTTATCCAACTTTCTGCGAATTGGATTGTTTGCATTACAAGGATTGCTCTTTAGTATCTTATGCGAGGGATTAAAAACTGCTAAAAGCCGGGCTGATGGAAATCTCCAAAAGCTTAGAGTTTGTGAGGAGCGATTTCGATTAGCGTTAAGTAGTTCAGATATTGTGGTATTTCAGCAGGATCGCGATTTGCAATATCAGTGGATTCATAATCCTCAAGATCTACACACTGCTGAAGAAGCGCTGGGTAAGTCTGACTATGAATTATTTCCAACCTTAGTAGCAGAGCAATTGACGGCAATTAAGCAGAAGGTACTAGAAACTGGTGTTTCAAACCGTGAAGAGGTTTGTCTGACAATTGGTGGAGAAAACCGTTACTACGATTTGCTGATTGAACCGCTAAGGGATGTAGACAATAGCATTCAAGGTATTATCTGTGTAGGTGTAAATATTACTGAGCGCAAGCAGGCAGAATTAGAAAAAGCCACGTTACACCAAGAACTTCAGCAAGCGATTCAGCAAAAAGACGAATCTCTGGCGTTACTCAATGCTTGGGTTACTAGTTCACCAGTAGCGCTGGCTTTTCTCGATACTGAACTTCGCTATATTCATGTTAATGAAGCGTTAGCAGCTGTCAACGGTGTACCGCAAAGTGAACATATTGGTCGCACCTTTAGGGAAGTACTGCCGGAATGGGCGGCGCAAATTGAGCCTGTTTTTGAGCAAGTCATGCAAACCAGACAGCCCTTACTCAATCAAGAAGTGAGCGGTGAAACTTATCCTGCTGGAATATATCGTTATGGTCTTGTCAGCTATTATCCGGTGTGTGTGCCGGATGGGCAGTTATTAGGAGTAGGCATTAGTTCAATTGATATTACTCAACTGAAACAAACTGAGCAAGCACTGCAAGAAAGCGAAGCAAAGTTTCGCAGTGTGGTTGAGTCTAATATGATTGGTATTGGCTTCTGGCACAGAGACGGCAGGATTACAGATGCTAACGATGCCTTGCTAAGTATGGTGGGTTATACCCGTGAAGAATTACTTGCTGGAGAAGTTCGTTGGCAAAACCTAACTCCTACAGAATACCTGCCACTTGATAAGCAAGCACTAACTCAATTTCAAGACAATTCCTTTTGCACCCCTTTTGAAAAAGAATATATTCGTAAAGACGGTTCGCGCTTCCCAATTTTGGCGGGTGGTAGCCACTTTGAAGGGACTGTAGATCGAGGAGCTTTTTTTGTTCTTGATATTACAGAGCGCAAGCAGGCTGAAGAAAGACTTCGCCATATCGGCCAAATTAGTAGTTTACTCTCTACTTCGCTAGATTACGAAGAAACCTTAGAACAGATTGCCAAAATCTCAGTTCCCCAGTTAGCTGATTGGTGCAGCGTTGATATTTTAAATGAAGATGGTTCCATTCGCCGCCTACCCATTGCCCATGCAGACCCATCCAAAGCGGAGTTAGCGCGTAAACTTCAGGAGTATGCCACAGATTATAAGGGTGCAAGTGCAATTACTAGAGTACTGCAAACTGGGCAAAGTGAATTAATCTCAGAGATATCTGACTCGCTATTAGTAGCAAGTACTCAGAATGAAGAACACTTAGAACTTGTTCGGCAATTGGGGATGAAGTCTGTAATGATTGTGCCGTTAATTGCACAAGGGCAAGTTCTTGGGACTATTAGCTTTGTCAGTACCCAATCAGACCGTCGCTACGATCGCACTGACCTCACTTTAGCAACAGATATTACCCATCGTGCTGCCTTAGCAATGGAAAATGCCCGACTTTATCGAGATATGCACCAGGCTTTAGTCCATTACGCCGAATCTCTATCTCTTCTAGATGCGCTCTTAGCAGCTGCTCCCGTTGCCGTGTGCTTTTTTGATCGGGAACTGCGATATATCCGAATTAATCAAGTTTTCGCTGACATTAACGGTTTGACCATCGAAGAACATCTAGGACGCAAATTTGGGGAAGTATTGCCAGCGATGGCGGCTGAGTTGGAGCTACAGTTACAGCACGTATTGAATACTGGAGAACCCCTGCTGAATGTAGAAATCAGTGGTAATACAAGGGAACAACCAGAACGTTACGGCTACTGGCTGGGCAACTATTACCCGGTCAACAACGCAATGGGAGAAACGGTAGGGATTGGAATTATTTTGGCAGATGTGACAGCAGCAAAGCAAACAGAAGTTGCCTTACGAGAAAGCGAAGAAAGGTTCCGGGCAATGTTCAACCAGGCAGCTGTTGGCATCACTTTAGTAGGGTTGGATGGACGATTTCTTCAAGTTAATCCTGCCCTATGTGAAATTACTGGATACAGCCATGAAGAGTTAATTCAAATGAACTTTCAGGAAATTACCCACCCTGACGATTTAGGAATTGATTGGGAAAATGCTCGGCAAGTTTTAGCAAAAGAAATTAGTGGTTATTCTCTAGAAAAGCGCTACATCCGCAAAGATGGTTCCATTGTTTGGGTAAATTTAACTTCATCAGCAGTTTGGGATGCTAACGGACAACCAAAGTATGCATTAGGCATTATTGAAGATATTAGCGAACGGCTTGCCGCCCTGCACGAACAGCAAGCTGCGCTGCGCGAACGCCAACGAGTTGAAGCCACACAAAACTTTTTAGTCGAAGCCAGCACCTTACTCGCTGCCTCATTAGATTATGAAGTCGCCTTAGAAAGTGTGGCGAATTTAGCAGTTCCTACCCTAGCTGACTGGTGTATTGTAGATGTTTTCCAGAAAGATTGGTCAAGTAAACAAATTGCGATCGCAATTGCCGATCCGACAAAGCAAAGCATTTTAGACGAAATCCGACGGCGTTATCCACCCAAAACCAAAACAAAACAGCTTGTGGAACAGCTAGCATTAGGAATTTCTATCTTTTATCCCCAATTATCTGACTACAATTTTGTCCAGATGGCTCAAAATGAGGAACATCTGCAATTGCTGCGAAGCCTGGGTATTCGTTCTTTAATGGTAATTCCAGTTCGTTCCCGTGGGCAATTATTTGGAGCAATCTCTTTTTTTACAGCCGAGTCAGGTCGGCACTATCAAAAGACAGACTTGGCTTTAGCAGAGGATATTGCTCGTCGGGCAGCAATAGCGATCGACAACGCAAGACTATACCAGGAAACTGAACGGTCTATCAATCGCACCATACTTTTGCAAAAAATAACTGCTGCTTTCTCGGAAGCCTTAACTCCCCAACAGGTAGCCAATGTAGTGGTGAACCAAGGCATTGCCGCCTTGGAAGCTACTGGTGGTTCCGTTGTCTTACTTACTGAGGGAGGTACTACCCTAAAAATTGTGCAAGCAATTGGCTATCCGCAAACACTTATAAATACTTGGGAGACTTTTCCCATCACAGCATCTAACCAAATAGCAGAAACAGTCAGAACTGGGCAGCCGGTTTTTTTAGAAAATTTAGCAGCCATGATTGCTAGATATCCCGACCTAGCATATATTGTGACTGTTATACCGAATAATGCCTGGGCTTCTATTCCCTTGGTAGCAGAAGGTAAAGTAATTGGGGCTTTGGGATTTAGCTTTAACACTGGACAAATATTTAATGAAGAAGACCGGGGATTTATGTTGACACTGGGACAGCAGTGTGGCCAAGCGATCGCCCGCGCTCAACTTTACGAAGCCGAAAAAACTGCAAGGGCCCAAGCCGAGACAGCCAACCGAATTAAAGATGAATTTCTTGCCGTCCTTTCCCATGAACTTAGAACTCCTCTAAATCCGATTTTAGGATGGGCGAAGTTACTTAGAACCCGCAAGTTTGACGAAGCCACAAGAATCCGGGCATTGGAAACAATCGAGCGTAATGCCAAGTTACAAACTCAACTGATTGGAGATTTACTTGATGTTTCGCGGATATTACAAGGTAAAGTCAGGTTAAATCTCTACGCAGTGGATTTAAAAGCAGCGATCGCAGCTGCACTAGAAACGGTGCGTTTAGCAGCCGAAGCCAAATCAATTGAAATAAAAACGGTGCTAAGTCCTGATATCGGCAAAGTTTTGGGTGATGGCGATCGCTTGCAACAAGTAATGTGGAATCTCCTCTCTAATGCTGTTAAATTCACACCCACAGAAGGACAAGTAGAAGTACGTCTAGAACAAGTTGGATCAGAAGCTCAAATTCAGGTGATTGATACAGGTAAGGGAATCATGCTGGAATTTTTGCCTTACGTATTTGATTACTTTCGACAAGCAGATGCCAAGACAACCAGGATATTTGGCGGACTGGGATTGGGACTAGCAATTGTGCGTCATTTGGTAGAACTTCACGGTGGTACAGTTCAGGCAGAGAGTTTAGGAGAAGGACAAGGAGCTACCTTTACAGTCAGACTACCTTTGCTCAAAAACTCAGAGTTACGAGTCAGCAGTGATGAGGCTTCTCAACCAGAACTTAGTACTGACGACACATTACTTGCTGGAGTCCAAATCTTGCTTGTGGACGATCAAGCAGATGTGCGAGAGTTTTTTAGCTTTGCGCTAGAACAATATGGCGCAACTGTAACATTAGCTGAATCAGCAAGTGAAGCGCTGGAAATACTAGCCCAATCAAAGCCAGATATTTTGTTAAGCGATATTGGAATGCCTGTAATGGATGGCTATATGCTACTGCGCGAGGTGAGAAAATTACCGCCAGATAAAAACGGGCAAATTCCCGCGATCGCATTGACAGCTTATGCTGGAGAAATTAATTACAACCAAGCAATGGCAGCAGGATTTCAAAAACACTTACCTAAACCCGTCGATCCAGCAGATTTAGCTAGTGCGATCGTCAATCTCATTGGACAGAATCAACCTTGAAACAGGCAAGGGAGCAGGGAGCAGGGATCATTTCCCCCTGCTCCCTGCTGTGGAATGAAGGGGAGAACATGAGTTGGAATCCCCCATTTCATAAGCGTGGTTCTTGTACCCTACGGTAAGCTAACATAATAGATGGGGTTGAATCGCCGAATTATCCCCCTTGCTCCCTGCCCCCTACCTCTTCACTCAACCAATAGGTCGATTACCAGGATTGACTGCATGAATATATTCACTACCCGATTGCGGTCTTCCTCGTTTATAACAAGCTTCTTCTGGTTTACCCCATCCTAGCTGTAAAATCATTTCCAAAAAACTAGAATTTTCCCACTTGCATAAGCTTGCCCATTCTGTTATTTGAACAATTCTTTCTACATCAGATGTGACAATTTTTTGGTACTGTTTATTATTATTGAAACTCAAGTATAAATCCATTCCTATAGAGACTTCATACCAAAATTCTACAATAGAATTTTTAGCAGTTTTTAATATCTCTAAGTCACTTGCGAGGGCTATTAACTCACTGTCTACTTCAGGATAGTTTAAGTTTTTACCTTTGACTGTTACCTCCCGCCAAATAATACCTGAAACTTGATTTTCTCTTTGATATTCATGAATTGCAGCTTTAAAATCTTGATAAGCAGTGAACTTTTGCAGCCCATCAGTCATGAGAAACTGGTCAATTACAGGATTACCAGAGACTGGTATTTCTAATTTTAGGCGTTTTCCTTTGAGGCAGGCTTGGCGTTCGGCTGCCAAAATTTGAATTAGCTCCTGAGTCGTGTAAACCTTTGACATTAGAATACACTCTAGTTAGTCATTTGTCATTTGTCATTAGTCATTTGTTATGGACTATAGACTATGAATGAACTTTTTAATCTGTTAACACAGATATTTCAATATTATGCTTTGACATCGGCGGCAATGTAGTAACAGATATCACTAAAAATTAGGGCAGACCTATTTGGTCTACCCCATAAGTTACTTAGCTAACTCACTACTAAACTCATTAAAGGCTCGCCGTTTTAGCTGTGCTGTTTCAGTACGTGGTAATAAATCAAAGATTTTACGAAATTCATCGTCTATCTCTTCAAAAGGTACTTGACCTTTTTTATTTAAAACGACTTCACCTGATTTATTAAACACCACAACTTGAGGAACAGCCCCAGAATAGTAATATCCTGCTTCTGTAGGGTCGTAGGTCTGTTTAAGCGGGATAGCATCTACACTAATCGGCATAATTTCTGCTACCCGACCATAGAATTCCTGTACTCGTGAAATGGAAATGGCATATCTTTTGGAATCGCTGCTGTCATCCAAATAAAAGGCCAAAAATATGGGTTTATGTTCCGCTAAAGCTTGTGCAAGTGTCTGTCTGGGAGGAACCAATGAACCATTGCCAGCATAAACGACAAAGATGTTGCCATCATATAAATCATTATTAAGACCAGCATGTGCAGGTTGCATACTTATAATGAAAAGACTTGCAAGCAACACCAGGCATTTGGATACCCACCTTTGCCAGCCAGTAATTTGTTTATGTAAAAAAAGAAACTTTGTGCTATTCATCAAAAGAAACCTTGCAAGCTACTACTTGTCGTGAGTTTGTGCTGAATTCGGCAAACTGGGCTGGATATGTAATTACGCCCGCGCACTACTTTTTTAAGATAACGTCTACTGAGATTATCTCTCGTAAGTGGATGATGGAGATAAACGGAGTTCTGAGGCGGATGAATCCAGTTCCGAGGAGGATGAACGGAGTTCCCAAATGGATGAACTTGACTCTAGCTCTCCCCTGCCTCCTGCCTGATTCCTTGCAACTTGATTTTAAGGCTGGCTTTTTCAGCTAGGATTCGTTAAACTCACGCATATTAAATTTGCAGTTAAATATTTTCAATTAGCAACTGCCAGAAGACTAGGATACCGATGTGGGAAAGAAAATACAATTCATAGATAGGCTGCGATTGGGTTTTGCGGTGTCAGTGGCAAAGAGTGTAACGTTTATAATACGATCGCTCCGTCTAGGTGCTGCTAGTGTATTACCAGGCTCAATTGCTCGTCGCATTGAACCCCGACTTTTACAATTATTGAGTCAGCAAGTTAAAAACGGAGTGATTTTAATTGCTGGGACTAACGGCAAAACCACTACAGCCCTGCTTTTATGCACAATACTAGAACGCAAAGGCTACCGCGTTACTCATAATTCTACAGGTGCAAATCTGGAAAATGGTTTGATGACGGCGCTGTTAGAAAGCACCAACTTACTAGGTACGCTAAATACTGATTATGCCATTTTGGAAGTTGATGAAAATATTGTCCCAAGAGTATTAACGCCACTCCAGCCGCGAATTATTCTCTGTTTAAACTTGTTCCGCGACCAACTTGATAGGTACGGCGAAGTAGACACAATTAGTAAACGTTGGACAAAAGTTATTTCTACGCTACCAGCAGAAACAGTGGTAATTCCCAATGCTGATGACCCAACATTATCTAACCTTGGTCAGCAGTTACCCCAACGGGTGTTATTTTTTGGCTTGAATGAGCCAGAACATTATTTAGAAGCAATTCCTCACGCCGTTGATTCTATTTATTGTCCCAAATGTGGACATTCTCTAGATTACAAAGGTGTTTATTTGTCTCATTTGGGAGATTTTACTTGTCCCAAGTGTGGTTTTAGTAAAAGTAAACCGACTTTAGAAAGTAGTGAATGGTCGCAAATTCTAGTTGGTTTGTACAACAAATATAATACCTTAGCTGCTGTTACTGCCGCTATTGAGTTGGGAGTTGATGAAGTAACAATCAGAGATACTATTAATACCTTTCAAGCTGCATTTGGTCGTGCGGAAGATTTAGTAATTAACGGTAAACGGGTACGGATATTGTTATCAAAAAATCCTGTAGGAACGAATGAAACTATTCGCGTAGTTACTCAAAGCACAGATAAAACCACACTGCTAGTCTTGAACGATCGCACACCCGATGGCACTGATGTATCCTGGATTTGGGACGTGGATACCGAGAAATTAGTCGAACGCGGCGGGACTTTAGTAGTGAGTGGCGATCGCGTTTATGATATGGCACTACGTCTACGTTACAGCCAAAAGTCCCCTGAGAGTAACTTAAATTTAATTGTCGAAGAAGATTTGCGACAAGCGATCGCAACTGCATTAGAGCATACACCAGAGAATGAAACTCTGCACATTCTGCCCACCTACTCAGCCATGCTAGAAGTGCGAGAAGTTCTGACTGGGCGGAAAATTCTTTAAATTGGGGAGTAGGGAGTGGGGAATGAGAGAAATTTTTCTCATTACCTAGTTCCCAACACCTAATCCAATTACGAATTACGAATTACGAATTACGAATTACGAATTATGAATGTGAGTTATCAAAATTTGGAATTAACAATTGGTTGGTTGTACCCGACGCTGATGAGTACCTATGGCGATCGCGGTAATGTAATTACTATAGAACGTCGCGCCGAGTGGCGGGGATATGATGTTAAAGTATTACCCCTAGATCAAAATGCCACAGCCGCAGATATAAAAACTGTAGATGTCATCGTTGGTGGTGGCGCACAAGATCGTCAGCAAGAAATTGTCATGCGTGATTTGCAAGGTGCAAAAGCTGACGCGATGCGCGAGAAAATCGAAAATGGAACACCAGGAGTATTTACTTGTGGTTCACCCCAATTACTGGGACATTATTATGAACCAGGCTTAGGACAACGGATTGATGGTTTGGGAATACTCGATTTAGTTTCCGTGCATCCTGGTGAAAATACTAAGCGTTGTATTGGTAACTTGGTAATCGAAGTGACAGCTTCACGGCTAGCGCAAGATTTAAAAGAGATGACCGGTAGCACACCATATTTGGTAGGCTTTGAAAATCACGGCGGACGTACAAAACTGGGAAAAGTGGAAGCATTGGGGCGCGTGGTGTACGGTTTGGGAAATAATGGAGAAGATGGGACAGAAGGAGCATTTTATCAGAATGCGATCGCTACTTATTCTCACGGCCCTTTATTACCGAAAAATCCCTTTGTCGCCGACTGGTTAATTCAAACAGCACTGCGGCTAAAGTATCAGCAGGAAATTAGCTTAAAACCTTTTGACGATAGCCTCGCTGCACAAGCAAGAGAAGCGATGTTTAAGCGATTGAAAGTGAGTTTACCTGCTGCGGCTGCGACGAAAGTTTAACCTCAGTTCGCTGATTAAGCCTCTCCCCGTGTCGGGGAGAAGTTTGGAGAGGGATCAAATTTGACATAAAGCAAGAGGAAAGCATGACTCAAACCTTACGCAAACTAGTAACATTTGATGAATTTATTACTTGGTATCCAGAAAACTCACAACGACGTTATGAACTGCATGACGGAGTAATTGTTGAAATGGCTCCTCCTACAGGTGAACATGAACAAATTGTTGGATTTTTAGTTGGGGAAATAGTTACAGAATACAAACGTTTAAAGCTACCTTATTTCATCCCAAAAACAGCATTCATTAAACCGACTCAGAGCGAAGCAGCTTACTCACCAGATGTACTGTTGTTGAATAACTCTAATTTAGTAAATGAACCTCTGTGGAAAAAAGAATCTACTGTAAGCCAAGCGGCATCAATTCCTTTAGTAATTGAGGTGGTAAGTACCAACTGGCGAGACGACTATTTTACCAAAGCAGGTAAATACGAGGAGGTCGGAATACCTGAATATTGGATTGTAGACTATCTAGGTTTAGGTAGTAGGCGGTTTATTGGTAATCCTAAACAACCAACTATCTCGATTTACCAACTAATTGAAGGTGAGTATCAAGTTAGACAATTTAGGGGAAGCGATCGCATTCAGTCGCTAGCGTTTCCAGAGTTGAATTTAACTGCTGAACAGATTTTTCAAGCTGGAGAAGTAGCGTAAAAAACGGCTAAAAAAGTAAAAGAGTATTAAAGACTCGTCCACGAGTATCAAAGACTCATTCACGAGTATTAAAGACTCGTCCACGAGTATCAAAGACTCATTCACGAGTATCAAAGACTCGTCCACGAGTATCAAAGACTCATTCACGAGTATCAAAGACTCGTCGGCGAGTATCAAAGACTCATTCACGAGTATTAAAGACTCGTCGGCGAGTATCAAAGACTCATTCACGAGTATTAAAGACTCGTTTACAAGCCAATCTAAGCTATTGGTGATGATAAATTATTTTTAGATACAGTAAAAATTCTTAGCACTTATGTAGTGTTACATAGGATAGTAGATTGCTTTGGGAGCATCCCACTTTTTTACGGATTCTGTCATTGCGAGCGAAGCGAAGCAATCGCAAGGTATTGAGCTAAAAACGAGTCCATGCGATTGCTTCGTCGTTCCTCCTCGCAATGACAGTTTTATTTTTATATCATCGAAAAATAAAAAATGGGATGCACCCGATTGCTTTGATATCTTGCAGCATTTTTAATTAGTAGCCGCGATCGCCTGAAACTGAAGTTCTAGAAACCAATAGCCAAAGCCACTCAAGTGGACTAAAACCTAAGTTTGGAAAGAATTTAGTTCTCTTAAAAGGACTTTTGCTATACAGCCCTATGTTTCTAACCTATGGCGGTTGTTGGCATTAAGGCAAAATATTAATATTTGCGAAATTGTCCAGCAAATCAGGGGCATTAGATATAACTTTCGTTGACAGATGAACCTCAGTATGACAAATACGCCTCAACGTTTTCTTAAAAAAATCCGAGAAGCGAAAGAGAAACAGCTTAAAGAATTAGATTTAAGCAATCCTTGGAGTACTGATAATAAAGAAAAATTAATAGATATTCCTGCTGAGGTGTTTGAACTAGAATGGTTGGAGGTTTTGAATTTAAGCGGCAACCAATTAACGACATTGCCAGAAGCACTTGCCCGTCTACAACAACTTATCTTCCTAAATTTAAGCGGCAACCAATTAACGACACTGCCAGAAGCACTTGCCTGCCTCCAACAACTCACCTCCCTGAATTTAAGTGGCAACCAATTAACGACGCTCCCGGAAGCACTTACCTGCCTCCAACAATTAACCATCCTAAATTTAAGCGGCAACCAACTAAAGACACTCCCAAAAGCGATCACTAACCTGCCACAACTTATTTATCTAGGTTTAAACGAAAACCAATTAACGACGCTCCCAGAAGCACTCGCCCGTCTGCAACAACTCACTTTCCTGGATTTAAGCCATAATCAATTAACCATACTGCCAGAAACGTTTACCCGCCTGCAACAACTTACCTCCCTGAATTTAAGGGGCAACTCCATCGAAAAACCACCACCAGAAGTTGTTGCACAAGGTCTTCAGGCGATTAAGAATTATTTCCGGCAACTGGAAGCAGAAGGCACAGATTATCTGTGTGAAGCCAAGTTACTAATTGTTGGCGAAGGAGGAGCAGGGAAGACAACACTGGCGAAAAAAATTGAAGATCAAAATTATCAACTCCGAGAGGAAGACTCAACAAAGGGAATTGAGGTTATTCAGTGGGGTTTTCTAATAGAAAATGGACGAGAATTTCGAGTTAACATTTGGGACTTTGGGGGACAAGAGATTTACCATGCAACTCACCAGTTTTTCCTCACCAAACGTTCTCTCTATCTCTTAGTGGCAGATACCCGCAAAGAAGACACGGATTTTGATTATTGGCTGAATGTTGTAGAACTGTTGAGCGATAACAGTCCGCTACTAATCGTTAAAAACGAGAAGCAAAACCGCCGCCGGGAGATTAATGAACTCCAGTTACGGGGGCAGTTTACTAATTTAAAGGAGACTTTACCAACAAATCTTGCTGACAACAGAGGTTTGGAAAAAGTTTTAGAACAAATAAAGCATCACGTTAAAAACCTGCCCCATATAGGCAGTCCCCTCCCAAAAACCTGGGTGAGAGTCCGGGAAGCTTTGGAAAGTGACGCACGTAATTATATCGGCTTGGATGAATACCTGAGCATCTGCGAACAAAATGGGTTCACCCAAAGAAATGATAAGTTGCAGTTGAGTGGCTATCTGCATGATTTGGGAGTATGCTTGCACTTCCAGGAAGACCCACTTTTAAACAAGACTATCATTCTCAAACCCAAGTGGGGAACTGATGCAGTCTACAAAGTGCTGGATAATGAAAAGGTGATTCACAAACTGGGCAGTTTCACCCAGTCTGACTTGGCAAGCATCTGGTGTGAAGACAAATACGCCACGATGCATGATGAACTATTGCGCCTGATGATCAACTTCAAGCTGTGCTACGAAATTCCTAGAAGCCAAGGAAAGTATATTGCCCCACAACTATTATCTGCTAATCAACCCCCCTATAACTGGGATGAAACCAACAACCTGATTCTGCGTTACACTTACGAGTTCATGCCCAAGGGGATCATCACCCAATTCATCGTTGCCATCCATGAGTTAATAAATGAACAAAAATGTGTCTGGAAAAGCGGTGTTGTTCTCAGCAAAGACCAGACGAAGGCAGAGGTGATTGAATATTACGGCAAGCGGGAGATTAAGATTCGAGTCTCAGGTCGTCACAAAAGAGATTTGATGACCATAGTTACACATGAACTCGATAAAATTCATGATTTGTACAAGCGACTGAAGTACAACAAGTTAATTCCCTGTAATTGTGTCACTTGCAAAGATAGCCAAGAGCCACACTTTTACTTTTTTGAGATATTGCGACAGTTTGTAGCCGATAAGCAAGAACGCATTCAATGTCAAAAAAGCTATCAAATGGTTGATGTTTTAGGCTTAATTGATGATGTGATGGATAGAAGGGAGTTACTGAAAGCACAACAGCAGAAGAGTGGTGATTTTCTCCCTAATCCCTCAGTAACAATTGGGGGGAATGTCGGAACAGTTAATGTAATTCAGCCATCAAAGCAAGAAAATAATTTTATGACAGAACCATCTAAACAAGAAGAGAATTCTAAACCAGAAGTGCAGATTACACTTCCATTTGCGTTTAGAAACGGAATGTTCTATTTATTTGTTTTTGTAGTTGTATTTTGTTTAATTGCATTTTTTGGTGGTTCCCTACCATTTCATTATTTAGCTTTAGCAATTATTGGTACAGCAATATTTATTGTCTTAATCGGCGTTCTCCAACTCCGTCAAGATGACCGCCTTTCGGAGAAATCTTTTGTAGATTTAACAAAAATGGTACTGGAACAGTTGCCTTTAATTAGCAATATTATTAAGCAGTTTCAAGGCAACAAATAAAAGCCTCGGCGAATGGAATTCCTGCCTATACAAATGAAGTCCGCCTGTGCGGACTAAGGAAAAATTGAGGGTTTGAAACCCACCTCCGTGGGTTTTGCCTGTGTAGACGCGGTTTCTAACCGCCCTTTTCACTTGCTTGCGACGAATTACATCTTACTGCTCTTCACCTTTTTCCTGAAGGAGCGATCGCCAATCTGCGATCGCCTTCTCTGTCCACAGCCAATTTTTAGCTAATTTATCTACCTGAAAACTTACTGGATCAGACTTGATTACTAATTGTCGTAACTTGATCGCTTCTTTCAGATATTGTGTCTGCTTACCATTAGATTGACTCAGTGCAGATTTATACAGTCCAAGAGCTAAACCAGCATAGGAAGTTAAAGCATCTTGAGGTACTGCTGTCTTTGTAGATGTTGAGTCTGTATTCTGCTCTTTAAGAGCTAAATTCAAAGCTTTAAACCAAGAATCATTACCTCGATTTAGATCGCCTTCAGTGTAGTAAGCAAATCCCAAAGCGTTATTATACAAAAGCGATTCTGGGTTAGCTTTTGCAGCAATTTCCCAGTAACGGCGGGCATCATCGACGCTATAGTTATTGTTTCCGACTTGGATAGACTGCCAAGCTAACCGTCCCTTGTAAAAGTTCACTGATGGATCGTCAGCTTGTTTACTTGAAATCAGTTTCAGGGCAGTTTCAGCCGCAGTCAGTGCGCCTCGATTGAGTAGTTCTTCTACAGCCAATAACCCACTTTGCAAGTCGCCTTGGCTCAACTTTTCTGTTGCCGTGGCGGTGACAATTCCAGTCTCTGCTGTCTGTAAGTCGATATTTTGCTGCTTTTGAATAGGTAAAGACTGGGTAGGAATTACTGGTATGCTAGGCAGAATTGGCTGCTGGGATCGATGCCACCACCAATTTAAAGCGATCGCAGCTACTAACGCACTGATCCCCACAATACCCACAATCGGCCACAACTGGCGGCGACGGGTACGAGATGCTGGTAGGGCTGGTTGCGATACCTGCGGCTGGCTACGCCTACGCAAAAAATCAGCAGAATTTTGCCAATTTCCTTCCAAGTTTCCAGGAGTTGGAGGCGGCGGTGTTGGGGCTTCACCCCACAAATCTGCTTCTTCTTGCGAAGAAGTCATTTCTTCTGAGTGGCTTTGTTGAAGACTATTTTCTGAAATTTGTTGATCCAGTTCAGTTGGAGCTGTTTGGTTATCTAGCTGACGAAATAAATCCGAAACTATAGCACAATCTTCTGCATAGCTTGGATCATCATACTCAATTTCATCAACAAGATCGCCCCAAGTATCTTCACCTAGCCAGTCCAACCCAGAATCACGCGCCAAACCAGAAGGAATCATATCTTCCATCCCTAAAGGCATCTCGCTATCGTCTGCCATAGCAGAGTACATCGTAGAAGTTGCCCCTAAAGGCGAATTATACTGATTGGGTTTTGCATCCGATAACTCAGTTTCCTGGCTCAGAAAACCGTCAAATTCTGGCTGGAGATATAAAATCGGTAATGCCCAATACATCTGGTGAGAACCATAAGCAGAAATTAATCCTTGGCGTACCCGGCTGACGCACAAATCTACTGGATATCCCTGACTCAAGTTGCGGTAAAACAATTGGGTGAGCGTCAACGCCACTTCATCAGGAATCCGTTCTGACATTGCCAAAACGCTTCTAATTCCGCGCTTCACCAGACTTTCTGCCAGATTTCGTTCGCCAGTATCTCCAGAGGGATCAGATGCAGCTGTGTACGCCCCCAAGCAGGAGTTAAACACTGCCATTTGGATATTATTGTTGACGAGCAAACCAGCCAAATCGTCCCCAGTTAATATTTCTGTTAAGCCAGTTCTGCGACTAGCAAGATAAATTTCTCCGCCATTGGCACCTAAGTTACTATGACCTGAGTAGTGGAGAACATGATATCTGCCTTGTTCTAGAGCTTGCGTCAGTTCTTCCCGCCCTGGTTGGTCTAATACAGTGAGTTCAATTTCTGGGAAATGATTGCTATTTTCAGCAATTCGTGGTATACGGTGAAGTTCCGCTTGCAGTTTGATAGCTTCCTGTGTCTGTAGGTCAAGGCGGACTTGATCTGAGGGGGAAGCAATTACCATCAATACTCTTACACCACCTTGTTGTAGTGGTGTGGGCATATTTTGCGTAGGCGTAGCCCCCCGCAGGGATCGCAAAGGCGAAACTCCCAAAATTCCACTTTGGAAGCGAGAAAAAGCGACATAAGGCCCGGTAGCCAGAGGGCGATCGCCAGCGTGCATCACTTCCCAAGGCAGACGAGCTAATCTAGTGTCTTTTAGTCCCAACCGTAAGCGAAGTACTTGTTGATGGTTCTGGGCAATACCTTGGGCAGTAATCCAACTATCCCTGAGAGTACCTTGAAATAGGGCGTTATAAAATTGTTGACCTAAAACCACTAAATTAACAGAGTTTCTGGCGATATCGCTTTCGTGACCACCAGAGGCGAATGGATCTCCTTGCAACACCGACTTCAACGGATCATTCATCAAATGCCCAGCAGTTGTTAACCAATCAGCTACAGGCCAAGTCACCAATTCTTCTGCCAATGGTACTCCAGGCGCGACTTGTTCCGTCCGCACCAAGTAGTCATTTCGCCCTACAGGAGTTACCGAAATGTGGAATTCCTGGGTCACAGTTTCTCCTGTTTGCCTCCTAAATCTGGTTTGAAACGCGAAAGTTTCAAGTCGATTTTTCGCTCCCTCTGATAACTTAGATGCATCCCACCCCTGAATGTTTCTGAATTCTAGTTGTTTTGCTTTTTCTGCCTTTACAACTTTATCCGGATCGGATTACTTGCGACTAGAACATTTAATTGGTAGATGCACCTTGATCTTCAACTCCCCTAGCTGGCTAAAACCCACTGGGGGTTTTTTTTTATTTTGGCAAACAACAGCAACTTCCGACGCAGATATTCTTTACCAGAAAATAGTGCTTAACCCTAGAATACTTGATTAGTAGATGGGATGTCCCTTGATCTAGAACTCCCTTAATTTAGTTAATATCCACTCTTGTTTTTTTGAAACAACAGAAAAATCAATTTTCTCAGAAATTTATCCGGAACATGGTGGTTAAACCTAGAACATTTAATTGGTAGATGCACCCTGATAACTAGCTCCCCTGGTTGGCTAACGCCCACTGGGGGGTTTTTTTATGAAGGAAGTAAGCACAAAACTTACGCACTAAAAGCCTGAAACCTATATTTAAATGAGCTTACGCCAGTTGCTTCTCCTGTTCCAAGACATTCTTGCTAGCAAGCTTTAAAAGTCGGGGAACCCTTTGAGTAGTTCCTATCCTATGCACTCCTGCGTTGCGATCGCTATGCTAAGAGCAAACTTTGTCAGGGGTTTGGGCGATTTCTTGTGCGTAAGCCTTAAAGCAACAATCATGCTTGATTTTTGACTTTTGACTTTTAACTTTTGACTTCACCGTAGGGGCTGGTACACCCATTATTCAATTGGCAAATTAGTCCTGATAACTAACCCCTCTGAGGTTTTTATTTGATAAACAAACAGTAACAAATTCAACCTCTGCTAATTTATCCGGTAGCGACCCATTTACTGTAGAAAAGATTATTGGTAGATGCACCCTGATAACTCACTCCCCTAGTTGGCTAACACCCACTGGGGGTTTTTTCTAGTTGTGTAGGCGTAGCCCGTCGTAGACATTGCTATCAACCCCGATTTTGACTATTTTCTCCGGAAGATACTGGCTGCCCCTAGAAAAGATTAATGGTAGATGCACCCTGATAACTCACTCCCTAGTTAGGTTAACACCAACTGGGGTTTTTTTATTTTAATTAATAACTAACCTTTGTACAAATTTATCCGGAGTATGGTGTTCAACCTGAGAACATTTAATTGGTAGATGCACCCTGATAACTAACTCCCCTGGTTGGCTAACACCCACTGGGGGTTTTTTTTGGCTTAGATGCGTAGCGGCTTGTTGTTAGACACCGCCTACATAACTGTAGTGCATTATTCTACTTGTTGCTACTGTTGGTAGACCTTGAGTATTGCGATCGCACCATTCCTGAATTGCTTTCTTTTTATTATGAGCTAAAGATGCCATATCAAAATGATTGCTATGATATTTAATCATATTCTTAATTCTTTTTCTACATTTTGACCCTTACTCCCAAAAAATTGCTCTCCCTACTAGAAGCAGGGAAGGAGAAAAAGTTACTGGTTCAGGGTTTCACTATTAATTTGCCAAGAATGACCAGCTATATGGTAATATTTCATAGCATTATGCTAAAAAACTTTGTCTAAAATCAAAGAGTCCCCAACCCATGAGTTTAGCTGTAATTAAGTTCTCTTCAGAAGAGTGCGGCATCTGCCACAAAATGTCTTTTTATGACAAAAAGGTGGCTGAAGAACTGGGTTTAGAATTTATCGATGTAAAAATGCAGGATACAGCCGCTTACCGCAAGTATCGCAAGATTTTATTAACTCAGTATCCTGATAAATCAGAAATGGGGTGGCCTACTTACATCATCTGCAATTCTCCAGAAGGGGAATTTCAGATTGTGGGTGAAGTAAAAGGAGGTCATCCCAAAGGGGAGTTTAGAAGTCGTCTTCAAGAGGTTCTAAATTCCCCAGCTAGTCAAAACTAAATTACCTCAAAAGATTTAACCTCTAGGACAGGGCCAATCATGGCAGTTGTCATGATATCTTCACGTACCTGTCCTTTAACTTTTGCTTTTTGTCCGGCTTTGAGCAAGTCTTTGTCAGCCCCTCTGAGGATTTCGTAAGTAACGCCCTCTTCTGTAACTAACGCCCATGCGCCTGTACCAATATCACGGCGTTCGATTGTACCTGTAAGTGTAATGCTCATGAGAAGTGGGTAGTGGGTAGTGGGGAGTTGGGTATGAGGGAGCAGGGGAGGCAGGGGAAGTAGGGGAAGAATAAAACTATTAATGTATTGACCAATTCCCAATGCCCAATACCTCATGCTTTGTGCTCATTTATTACAGCACGGCGGAAATCAAGCTACCATTTGAAACAAGCAAAAGCTTTGATATACAAAACTTTTGACTTTTGACTTTTGACTTCCGCCTTGCGGTATTATGCTATTTTTTCTTCGTTTTTTAATGCTAAACGAGCAAGTCCATAACAGATTAGGGCATTGGCAATGAGGAAGAGGCGTGCTAAGTGACCACTTCCCAAACCCATAACTGCGGGATCGAAAAACGCACTTACTGTCAAGCACGCTGCTACACCTAAAGTTGAACCAATGGCAAACCATCTCCAACTAGGATGTCCCAGCAGCAATGCCATTAACACAATGGGAATCAGTACGCTAGCAAATAAAGGATTCAATGCATGGGTTCCCTGGAGAGTATTGCCTAGTTCAGGAATTGAACTGCCCAAAACCCGGAAAGGCCATTGGGGAAGATCAAAAATATAGATTCCTTTGAGGAAGAATAACCCGGAACTGCCAGCGATTAGTCCACTAAATAAAGACCAACTCCAAGTGAAGGGGAAGTAAACCCGTAAAAACCAAGCCAGTAGATAGGAGCCAACTACCATTAAAACCTTGGGTAAGAGTGCTACTGCACCACCATCAATCCAGAAGCCGGGGTTAAGATAGCCGTTATCTCGTAACCAGCGAAAGAAATCTGGAAAACTGATTTGTCCGCTAAAGGCTAGTTTGACTGCTGCTTCTGCATTGAGTTGTCCAGCGCCATAATAGTTTAAACCATCATCCTGGATAACTCGCGCTGACTGTTTGAGGACTTTTAAGACTTCATCTGGTTCTTTGATGCCAGCAGCTTTGATTAATGCCGCAACACCAGCAACGTGGGGAGCAGCCATACTTGTACCCTGGAAGCCCAGAAATACCCCTTCGCCCTTTTCGTCGATAGTTTCTTGGAGAATCTTACCAGCTTCACTACCACCAGGAGCAGAGATATCTACCCCAGCACCAAAGTTAGAGTAGGGCGCTCTTTCACCATCTGGGCCAGTTGCGGAAACGCCGATGACGTAAGGATAGCGGGCTGGATAGCCTGCCCCATTGGCGTTATCATTCCCGGCTGCGGCAATGATAACTACGCCTTTTCTATGAGCATAGTCGATCGCTTCTTTCATCAACTTGCTTTCACCGCTACCGCCTAAGCTCATATTAATTACATCTGCACCTTTATCAGCAGCAAATTTAATCGCTTCGGCAATATCGGCAACAGTACCGCCACCAAAAGAACTAAGTACCTTTAGCGGCATCAGACTGGCTTCGTAAGCAATTCCAGCTACGCCATATTTGTTATTTGTAGCTTGGGCTATAGTTCCGGCAACATGGGTACCGTGACCATTATCGTCTGTGGCTTCTTCTCGGTCGTTAACGAAATCATAGCCTTTAACGAATTTTGTCTCATACAAGTCACGCACCTTGGTAATACCAGTGTCAATTACTGCAACTGTGATACCACTGCCTTTAGTTTGACTCCATGCGCCTTCAATGCCGATTTTGTGCAAGTTCCACTGCTTGCTGTAATATTGGTCATTGGGGCCAGTTAATGAGGGGGTTGTCTCATCATCATCTTCTTGGGGTCTCAAAAATTCTCCCAACCAAGCTGCTTTACCGGGTTGAGGAATCTTATTGTAGATATAGTTTGGTTCAATGAATTCTGTAGCTTGGGCAAACTGAGATTTTTTCAGTTCTTTGAGCCGTTGGCGATCGCCCTTGATAATATAAACATTATCTTTTTTGGAAAACTTGTTGTCTAATTGGGGTGTAACGTTGTATTGTTTGGCGATCGCTTGCAGATCCTGTTCTACAACCAGTGATGGAATATCTTCCCGAAAATCAAGCAAAATCGTCTCAAACTCTCCTTTAGCTGCCAATCCCTGGAAATTCAGGAAACCAAATATGGCAGATCCTAGCCCAATGACAAACAAGCACAATAATATAAGCTTTCTCATATTAACTCATCACCGCTTTTTGCCAGTTTGCTCACTACCATAACTTATCTCCATCCTTTAGTGGTGGATTTGGCACTTTTAGTTACAAGTTTCACTCAGAACAGGAATTTTTTAAACGATGGAACGTGGTCTTTTGTGGTTGCCGTTATTAGTCATGTTTTTCTGGTTGGCTTGGCAAGGCTCGAAGGAATATCAAAAAGTTGAAGCTTATCGCGCTTGGGCAGAACAATTTGAACGGGCTAAGTACGATATTTATTCAGTATTAGGTCAAAAAGGCAACAATTTAACTTGGGGAAAACCTACGCCTAAAGGGCCTATTAAACTAGAAACATTCTCTTTGCTCGATGTTAAAGAAGTATCTCTTTTAGTCGATGACAAAAAAGTAGATTTAGAAAATATACCAGAAAAAGGTCGTTCTATAGAGTTAGAATTTCTATTTTCAGAATCTACTGATTCAGTGCGGGTTCCGTTTACAGAAATCCCTTTGGCAGCAGAATGGGGTAAGTTTTTGCAGGGGGCTTTAGAAAGTTTGCGATCGCAAGCGAATCAGTAGTATAGCAAGGTGCTGAGATTAAATGAGGCGTGGCAGTAGCCGGAGCGAATTTGTGCGTAATTTCCAAAAAAAATGGTACTATCTCAGGATTCTCTGACGGATAATCTTCATGAAAAATACAAAGCTAGAAAAGAAAAGTTGGTTCACAGTAATAGATGATGCCGAAGCGATAAAAATAACTGGCAGTCTAAGAAATCTTAAAATTAAATGTCGATTTCATGCAAAGCCGCTTTCAAAAAAAGGTGTAATCACCGATGTTATACCTTCGACGGTAGCTTAAATGTCTGATACCCAGACTTGTGAAAGGCGTTCGCAATCGTCATAATTTCGCTCAGACACATCCGACAAGGACTCAGTTTTTTCTCCACCCATCTGTGGCAACATACCTGAACTAAAGCAGTATAGATATACGCTGGGAAATCACCGTAATTCAAAGATTATGATGTGAGCTTTCTATTACTCAAGGTAAAAATACCGTATTTAGGACTGAATAACAACGCCAAAATAAAGAATCCTGATACTACTAAAACGATCGCAGGCCCAGAGGGTAAATTATAAAAATAGCTGAGGTACATGCCGCTAATACTAGAAATTACGCCAATTACCGCACCCAAAATCATTACTTGATTAAGGCGTTTAACTAATAAATAGGCGGTAGCTCCTGGTGTAATTAAAAGTGATAATACTAAAATCACACCAACAGCTTTCATGCTGGCGACTATTGTTAAAGCTATTAGCACCATCAGTCCAAAGTTTAGCCGATTGACGGGCAAACCTGCGGCTTGAGCGCCTAAAGGATCAAATGTGTAAAATAAAAGCTCTTTATATAATAAAAGAACAACTATTAAAACAATAGTGGCAATAATAGCAGTATCCCGCACTTCATCAATAGTAACACCGAGAATGTTACCGAAAAGAAAGTGGTTAAGGTCAATTTTGTTATCTTTTTGAATAACAGTAATTAGGGTGATACCAAGGGCAAAGAATGCTGAAAAAACTATGCCCATTGCCGCATCTTCTTTAATTGGCGATCGCACTCTAATCCAGGCGATCGCCATTGTACTGATAACTCCGGCAATAAATGCCCCAATATATATATTTGCTCCTACCATAAAAGCGATCGCTAGTCCTGGTAAAACTGAGTGACTGATGGCATCACCCAGCAAGGCGAGTCGCTGTACCATTAAGTAGCTGCCTACAACTGCACACAACATCCCAACTAAAATCGCAATCACTAGCGATCGCTGCATAAAACCGTATTGCAACGGTTCAATTAATGCTTGTAACATATTTTGTCATTTCTCATTTGTTATTCGCTACCAATGACATTTTATGCAGCATCTGAAAAGTACATTACTTTACCACCGTAAGCAAGATTTAAATTTTCTTGTGTAAGTACTTGTTGGCGTGAACCTGTGGCAATTAATTCACGATTTAGTAATATTAAATCATCAAAGTGAGTGATTGATTCCCCTAAGTCGTGGTTGACTACTAGCACGATTTTGTGATCGGCGGCGAGTTCATGGAACACTTCAAAAATCACTGCCTGGGTTTTTTGATCAATGCCTACTAGAGGTTCATCAAAGCAGAAGATTTCTGCTTGCTGTGTTAAAGCACGGGCTAAAAATACCCGTTGTTGTTGTCCTCCTGATAATTGTCCAATGGGGCGATCGCAATATTCGCTCATGCCAACTCTTTCTATGGCATTTTTCGCTACTTGGCGGCTAACTGTCGAGAAGCTACGCAACCAGCCTGTTTTCTTTACCCGTCCCATCATTACTACATCCCAGACTGTGGCAGGGTAAGTCCAGTCAATTTGGCTACGTTGTGGTACATAGGCAACTTTCTCTAGTTGTTGCATCAAGAGTTTGCCTTCGCATAGCACCGTACCACTACTAACAGGAACCAAGCCTAACATTGCTTTCATCAGCGTACTTTTGCCAGCACCGTTGGGGCCAAAAATACCCGTTAGTCTTCCCGGTTTGACGATGCAGTTAACGTCCCTTAAGGCTTCTTGTGTCCGGTAGTATACCCCTAAATGGGCAATGCTAATTGCTGCTTTAGAACTCGTGTCAAAAGCATTGAGAGTTTTTACAGGCATTTCCTCTATTTTTGTCTGGGATAGGCTCAATTTTGCAGGAAAAAAGGCATTTTTCATAATCAGGTTTAAATATTTATTTCTTGAGCTTACTATAAAAATGAGAGAAATATGAAAAAATCTATAATTAGATGTAATATCCAAGATAAATGAAACTAATACTAGAGATAGACGCCAGTAATCCTGACGGCGAGGGAATAATCAGCAGAATGAAGGGAAAAATTCTTTTTCGACTTTGTTTGGGAATGCTTGCGTCTTTAGCTTTATTCAGTTGTACCCAGAAAGACTCTAACTCCAACACTGTTAAGGGAGACAAGCCGCGAGTGGTTGCAACAAGTACTATCATTGCTGATTTAGCACAAGAGGTTGCAGGAGACGAGATTCAACTAAGTGGAATCCTAAAACCGGGTACTGATCCCCATGTTTACGAACCAGTACCAGCAGACAGCAGGGTTTTGGAAGAAGCTGACTTGATTTTGTATAACGGCTATAACCTGGAACCGGGGCTGATTAAATTGATGAATGCTTCTGGTGATAAGGCGCAAAAGTTAGCTGTAGGGGAAGTTGTGAAATCTTTGCAGCTCGATAAAGGCAAAGGAGAAGTTGTACCAGATCCGCACGTTTGGGGTAGTGCAGAAAATGCGATCGCCATGACGAATGCAATACGGGATGGTTTGATTAAGCAATCACCTGAAGATAGAGAAAAATTTACTCAAAAGGCGTTGCAACTTACTAATGAATTAAAACAGTTGCATAGTTGGATTAATCAACAGATTGAAACTATCCCCACAGACAAGCGCAAACTGGTAACAACCCATGATGCATTCCAATATTATGGACATGCCTATGGGATTGCGATCGCAGGTACTTTAATTGGTATTAGTACCGAAGAACAACCAAGCGCTCAAACAGTTCAGCGATTGGTAGAGTCAATAAAAAAAATAGGAATTTCGGCAATTTTTGCTGAGACTACAATTAACCCGGCTTTAATTAAAACTGTTGCCCAAGAAGCAGGAGTTAAATTAGCACCAAATCAACTATATTCTGATTCAATTGGCGCTAAGGGAAGTCCAGGAGATTCATACATTAAAATGATGGAAGCCAATACTCGTACAATTGTAGAAGCATTGGGAGGGAAATATACCCCATTTCAACTAAAGAAGTAAATTCATCAAAGTAAATATCTAACCTAAGACGTGTTCTTCTCAAAGTCTCTCCAGAGAAAGAACTCTTTGTATCCTCGATTTTTTAAAATGTAATTTAGTAAAGCTAGTATTTTCAATACCTAGAAAAATCATGACTGATAAAAATCAAGAAAACCAAATTAATCAACCAGTGGCTGAGGATACACATTTGCGCCAAGAACCCAACGTCAATGAAAGAAACTTAACAGCAAATCCAGGAGATAAAATTGCTGATGAGTCTCAATCTGTTGAAGAAAAGGCTAAACAGGTAGCTGTAGATGATGTACCAGATATTACAGGCGACAAAATTACAGTCCCGACTTATTTTGTTGTAGATGAACCCGATGGTGAGAAAAAAGCACTACACCACGTCAAAGATGCTGAAGAAATTTCTGACGTAATTCGGGCAGCACGAGTTGACGAAAATGGAAATCGGATTTGGTAGTAGCCCTTCACTAAAGAGACACGGGGACACAGGGATAGGGAGAGTTATTTCTTTGCGTCCCCGTATCTGTCTTCTTTGAGCAAGCTAGTGTATTAATAACGCAATCAAAATCTGGGAATTTTCCCACAATAGACGGTAATGGCAAATGTCACAACTACCAAAGAGTTGGCATATTGGAGTACGCCAGAAATTAAAAATCAAATTTTAGAACTTGTTAAGGGACGCGATCTAGAGCCGTTAAAGACTAAAGTAGAATTTTATAAAAATGAATTAGCACCATATTTTGCAGAGTTGAGCCGACGTAACCCTTTTAGCAAAGTTGCAGAGCAAGTGGCGATCGTCCCAGGAGTATGGATGCCGATATGGTCTACTATACCTTTTCAAGATATTTTACCTGGTAGGATACACGAGCAGTCTTACCAAATTTTTCATAATGATGGTTACTATGCAAATATTGCCCGTTATGCACCAGGACATCAGTCTGGTTTTTGGCAAAAATTTGCGTCAAAGCTGCCAGCTTGTGACTTAATGGTGTTGCAAAAGTATTCCGTTCGACATGAGCAATGGGATATTAAAAATGTTGGAATATTCCAAGCGTTGAAGAATAGAGAAATTCCATTGACAATTGACGATGCAGAGGAGTGGTTTACAACAACAGTTGAATCTAAATTTCAGAAAGCAGCGCCAAATATAGAGTTACAGCAAGAAGTCAAATTAAAAAATATAGACAGAAATACTGTTAAAAAATTTGAAAAAGTTTACCTAGCTACTTCTTTTTTAGAGCATCTATATATAGATAATGACTTTCGGTTAGTTAAAACTCAACGAGAAGCAACACAGCGCCCAAGTTATACTATTGCTGTTCGCAAAAGTTGAACTAACAGAATTTTTAACGCTATGCCGCCACTACAACGACAAGTTAGTTCTACCGACAGCTACAACTATTTGCTATTCTTGCCCAATGGGGTACATGCAGACGCAGACGATGTCTACGACGGGCTGCGCCTACGCAACGAAACACAACAGCTACTTTTGCCAACAATCCTATTTTTACATGGTGCGGGTCAGAGAGGTTCTAACTTAGATGATGTGAAAAAGTACGGCGTTCCCAAGATTGTAGAACAACAGGCGGATTTTCCTTTTATTGTCATTTCACCCCAATGTCCGCGCGGTGAATATTGGAATGTAGAGCGATTAAGCACCTTTTTGGATCAAGTTATTGCATCCTATCCTGTTGATCCAGATCGAGTTTACCTGACTGGCTTAAGCATGGGTGGTTATGGAACATGGCATTTAGCAGCAGCACAGCCAGAACGATTTGCTGCGATCGCGCCTATTTGTGGCGGTGGTAATCCACAAGCAGCACGTAATCTAAAAAATCTTCCTGTGTGGGCATTTCACGGAGCCAAAGATAATGTAGTTCCCTTAAGCGAGTCTGAAATCATGGTTTCTGCACTCAAAGCCTGCGACGGTTATGTAAAATTTACAGTTTACCCAGAAGCCCAGCACGACTCTTGGACGCAGACATATAATAATCCAGAGTTGTATAAGTGGTTTTTACACCATCAGCGACAGAAGGCTATAGATTAAAAGCTTACTTTCAATCTGGTGAACTAAAACATTGCAATTCCAGCCATGTTGGATAGTGTGTTATATGTACCATAAGCGTTCTGTTTGATCTTTAACAGTATCCAATATACGGACATTATGACCCCAAGGAATTTGTCCAACAAGTTCTTGGACAATTTGCTCGTCTGGGTAAGCCTCAGCGAATGCTCTCATGTACATAAGATTAGTACGTGAAAAGCGTTTCGTGGAAAAGCTTTTTGCAAGTCAGCCGCCAGATGATTGATAACTTTTGCTTCCCAACTTTGCTGCTGTTGGCGATTAAGAATATCTCGCCCAATTTGCCAGTAGAGCAATATTAATTCTTTATTAATTGCAACTACCGTCTATAATTGAGCCTTAGAAATTCGACTTTTTAATTCACTTAAAAAATCTTCCTAGCCAACGCTCGCAGATGCACCCCTGCTTGAGGTTTCGGATTTATCGTCTCTAGGCATAAAAAAATTAACGCTACTTTTATACTGCCAGCATCACGCAAAATTTTGCTAACTAAATTAGGTATACACTCAGCAGCGAATCCAAAATCAGACTTTTGAGGCTGAAAGCCTGGGACGGTAAGTAAAATTTCCTGTTTACCCAGAAGGCGATCGCAATAATACAATAATCTAGCATCAGCCGTGGAAGGCTATGAGTTAAATTCGCTGGGATTCACGCAAGGACGATTGCTAAAACTTCAACATATTTTCATTAAAAATACTTTTTAGTGTCCATAAATTAAAACTTATAAAAAGTCGTAACTTTCACCTTTGACATTCAAGTGTATAGCTTCAATAATATTCTTACGTAAAAATTCGTATTCATATAGGATTCCTATTTGATTTTTGCTAAATATACTGATAGCCAAAACCTAATTCGGCTAGTTCTCAGTCAGCTTTGCTGTGAAAAATCAAATGGAATTGCTATATAACTTGACATTAATAGGGCTGCATCATGCTTTTTTCGGATTCAAAAACCAGTTTAAAAAATTGCAAAAGAAATAATAAAATATGCATAAATTTTTGGACACCTACTAACATTGTACTGCTCAGTGGATATTTAATAGTTCTACCGATTTGTACATTGATAACTTTATCCTTATTATTACCTTTATTCACTGCTAGCTTATCCGCTTCCATTGGAACCTCGCACTACTCTACATCGATTCCTTGGATAGATAATGCATCTGAATGTGAACAGACTGGGAGAAGCTGGCGCGATCGCAAGTGTTGGGATAATGAACACGATCCTATGTTCTAAATCGGCATTGCATTAAAAGGTATGCAAATCATCAAAATAATTGCTTAAGAAAGACAAAACAGGCTAACAGTCTTGGAATTAGATCAAAATGGATATGTAGCCTGTTGTTTGTCTAACCTTGAATCAACCTAACTTCGTGCGAAATCTGCAAGAAACTCACTTAAATCGTGCCCGCGCCAGTCTCAGACAAGCGCTGGCTTGGTATGGATATCTTCGTAAGTCAGGACAGCTTTCATCCAACCCAGAATTGGCAGGTTTGTTGAAACCAGAATTAGAAGCTTTGAACTCCACACTCAACAAGTTGGATTCTAACGTCATTAGAATTGCTGCTTTTGGTTTGGTGAGTCGTGGTAAATCGGCAGTTTTAAATGCCTTACTGGGAGAGAAGATTCTGCAAACTGGGCCCCTGAACGGTGTCACTCAATGGCCCCGTTCCGTCCGTTGGCAGCCCAGTGGTAAGGTATTAGTAGAGTTAATTGATACCCCCGGATTAGATGAAATTGAAGGTGAGTCACGGGCAGATATGGCGCGAGAAGTCGTGCATCAGGCTGATTTGGTTTTGTTTGTCGTGTCTGGTGATATCACACGTACTGAGTATCAAGCACTGCTGGAATTGCGTAAAGCGCAAAAACCTCTGATTTTAGTATTTAACAAAATAGACCTTTACCCAGATACAGACCAGGGAACAATTTACCAAAATTTGCAACAACTGGGTGCCGGACATCCCCAGGCGAAACCTTTACTACCAGATGAAATTGTCATGGTGGCGGCGGAACCAGCGCCAATGGAAGTACGGGTTGAATGGCCTGATGGGCGTATCAGTTATGAATGGGAGACACCACTACCGGAAGTAGACGAACTCAAAGAAACAATTCTAAATATCCTCAATCGGGAAGGGCGATCGCTTTTAGCTTTAAATGCACTTATCCAAGCACGGGATGCAGAAACTGCGATCGCTCAAAAAACCATCGACTTACGCGAACAAGAAGCTGAAGATATCATTTGGCAATTTACCAAATACAAAGCTTTGGCAGTAATGCTCAATCCCATCGCCTTTTTGGATATCCTTGGCGGAACTATTGCGGATTTGGCTTTAATTCGCGCCCTAGCTAGATTGTATGGTTTGCCAATGACTAGCTACGAAGCCGGGAAAATTTTAAAAACGATTTTATTTAGTTCCGGTGGCTTGCTACTGGGAGAATTAGGTAGCAGCTTCCTTTTGGGTTTGGGTAAAACTACTGCTGCAATAACCAGTGGTGACAATCCCAGCAATATTACTGCCTTTGCTGGCAGTGCGATCGCTCAAGCTAGTATCGCTGGTTATGGTGCATACTCCGTTGGTAAAGCTGCTCAGGTGTATCTCGAAAAAGGCTGCACCTGGGGGCAGTTGGGCGCTAGCAGCGTCATTCAAGAAATTCTCTCTCAAGTTGACCAAAATACAATTCTGTATCGCTTGCGACAAGAATTAGGCATAAAGTATTGAGAATAGATAAAAATTGTTTCCCTTTTGTTGCCGTTTATAAGTGTTTATCAACTTCTATCAAACTCTTCTGACAATTGACTGACATTCCGAATTTGGGATGCAAGACTGAGAACATGACTATCTCTAACAGTGACTTCAATTAGCAGAATTCCCCTAGCTTTTTGAATCAAAGATGACAAGAGGGTAATTCCCACTCAAATTTGCTAAAAAGATGGCGGTGTTTACCACTACCTATTGTGGGAAGCCTATCTAAACTGGAAATATGAGCCAGGCTGGTCTTACTACTCCAACAAAGAGAGACTGGCGTTAGCGAAGCGGTAGCGATAGCGCAGCGTTAGTGAGGAACGAACGTCGGAACGAGCGTCCGCAGGAGCGTCACCCGGAGTGTGAGCTTTTTGGGTCATTGAAAGCTCACAGTTAATATCTATCTCTGTAAATTAAAGGTAAAAGTAACATGACAACTACCCTAAACTCATTTAATGCTGAGGCAACAAATCTTGAAGAAGCGATTATTCAAGCCATTACTGAAGCCCGCACAACTTGTGAGCTAGATGGCAGTGATTCTGCTGGTTGTGCAGTAGCCTGGGACATTGTGGAAGAATTACAAGCTGAAAAATCCGATCAACAGCAAGCAAAATCAAAGAAAACCTCTTTGGAAAATTACTGCGATCGCCATCCTGAATCCGTAGAATGTCTAATCTACGACGTTTAATTCTTCCGTAAATCAGTTGTTGCTGATTGCGTTATTTGCTTAATTGCTTCTAAATCAGGTGGTGGCGTTTCACTTTCCATTCCCAACCA
This sequence comes from Nostoc sp. CmiVER01, assembly GCF_034531135.2. Taxonomy (NCBI): domain Bacteria; kingdom Bacillati; phylum Cyanobacteriota; class Cyanophyceae; order Nostocales; family Nostocaceae; genus Nostoc; species Nostoc sp. CmiVER01. The sequence continues at coordinate 114,750 of NZ_JAVRBU020000006.1, forward strand.
CAAAAGATATTCAATATTCCCAGCAGGGCCAGTGATCGGCGACCAAGTTAAGCCTTTGTATTTCCATCCTAATTCGTGGGCTGTTTGCAACACCTGAAAAATGGCATCAGCTTGGTCGTTTGGATCGCGCACAACACCTTTTTTACCCACACGGGATCTGCCGACTTCAAACTGTGGCTTGACTAACAATACAGCTTCTCGGTTAGCTTGAGTTAGTTGCCACAAAGCAGGCAGAATTTTTGTTAAAGAAATAAACGATACATCGACCACCGCCAAATCAGGAATCGGGTCGCTTTCACTATATAACTCATCTGGGCATAGTTGCCGTAAATTGGTGCGTTCCCGTAAAATCAGCCGCGAATCGTTTCGCAACCGCCAGTCAACTTGTCCGTAACCAACATCAATGCCGTAAACTTGTTTTGCTCCAGCTTGTAAAAGACAATCAGTAAAACCACCAGTAGAAATCCCACCATCTAAACAAATGCGGTCTGCTACGGGAATGGCAAATACTGACAAAGCTTTGGAGAGTTTTTCACCGCCTCTAGAAACAAAAGGCGATCGCTCTTTAATATTTATTCGAGCAGCAATATCAACTTCTGTACCAGGTTTATCGACTAACTGCTGATTAACAGTAACTTCCCCGGCCTGAATTAGTCGTTGCGCTAGGGCGCGAGAAGAACATAAATTTAACTCTACTAATAATGTATCGAGTCGCTGTTTAGCCAATTAACTAGACTCTCCTGATAAGATTAAAGCCAAAGCACGATTGATAATTTCTTCTTGGTTAACCAGCTCTTCTAACTCTTCTGACTCATAACGACCTTCCTCTACTTCTAGCGTTGCTTCATCAATGGCATTTAAATAGGCTTCTGCTAAGGTTTCTAATAATTCTTCTGGCGTGAGATAATAGCCTCCAGCTTTGCGCCCCTTATTTTCCCGTTGAGTTTCCCGAACTGAATTCCGAATAGAGACTTCCCAAGAGCGAGTCGTGCAGTTTTCAGCTTGTTGTTTAATCAAATGCAATAATAGAATCACTGCATAGCTACGAATCGTCTTAATAATGTCATTTCGGCTCATCTCCGTTAATTCTTCAACTATAATTAATGCTCCTTGAACATCGCCCTTAATAAGCAAGTCTTTTAGGGTTAATAATTCTTCCATAATCAGCGCCTCAAACATAGGCAACTTCTATTGTGGCTTATGGTGGTTTTAGTTCAAAGAACATAAGCTAATACATTTAATCTATTGAGCGATCGCTATTTAAATGTATTATTCTTTGCAAATACACAATGTTCAGATAATTAAGATACAGCAAAATCCGTGTATTGCCGTAGTTCAGCAGGATGGAAACCCAAGACAATATCTTCGCGCAAAATTGGCTTGAATCAAAATGGGTGTAAGTTTGTAGGATTGTACAATAATCTTAGACAATTGTTTTATTGCTTGCCTTTCAGGATTCCTATAATGAAGTTAAAGCAATGAAAAACGATTTCGGCTTCTCGTCAGGTCTAGAATTTTATTAAACAGACAACTCAGATTTGATTAGGCAAGGGATTTGCCAATTGATAACCAAATTGACCTTTACAGCTAATTTGTAAACTCAAGTAAAGTACTTGTCTTGTAAGGGTTTCAGGAATTTGAGCCAATCAAGCACTTATTCGCTGAAACTCAGATATGGTAACGATTTGGGTATCCTTAAGATTTTCTTTACGAATCAGCTCTTAGGCGAACCTTATTGCTTAAACAATTTCCATCCCTATCTAAAAGTAGACAGGCAAATAAATGTCGCCGTTTTGCAGATCAGGTTGCAGGTACATCTAGCCGATGAATTCACTGAAAACCAGATTGATAAGTAAAGCTGAAGCCGCTAGATTGCGTCATCACGCTTTGGCACTCCAAATACGAGACTTGCCTGTTAGTAACAAAATTAGGAGAAGAGGAGAACCAGAATGCATTACAAGCATCTCGGCCGCACCGGACTACAGGTTAGCAGGCTCGGTCTGGGCACTATGAACTTCGGGGAGCTGACGGACGAGACCACCAGCTTCAAGATCATGGATGAGGCTCTGGAGGTCGGCATCAACTATATGGACACCGCAGATGTGTACGGGGGTCCCCAGTCCCCGGACATGGAGAAGGGCTACGGCATCTCCGAGGAGATCATCGGGCGGTGGCTGTCTCAGGGCGGACGGCGCGATCAGATCGTCCTGGTGACTAAAGTGTACCAGCCGATGGGTAACGGGCCGAACGATCGCCACCTTTCGGCCTACCACATCCGAAAGGCCTGCGAAGACAGCCTGCGTCGGTTGCAGACTGATCGCATCGACCTTTACCAGATGCACCACGTTGATCGGCGCACGCCCTGGGAGGAGATTTGGCAGGCAATGGAACTCCTGGTACAGCAAGGCAAGGTGATCTACATCGGCAGCAGCAACTTCGCCGGGTGGGACATCGCCACCGCGCAGAATATTGCCGCGTCGCGCAATTTCCTGGGGTTAGTGTCGGAGCAAAGCCTTTATAACCTCACCGCCCGCACCGTTGAACTAGAGGTCATCCCAGCGCTTCAGTACTATGGCATTGGTCTGGTTCCGTGGAGTCCGCGCGGCAAAGGGCTACTGGGAGGTGTCCTGCAGAAGGTGAGCGAAGGTCGCCGAGCTGAGCCGAAGATGCAGCAGCAGATCGATCGGCATCGATCGCAGATCGAGGACTACGAGGCGCTCTGTGAAAAGCTCGGTGAGCGACCCGCTGATGTCGCATTGGCCTGGCTGTTGCACAATCCTGCCGTCACGGCTCCGATCGTCGGACCCCGCACTGTGGAACAACTAACCGAGAGCTTGCGGGCTTTGGAAATATCTCTCTCGGACGAGACGCTCCGGCGGCTCGACGAGATTTGGCCCGGTCCCGGCGGCGAGGCACCCAAAGCCTACGCCTGGTAGAACGCAGCGCCATTAAGGAGGCAGTTCCAATGAAAAAGCTCATCGTATTCTTAGCACTGGTGTCTGTTGTGATATTTAGCCTTTTATTTGTGTCGGAGGCACAAACAATGAACAACGATCAAACCTTAAACGCACGACAACAAAGTATTGTCACGATCTCCGCCTTCACCGCCAACGGCGATTTGGAAAATCTGCGAAAAGCCTTAAATGGCGGACTTGATGACGGGCTGACCGTTAATGAAGTCAAAGAAGTTTTGGTTCAAATGTATGCCTACTGCGGTTTTCCGCGCAGCTTAAACGGTATCAACACATTTATGACAGCGTTGAAAGAAAGAAAAAATAAGGGCATTGCTGATACACAGGGAAAAACGGCAACGCCGATTAATGATACCGGCGACAAATACGAGCGAGGCAGAAAGACATTGGAAACGCTCACTGGACAGCCCCAATCCAAGCCTGCCAAAGGTTTCGGTGAATTTAGTCCGACGATTGACCGCTTTTTGAAAGAGCATTTGTTCGCCGATATTTTCGACAGCGATATTTTGAACTATCAGCAGCGCGAACTAGCCACTATTTCAGCACTCGCCGCAATGCCGGGTATCGAATCGCAATTAGAATCTCATTTGTCAATGGGAATGAATACCGGGCTGACGGAAAGCGGGTTAAGAGAGGCTTTTGGTTTGATCGAAAAAAACATCAGCCGACAGCAGGCTGAAACAGCCAGAAAATCTTTGGCGAAAGTTATTGCTGCCAGACAAAAAAAGCAGTAGCACTCATTCGGCGAACTGTTTGCCGAAAGTATTTTAATATCTGAGAGAATGTAAGAAAAATCACGGCAGGCTTCATCAGCGATCGGCAGCGCACAACAAGTAATCTATTTTGTTAAAAGCTTGCTGTTATTTTTAAACTTTATTGTCGTGAACCAAAGAACATGGATAAAGTTATCGTCTGTTTTCAAAAAATAGTTATTTCTTTAATTCTGATAATTATGCTTGTCAGTTGCAGCGCGGCTTCCACCCAGCAAAAAGAGATAATGGTGCGTATCTCGGAAATTGAAATAGATTCCAATTATCTCAATGAATATAAAGCCATTCTGAAAGAAGAATCTGAAGCATCAGTCAGATTGGAACCGGGTGTTATTTCGATTTTCCCGATGTATCAAAAAGAAAATCCGACTGAGGTTAGGATTCTAGAAATCTACGCCAGCCGCGAAGAATACGAGTCACATCTCAAAACCCCGCATTTCCAACACTATAAAACCACGACGCAGAAAATGGTCAAATCGCTGAAGCTAGTTGATATGGAAACGATAGACGCAAAGACGATGACTAAAATATTCAAAAAGATAGAAAAAGGTGGAAAATGAGTTCAGAAAATAAATAATTCACGGCAGAAGATTTAAAGCGATAAATGAAGCTGATGACCTGCATATTTCGCTATTTAGGGACGACGGCGTGACCTATGGCACACCGACTTGGGTATGGATGTTTTACATCGTCAAACATCCATACCCAAAGTAGTTTTTAAATGCCTCAAATCTAATTCAATTGGGCACCTTTGATAGTAAAGTTGAACTATTTTTTCACTGCATCTGCAAGCCACCAAACCGCGATGCCTGACGCATCTAATTTAATACTCCTTGTTGATACTCCTTTTCCTAGAACCCGAAACAAAAGCCAACTGCGATCGCCTAACGTATCTAATTAATGATCAATGGTATTAAAAGCTATAACCCTTATTCTCCATAGCTTAGGGCTTTTATTAGTGCCATTAATTTTAGAGAGTTATGATTTTGCCCGCAAAGGGCAAAATCTTGAATAAAGCCCTTCTCAACGTCTAGAGTTCACAAAAAAGCGATCGCTCCATTGAACCAAAGTGCGATCGCTATTTATGTTTATGTCGGGGTAGACACCTTGCCCACCTAAAATCTAAATATCTATCTCGCTCAACTCACGTGTAATGTGATCGAATGGTTCATCCACAAAAGTAGTATTAACTACACCTGCTGCTGCCACTTGTTCCTTAATCAGATCCTTGAGAATTTGGATACCACGAACTGTAGGTCCAATAGGTACTCCTAAAGAATTGTAAGTTTCCCGCAGCCCTTGTAGCACACGCTCATCTAATACATTGGTGTTTCCAGCAACCAACGCATAGGTAGCATAGCGCAGATAGTAGTCCATATCCCGCAGACAAGCTGCATAACGACGAGTTGTATAAGCATTTCCACCAGGGCGAATCAATTCTGGCAGTTCTTCAAATAACTTTAAACCAGCTTGCTTGACAAGTGCAGCCGCATTAGTATTTATTGCCGCCGCCGCTTGTACTCGTGCTGTACCACTGTCAAAGTAAGACTTTAGGCTATCGATCGCATTCCGGTCAAAATACCGACCAGCTAAGTCATAATTCTTAATTAAACTTGTTACCGCATCGCGCATTCCTTCTTCTCCCAATCATTACTATTTATGGTTTGATATTTATTTGGCTGCACTTATGCACCAGTAAATTTTTGTGCTATTAAAAATAGATTCGGCACAAAAACAATTTATCCACTATCTATGGATTCTATGCCAAAGTTGACCCCTATATGATGAACTTTCCAGTTTTGTACAGATGATCCCTGAAAGGTTAATATAACCTGATAATCTAGATATCTGTAACACAAACTACAAAATCAGCTAATGTCTAGTATTTAAGATATTTCTGGTGTGTCACGGCCTGATTGAGATCAGCAGGGTTAGGATGCAATGTAAGATTCTGGTTTACTTTAGGAAATTGGTAGAGAAGGAGTAACAATGACAACACCCCAAGAAGTCTTGAAAAAAATTCAAGATGAAAAAATTGAACTGATTGATCTCAAATTCATCGATACAGTAGGGACTTGGCAACACCTCACACTGTATCAAAACCAAATCGATGAGACTGCATTCACTGATGGCGTACCTTTTGACGGTTCCAGCATTCGGGGTTGGAAAGCGATCAATGAATCGGATATGACGATGGTACTCGACCCCAACACTGCTTGGATCGACCCATTCATGGAAGTGCCAACACTAAGTATAGTTTGTAGTATTAAGGAACCCCGCACGGGTGAATGGTACAATCGTTGCCCACGCGTTATTGCCCAAAAAGCAATAGATTACCTGGTTTCCACTGGTGTTGGTGACACAGCTTTCTTTGGCCCTGAAGCTGAGTTCTTTATCTTTGACAATGCTAGGTTTGCCCAAACCGCCAACGAAGGCTACTACTTCTTAGACTCTGAAGAAGGTGCTTGGAATTCCGGTAAAGCTGGTACAGAGAACAAACCCAACTTAGGTTACAAACCACGCTTCAAAGAAGGTTACTTCCCAGTTTCACCGACGGATTCTTTTCAAGATATCCGTACAGAGATGCTGTTGACGATGGCACAATTAGGTGTACCTATTGAAAAGCATCACCACGAAGTAGCTACTGGTGGTCAGTGCGAACTAGGTTTCCGCTTTGGCAAGTTGATCGAAGCGGCTGACTGGTTGATGATTTACAAATATGTCATCAAGAACGTTGCCAAAAAACACGGCAAAACCGTCACCTTCATGCCAAAACCAATTTTTGGCGACAACGGTTCGGGAATGCACTGTCACCAATCCATTTGGAAAGACGGACAACCTCTGTTCGCAGGTGATAAGTATGCTGGTTTGAGCGATATGGCATTGCACTACATTGGTGGTCTTCTCAAACACGCACCAGCGCTGTTGGCAATTACCAACCCTAGCACCAACTCATACAAGCGCCTAGTACCTGGTTATGAAGCACCAGTAAACTTAGCCTACTCCCAAGGGAACCGTTCTGCTTCTATCCGTATTCCTTTATCTGGCACTAACCCTAAAGCCAAACGTTTAGAATTCCGTTGTCCAGATGCTACTTCTAACCCATACTTAGCATTTGCTGCAATGCTTTGTGCTGGTCTTGATGGCATCAAGAACAAAATCCATCCTGGTGAACCCTTAGATAAGAATATCTATGAACTCTCTCCAGAAGAACTAGCAAAAGTTCCTTCAACTCCAGGTTCTTTAGAACTGGCGTTGCAAGCACTAGAAAAAGATCACGCCTTCTTGACCGAATCAGGCGTATTCACGGAAGACTTTATCGAAAATTGGATTGACTACAAGCTAGGTAACGAAGTCAAGCAGTTACAGCTGCGTCCTCATCCCTACGAGTTTTACCTCTATTACGATGCTTAATTAAGTATCGTAGCTATCTAAATATATAAGTTTAGCCACCCTAGAGTAAAGGGTGGCTTTTTTTCCAGAGTTGTCAGTTGAGACTTTCACTCAAATCAACCTTAAAACTCCTGAAACTTAGCTCATAGAAGCATGACTTGGCCCATAAATCATCCGAGTATTAGCGTCTACCTTCCCTTGAATCGGGTTCCAGTAGTGGGATGCTTCTTCAGGAAGACCAAGTTCTTGTGCAGCCCGCATCAGCATTGATTGTTGGCGATTTTTAACTTGCTGATGTTCACGCACCATCAACGCACGAGATTTATCTGCGATAGACATAACCATAGTCCTCTCTATTTGTTATATATTTTTTGGTTGCCTCGTAAACTAATATAGCAAAAATTCTGTAACATAAGCTACTTTTTATAAAAGTTTATGTTTGCCTTTGCTGACAATATTAGGTATTTTTCCCGAAAGTTCGAAAAATCTTTCCTAATCTACCTTTGATAGCTAAAATCATCTAGCTTCAGATTTGTCTCACCTTGGAGCCTTTACCTTTCCAACAGTAGGTAATTTTTCGTTACAATTATTTACATAAACGTATCAAAACTTGAGCTATTTTTATGCCTGAGAGTTTAACTAAATTGACTTATCAAACCTTTCAGCAGGGCAAAAATTACTTTGGTCTGGCTCACAAAATATTAAATTCACGGTTGATGAACCTGGTATATCCGACACTTGGACAAAAGACCAAACCCATCCCGAATGAGCTTTTACTCAAACTTCAACAGAGATTGAATCAGTTGCTGGAAACAGACTGGCAAGATGCCCAAAAAGGTATATACCCAGAAAGTTTGCTGTTTGACAACCCTTGGGATGATTTTGTCCGCTACTATCCGTTGCTATGGCTAGATTCCCCTCAAATGTGGGAGCGGGTTCAACAACAGAATTACCAAGATTTTTCGCCCGAAATTGACACAGATGGTTATCCCAGCTACTACGTGCAAAACTTCCATCACCAAAGCAATGGCTACTTGAGTGAGTTGTCAGCTAATTTATATGACTTACAAGTAGAAATTCTTTTTGGTGGGGCAGCTGATCCAATGCGGCGGCGGATTCTCGCTCCTCTCAAGCAAGGGCTGAAAGTTGAGCCAGTTGCACCACGGCAAGCCCGTATTTTGGATGTAGCTTGTGGAACCGGGCGGACTTTGAAGTTGATTCGGGCAGCATTGCCGCAAGCATCCCTGTTTGGTACGGATTTGTCACCAGCTTATTTGCGTAAAGCAAATGAACTACTATCCCAAATTCCGGGAGAATTGCCACAACTTTTACAAGCAAATGCCGAAGAGTTACCTTATCTAGATAACTATTTTCATGCTGTAACTTCTGTTTTTCTTTTCCATGAGTTACCAGCAACTGCACGTCAGACAGTGATTGAGCAATGCTTCCGGGTAACAAAACCAGGAGGAGTCTTTATTATTTGTGACTCAATTCAGTTGAGTGATTCACCTGAGTTGGAACATATAATGGATTCTTTCCACGAAACATTCCATGAACCCTATTACAGGCATTACACCACTGATAACTTGCTAGAACGTCTACAGAGAGTAGGCTTTGAGAATATTGAGACGCAAGTCCATTTTATGAGTAAGTATTTTATTGCTCATAAGCCAGCATAAAACCTTCTCAAACATTTTCTTTAAGTAAACTTTATCTAAAAAGGGCAAATGCAAAATTTTGCATCTGCCCTTGGGTGTAGAATAATTAAGTGGACTGAGAGGAATTAGCAGATCCTTCTTAATATTTATTTCTTCGAGAGCCATCTGTGAGAAGAAGGAACCTGAAGCAAGTGTAGGTCAGCCCCTTTGGGGAAGTAAAAAGTCAAAAGTTAAAAATAGTAAGATTCGCTGCCAAGTGCAATAAACCTATACTACTTGTGCGAATCTATACTCTAGATAAGCTCAGATGCAGCGCAAAAGATTTTATGCTTGGGCAAAGCACGCCAAGGAGAAGATCAATTATTTCCTGATGTAGATAGCCAGCTACTCAATATATGAGAAAACTTATTTGGGAATAAAGTGGATTTGCCTAAGACTAGTTTCCTCAACAAGTAAAATGTCTGAATTTAGATGTGTTTTAGATTAACTGATAGTCTAAGTAACATCTATGTTCTAGAACAGTTGAGGATTGAAACGCAAAGTTTCCCACCGAATATAAGCAACAGTTGTATAACTTTTGAGAAGTTGGTGATGCTGTTAATCGAGGCACTTAACTTAATTTGCGTTTTGCTCGTCAGGATTTACGCTAACTATATATACAAAGTTTGCAGTTGAAATACTAAGCGATCGCTGAAGATTTTCGTGTGTCAACTGTATATATATCTGTCAGAAAAGCTGTATAAATGATGTTAGTACAACACTGTGTTTTCTGACACTTTGTTTCTGTTGAAAAAAAAGGCATTACCCTACAGTATTTAAACCACAACATAGATATTTTCGGATTTTTACGTTACTTCTCTACGCCCACTACCGCGATGACGTGGCGCATCATCTGAAGCTTGTTCAGATGCCGCCGAGCGCCACTGTTCCGAAGTAGGCGTGGAAGGCAGCCCATAGGATAAGTGATTGACCATTGTTTGGCAGTTAGAAGCTAAGGGGCCGAACATCAGACTCGAGACTAAAAGAGAAATGGCAGCACGCATAGCAGATGTCTATTTTGGAACTCTCCACTTCACTGATACTTAGCTTTTTGACTAATATCCGGACAATTCATCAAAAAGTATTCTGTTTTACTGAAAATAAACTCTTCTTATCCTCCGTTCAAATGCTCGACTAGTAACCAATTACCAGAGTGGTTTTGATGACCCCACAATGTAACTAATTGTTCGTGAGGATAAGTGCGTAATTGCTCATCGATATGCGATCGCAAAGTCACAAGCTGCCAATTTTGCCCTTGATATGCGGCTGGTGCTGTGACAGTGAATCTGTACTCCTGCTGCTCCAAGCGGTAAAAAATGCCTTGGAAACAGTTACTTTCCCAAATTAATCCCTTGCCAAAAGTAGAGTCAGGGTACTCACTCGACAATGGGCAAGGACAATCACCACTAGCTGGATAGGCTTGTGGGTTATTTAAGTAATACAGTTGCCAGTGCAGCCAATCCGAATGATTGGGTGGAAGATTAAATAAAGGAATAATTGCTGCTTTTGAGCGATTATCTTCCAATAAAGCCGTTTGCAGCGCCCTAACAGGTAAATCCCTCGGCTGGCAGTTTAACTCAACACACATAGCTGCTGCCATCCCTGCTGCTTGACCAATGCCCATAACCACAGGTTGTAATCTGGTAGCCCCATTGGCAATGTGGGAGACAGAAATATTTTTTTCACAAACCAAGAAACCATCTATTGTGGCTGGAATGAGTGAACTGTAGGGAATTGTAAAAGGAGTTCCCGTCCAGCGTCCCCCCCAACGGATAGATTTAGGTTGCAGTGGGAATTGAACACCAGGATAATGATGGTCATTGGCGTAATTACCAATTGCGATCGCTTCATATATAGATGCAACTCTACCTCCAGCGATCGGCAAAATATCCTGTTCTCGGACAGTAGTTAACCCCACTAGGCGGCGGCTTTCCCGGTAATAGGGATGCAGTGCAAAAGCTGTGGGAATGTGAGGAAATAGTTTTTCTGCTAAACCATAGCGACGACCAAGCTGATTTTGAATAAAGTGGGCAAAATTTTGGCTGTGCCAGCGAGATTCTTGGATAAATTCATCTCTGGATACATCTGACTCTATCAATCGCTCTAATCCTTCGCCGTAGTCATTGCCACAGATTGGCCAATTCATCATAAACAGGCCACCAGGCAAACGTCCATAATTCAAAAATGTCTCTGCGCCATAGCCATCCCAAGCGCCTGTAAAATGCAATGGATTATAGTTAGGCGCAGGCGGAATTTCTGGTGCCGTAGCTACGCCCGTCGTAGACATCGGTTCACCAAAGTCTTGCATAATCACTACATAAGTAGGCGCTTGCACTGGATATTTTTCAGTTAAAGAATTAAAAGCTACTGGGGCGCTAGGTTCTCCCCACTCAGATTGCAATTCCCAGCCCCAGCGAAAGGGTATCTCAGCTAAAGCCAATAAATCTCCTAATTCTGTGCCGTCGAGAATAATCTTGGCTGTGACAGCAAAATCAGCAAAGCGCACACCAGTAATAGAATCACCCTGGCGAAACACTTCTATTGGCACTTGTCCAGAAATCCAGTGCAGATTTGGCAATTCCTGCACCCAATCTGCAAAAATCTTTGCTCCAATCCGAGGATCGTAACTAAAAAAGCTTACCCAACTGTTATCTAATCCTCCCGGCTGTCGTTGCCGCAATTCCTGCAAAAACGCACCCCATAACCCAGTTTGAAAAGCTTCTAATTCGTTGCCATCGGGTGCGGATACTCCAGCCGAAGTTAGCATTCCTCCCAACCAAAGAAATTCACTTACCAGAATGGTTTCGGCTCCCCGTCGCGCCGCTTGGATAGCAGCCGCAGTGCCTCCAGTTCCCCCACCAACAACTAAAACATCAGCTGTGTATGTCTGATTAACCATTGCTGCTTATACCTCACTGGAGTTTTGACATATTCTCCCCAGATAGCTTGGCATCAAACAAGATAAATTATCAGGACTTAGGCAAAAATCCCCAAATAAATATTAGTTCTATATAAGACTCCTATTTGATTGCGTGAAAAGACAGGTAGGGCAGCCAGTTGTGTGGGCGGGTTTCCCTATTTGAGTTAACTGGCGTTATATTACCACCGAGACTACGGCATCTTTTGTTGTCGGGAAAAATCAACTTTTTTAGCTAGCTAGATATACCAATTTAAAAAAATGAGATAATTTCAAGTTTTGTACTCAGCTAGCAGAAAGATTTTAACAAGTTTGTTAGTTTTAATTTATGCATCACAGAAGTCAATATAAAATTCTTTACTGGCAAGACTTATAAATAATTTTATTTTGATTAGATAGACATAAAATTTGGTATTACATCTAACAAAAGCTTGATATTAAACAGTTATGAAAAATCTATCTTAGATATACAGCTAAAGATAGAGGTTGTTACTATATTTTGTATTTAAACTTAATACAAATAGTACATTAGTATTAAATAATAATTAAAAGACTATGTTTACTAATTGCTTTAAAAATAATAATGAAAATTCAAGTATAAATAAGGATAGAAATATATCAAATGTTGAAATAGCACTTTTTATAGATCAAATCAAAAGTAATATCTGGTTAGTTGGTATTCCATCTTGGCTTTTTGGCATAACCGATAGAAGCATAGCTGCATTTACTGATGGTTATTTATCTCCTATAGAAATATTTCAATTACTTACAGCCTCTTTCTTTTTTCTGAGTTGGCTATATCTCAAGCCTGATGAAAGCTTTAACAGCAATGATTTAGAGCCTAACGAATATCAAGAATATCTCGCCCGTACTCAAGCTAATAAGCTTCAAGTAAAAAAGCTCCACATGATTAGCCAGGAGTATATTTTACCCTTCCCTTATATTTGCCAAATTTATCATTTATTGAATTTAAGGCATTTAGAAACAGTTCATAGCTTTAGCCTTAGTAACCTGAAAATTTTTCAAATTAGCCACTTTCAGCCCACAAGCACAGGTGGAATAATCAAATTCCAAACAATATTAGATTCGCCAAGTAATGCTCTGAGAATTTGGCGTCAACCGATTGTAGAGGTGGATTTAATATTACATACTCCCTATACTGTTGAGCTGAGTATTCCAGTCTACAATAACAAAAGGATAATTGTTATATTTCATGCTTTTCCGTTAAATGACTTAGAGCATCACTTTTTTATAGATATTTATAGTGATTTAGAGTGGCCAAAGCCATTATTACAAATAATATTGCATTTTGCTTCTTGTTTGACACTATTTGAAGATTTGCCGTATTTAAGAGCTTTAGCTGATAAAAATATAGGGCGTTTATTGAATTTAAATAGTACTTCAAATCACAAGGCTGCATTGCTATTTAAAAGATATGTTGAGCTATATGGTTCGACTGGAGAACCAATTAAATTACTTGAGGGGAGGGAAGAGAGGTAAAGAGACGCGATTAATCGTGTCTGTACAAGAGTGGGGAAGTACATCTATAGATGTATCTTCTACTATTTGCTTTTACCTTGATTAGATGTATTCAATATTTCTGGGATGAAACGTTGTTTTCTTAAGTTGATTGAATTTAAGTAAGAGAGAGCGATCGCCTTTTGAAGTTAGATATTGGTGGGTGATCGCTGCTAAAATTTGAACTACAACTTTGGTGTGGTTTTGTGAAAGGGTGCGATCGTTAGCGATATGCTTCTCTTAAAAATTTTGCATAATTTCCTCGAACCATCATTGTATCGGGATGACCTACACCTAAAGTACGTTCACAAATTGCTAAAGCTTGCTCAAATAAAGCTTTGCCTTCACTGAAGCGTCCTGTAGAACAGTAGAGTCCTGCTAGATTGTTCAAGCTAGTGGCAACATCAGGATGGTTGTCTCCCAGCAGACGTTTCCAAAGTTCTAAAGTTTGCAGATGCAGGGGTTCGGCTTCACTGTAGCGTCCTATAGACTGATAGAGTGTTGCTAGATTATTCAGGCTAGCGGCGACATCGGGATGGTTATCTCCCAATAAGCATTTTCTCAGTGCCAAAGCTTGCTGAAACAAAGGTTCGGCTTCGCTGTAGCGTCCTGTAGATTTATACAGTGCTGCTAGATTATTCAGGTTAATGGCAATATCGGGATGGTTGTCTCCTAGTAGGTGTTTTTTTAGTTCTAAAGCTTGCTGAAACAAAGGTTCGGCTTCGCTGTAGCGTCTTGTAGAACTATAAAGTAATGCTAAATTGTTCAAGCTATTGGCGACATCGGGATGTTTGTCTCCCAGCAGGCGTTGTCTCAGTCTTAAAGCTTGCAGATACAGGGGTTCGGCTTCGCTGTAGCGTCCTGTATAACGGTAGAGTTCTGCCAGATTGTTCAAGCTAGTGGCGACAATAGGATGGTTGTCTCCCAGCAGGCGTTTTGTCAGTTCTAAAGCCTGCTGATAGAGGGGTTCGGCTTCGCTGTAGCGTCCTGTAGATTTATAAATTGCGGCGAGATTGTTCAAGCTAGTGGCAATATCGGGATGTTCCAAACCCAGGCGATTTTCAGCAATTTTTACACACTGCTGCAACCAAGGTTCTGCTTGCTGATAAAGTCCTTGACCTTGATAAAACCAGCCTAAGCCTTTGAAAGGTCGAATTAAATCCTCGTCGCTGAGATATTGGAATAGGTGGGTTGCAACTTCTGCAAGGTGGGAGATAAAGAGAGTGAAGTTGAAAATATCTTCACGGTTAGGTTGTTGAGGAATTTGCTTTGCCACCTCTACCATCTGCGCTGCAAAAGCAGTTTTCACCTCGTCTGCATTACTTGACTCATCCAATTTCATTTGGAAAAATTGCCGAATCAGTGGATGTAGACGATAAATTCCTTTACTTTGCGATTGTATTAAATGAAGTTTCCACAAATCAGCTATAGCTTTCTCGTAGAGTTCTTGTTCATCATCATCTTCTATCCGCTCAACAAATAATGGAATATCAGCCAAAGCAAATAAACTCAGCCAACAGCCGAATTCTTGTGCTTTCTCATCTAACTGTTCCCAACTCAATGCAATAGCTTCAGCCACACCATATTCATAACGCATCAATGGGTTAGCCTTGGCTATTGCTTCGTGTTCCAGTCGCTTTTTCTCTAGCCGCTTCAGCAGTTTTTCCAAAGACAAATCTGGCATTGTATCCAGATATCGCCCCACCAACTCTAACGCCAAAGGCAAATATCCCAAGAATTTACAAATTTTTCTCGCAACCCAAGCTTCATTTTTAAGTCGTTCTCTGTCAACCAGCGATTTTAATAATTTCATCGCCGCCAATGGTTTGAGAACACCCAAAGGTAATTGCGGCAAAGTTCTATCAAATCCCAGGCGGGTTGTCAGCAATACTTTAAATCGGGGTGATTCTGGTGGTAGATAAGGCTGAACCTGTTTTTTGTAGTCGGTGACATCATCAAACACCAACAGCACTTCACCTTGTTGCCAATTCTGCCAGCAGTATCTCAGCCTATCCGCTAATTCCCAATCATCTGGTGCAATTTTGTTGAATTTTAATTCAACAAATCTGAAAATCTGAATTTCGACATCTATTCCCTGTGCTGATAACCAGCAAACCCCACCTTGATATTTCTGCAAATGCTGTTTGGCGTATTGGGTAGCGAGTTCAGTTTTCCCGACTCCACCCATACCCGCCACAGCTACAATCGCAACTTGCCGAGATGTCTGTAATTGTTGGTGCAGGTTTTGTAGTTCCGCCTCACGCCCCACAAATTTTTCAAATGGAACAGCAGGGGGAATATTTTGATGAATTTCTTTAGTTGTGGGTTGGGCATCTTGCCCGCCATTATATTTCGTTGTGAGGTAAGCCCGTAACTTTTCTAACTTACCCCGGCTTTCAGAATTGGCTAACTCAGGATAACTCTGGGCGAATTTATCATAAACCTCAGTCATCCGCTTTTTGAAAGCAGCAGCGCCGATGTTCAACTCGCTGGCAAGTTTTGCCTCATTCTTTCCTGAGTTTTCAGTCCTCAAACGCTCCACAAAAGCTGCCGTTTGCTCTGGGGATAAGCTATTAGTAGCAGCTTCGTTGGCTAGAAAATCAGCCCATTGCATAGACAGCTTGTGAGATTTATTCTCGATTCTACTTAATTTCTACCTTCTTTCTACTTTGTCTCCATTTCTAAGGAATCTCCTCTTCTTCTGGCAGAAATACGATTTGCATAGAAACATTTAGAAGAGGTTCAGCCATGAAAACTGCCCTAGCAACTCCAGTCAACGCTAGTCAAACCACCCAAACTTCGCAATTAATCCCTACCTCGCCAACATCGATAGAGAATCCATCTACCTGGATGCGAGATGGATACAGCCCTACTGAAATTATTCTGGCGGCGGCAATTTTAACTTCATTGTCGATTGGGGGAATTGCCTCTGTGATTGTGGCCATTACGGGTTTAATTAAAACTTTAGTGCCTGTGATGGTGCAGCCGACAAGGGAAAATAAGAAGTAGTCAATTTAGAGCCAGGGCGAATAGAATTCGCGGCTACACAAACAAAGTCCGCCTGCGCGGACTAAGAAAAAATTGAAGGTTTGAAACCCACGGAGGTGGGTTTTGCCTGTGTAGGCGTGGTTTCTAACCGCCGATTTAATTCACGATATCAGAGAACAAGAGTTCTGCGTAGGCGTAGCGCGTCCTAGACATCGCCACTTGAGCCTTTGAACCTCAACGTTGCACCTTTTATCCTCGACGTTGAGCCTTTTAACCTCAACGTTGAGCCTTTTAACCTCAACGTTGCACCTTTTATCCTCGAAGTTGCACCTTTTATCCTCAACGTTGCACCTTTTATCCTCGAAGTTGAGCCTTTTAACCTCAACGTTGCACCTTTTATCCTCGAAGTTGCACTTTTTATCCTCGAAGTTGAGATTTGCTACTCAAAACAGCTAGATAAATACTATATCCCTCCTACCTCCTAATACTAAGGTGACTGATTTAACACCCACTTTAACCACTGCCTAAAAGAACTCATAGTATTCAATCTTTGAACTCCGGGCGCACGGGTGGCGGCGAGTCCATCAACGGCGACTAATGCGGCATATTGCAAGCCCAAGAAACTATCAACTGCTGCATAAGGGCCACCTAAAGTAATAGCCCCAGCAGCATACATTTGACCTCTATCACTACGCATTTCTACTAATTCAAAATTGTTCGCTACAGTCAATCGCCCCAAATGATTCACTGGCAAATTGTAATGTTTTACCAAATCTGCTATCAGGGGATTAGCATCTACTTTGGCATCCAACCCAGTAGCATCAACAATAAAATCAGCTAGCAATTTCATTTCCCCAAAGCTTTGTTCTCGGATACGGGTAATAGTCCGGTTTTGGGCATCTCGTTCTACATCCAGAACCTCACCGAAGGTAATTTGATACCAGCCTTCGCTTAACCCTTGGGCAGTAATTTGCTGCCAGTCGTGGCGGTCGGCGGTGGTAGTTCCACCCCAGTCTGCTAGTAAACGCTTGCGTTCATCGGGGGTGGCTTTTTCTAACATTGCCCGGAGTTCGCCGCCCCAACAGGCTTTAGGCCAGTTAAAGGGTTGAAATTCGTAATGATTTTTGACTAGGCGCTGGGTATTTTGAAATTTGTTGCCTTGAGGTTTAGGCGATCGCATTAAATGCAAAACTGCAATATTCCGATTTCTTTTTCTGGCTTCATAAATGCGCTGTATAATCCGCGAAGCAACAATTCCCCGCCCACGAATCAATACCGTACCACCTTGTTGCTCTAGTTGCTCATAAACATGATCGTGAGCTTCATAAGCATTGACTACAGATTTAAAGTCTTGATATTTTTCTCTATAAGCTTGCAAATCTGGGAGAAACTGAATTGCTGGATAACCAGTAGCTAAATGTAAATAACGACTAACTAAAAAAGCATAATTTCCTGGGGCACGAGAATAGGCTATGCAATACCTGCCATCATCAGTTTTGCGAATTCCCCTAACTCGTCCATAGCGATAAATTTGATTCCAGCCAATGCGCTTCGCCTCTCTATCTATGGAATCAAAGACGTTACCCGCACGGGGAGTATAAGTTTCTGCAAATGTTGGTTCAGCAAACACTTGCCACAAATATTTAAATGCTGAATTTATTTGTCCCTTAGCTAAGTCTCCCCAAGCTTCACGCAAGGCATAACTAGGCCAGCCCCAAATATTATCAGGACAAGAGTCAGAATTAGAGCGCAGTCTTTCATATAAGGGAATTTGCGAATTCAAACAAAGGCGCTTGTAACGAGCATAAGGTTGTGCCTCTAATCCCAAAGCCACAATTTTGTCAGCACGAACACCACTAATTCGCAGCAAATCAGCCCAAACGAAGCTACCCAATCCTGCCCCGATCGCTAGATAATCAGATTCATCTACTGGTAATCCTGTAGCATGAAGTGTTTGCACAGCGACTTTCTGTGCCTGAAACGCTAGCGGCGGGAAATTACTCGTTAAGGGCGTTAGCGGCTGGGCTACAGGCAAGCTGGGGTCTGGAAGATTGGTATTTGCGTTGAAATGAATTGTTGAAGGAGGGCTGGTATCTGGTGCGGGTACGTTGGCAGCAAAGGTTACTGTTATTAAATAGGGGCCAATTTGCAACGTATCGCCATTAGCTAGAACACTGCGCGTTTGTGGTTGACCATTGACATATACACCGTTAACGCTGCCTTGGTCAATCACTACTAGATGGTCTTGTTCCCAGTCAATTAGGGCATGGTAGCGAGAAACTTCGTTACTGTTAAGCAGCATCCGAGAAACCCGTACTCCTCTGAGTTCAGCAGGTAAACGAGCGAATTCTCGACCAAAAGCGATCGGCATACTCAACCTTGGTTCTCGCCGTTCACCCGTTGCTGGATCGTCCCAACTCAATTGGATTTGTTCATTAGTCATTAGTCATTAGTCATTTGTCATTTGTCATTGGGCATTGGGAAAAAAATCTTGTACAGACGCGATGAATCGCGTCTCTAATTCCCTGCTACCAACACACTCACAGCCGCAGCTAAAGATGTCCCACACCAATGACAGCCAATTTGTAAATTTTCTCCTGGGGAAACTTTATGACATTTGGGGCATTCTAAGCCATAAACTCCTGGCGGTGATGCAGGGGGTGTTGGTGAATACTGGTGATGTCCAATATGTACTGGTGGATGTGGTGGCAGCAAAATTGTTGCTGGAATGCTAGCCGTAGAAACGCTAGTAACGTTGAGTTTTATTTGTCCCAAAGTGATATTACTGCCCTGAGTTAAAGGCATTTCACCTTGGATTAATTGCCGTCCATCGATAAGGGGGGGATTTTGCGATCGCAAGTTCCTAATATAAAAACGTTGTTGCTGGTGATGAAAAAATATTTCAACGTGTAAACCAGAGACAGTAGGGTGACTCAGAACAATATC
Organism: Nostoc sp. CmiVER01; assembly: GCF_034531135.2. Taxonomy (NCBI): domain Bacteria; kingdom Bacillati; phylum Cyanobacteriota; class Cyanophyceae; order Nostocales; family Nostocaceae; genus Nostoc; species Nostoc sp. CmiVER01. The sequence continues at coordinate 133,951 of NZ_JAVRBU020000006.1, forward strand.
GCACCGGAATGGATCACGACCAATGCGAACAGTGCCAAGATTTTTACTTGGCTGTTGTTCGTAAATGTTCTGAGTTTTATCTTGGCCTGCATCGTGCCACTGTAAAGTTAGTGCGTTCATTGTTCTAACTTCGTAAATCGTATTTAGCTACTTCAACTTCTTTCTGTGCGATTCCTAACACGATTGAGTCGGTGCAAGCAAGTATTTAGAAAAAACTTCAACAAGATTTATTTAGCCGATGCTAATTTATCAGCGATGCGCGTAGTTTCTGGTAGGCGATATTTAGGCGTGCAGCGTAATACATAGTTAATTGCCGTAGGTAAACTAATTCGATGGCCACTGGAGATGTAGAGAGGTTTTACTCCTGTGCGCGATCGCAAAACTGCCCCAACCGTTTCACCTTTATATATAAGTGGTTGGCTGCTGCCTTTTGTTTCAGGTAATTCCTCATACTTACCTACTAACCTAGATTTGGCTACACCAATTGTAGGCATATCTATAAGCAACCCTAAATGGCTAGCTATACCTAATCCACGGGGATGGGCAATTCCTTGACCATCACACAAGATGATATCTGGGGTTGTTTGAATCTTCTCCAAGGCATCGAGAACAGCTGGAATTTCCCGAAATGAGAGGAACCCAGGAACATAAGGAAAGGTTGTAGGACGGTGTGCTAGGCTTGTTTCAACTACTTGCAAATCAGGAAAACTCAGTACTGCGACAGCTGCACGGCTAATGGTTCCATCAGCTTCAAAACCCATATCCACTCCAGCAACGAACTGGATAGGTTCTTGGAGTTGATCCTCAGTAATTACTCGATCGCGCAGCTTTTCTTGGATAACTATGGCTTCTTCCAGCGTCGAGGGCCAAGCATGATCTCGAGAAAACTTCATATTTAAAATTGGAATTAAACTGATTAATATTAATCCTGTTAATTTGCAAGCATAACAACAAGACTTTTGGATGTTGAGACAGGGAAAATATATTTTTTGTAAAAGTCTGTGAATGACTATCTTTATCCTAGACATTTTAGCCAAGGTTGGCTGATATCTTGCATCATAATGTTACTTAAGGCTGTCAAGAGGGAACCCTGAGAATATAAGTTGATTTTCCAAGACTTTTTCTTTTACTGGTTATGACACAGCCAAATATTCTGGAACTTGCAAGACAGGGAGACACGCAGGCGATCGCATCTCTGATGAACCGCCATCTACATCCCAAAGGGATCAACGCACAAGTTGCCTTCCAAGATACTTGCTTGGAGATAATACTAGAATCTGCCCAAATGTTAAATCAGCATATTTTAGTTGCATTTATCCGCAAAGGGTTAACCGCTTTAGGGGCTTCATCTATTGAAATAGTGAAAGTTTACGGGCAACAAACTGGTCAAGAGTTTCCAGCTTGGAGTAAAGAGATCAATTTAGGCATAGCAGAAGCTGTAGAAGCAGTAGATGATGAACAATCTTCTAGTAATCCTCAAAGTCTAACTATTTGTATTAACTTAAGCGGCGATACTGCCCAAGGATTAACAAACCAAGATTTTGAATTTATTGCTAATCAAATCAGCACTGATATTTTATCATCTTGTTCTGAGGTTTTTATTCAAAAAGTAAGTATTACTAATGGTAGTTCTGTAATTACAAAGGAACGCTAATGCTTATCTTAATATATAGGCGTCTTTTATTTTTAAAATTATCTATGTGGATGGGGAGTGGGGAGTGGGGAGTAGGGAATAGGGAATAAAAAATTAGGTTTTTCGATCTGTACCGAGCTTTTTTAGAAATCAAATATTAGTCCTATATCTAGAATATTGGTTTGCTGCTGATAAATACTCAATTGTAAGAAATGCAGTGACCTAAGTTTATATAAAATATCAAAATAAATAGCTGAAACCGCTACTTTTGCCTTCGATTTCAAAAATTTGTGGTTGATCGACTTTTTTAGTTTATTACTTTGTCCTTCTGTCACATACTCGATTGCGAGATTGATGGTATTTTATTTTTGCACTCTTTTATCCCAATTGCGACATAAGCTATGACACTCAATTTATATTTACTGCGACATGGAGAAACTACTTTTAGTCAAAGTGGTAATTTCTGCGGTGAAACCGATGCGGAGTTGACAACAGAGGGGATGCAGATGGCATCCGGTTTTGCCGATGTTTATCAAAAATTGAAGTGGGAGGCGGTTTATGTTAGCCCAATGAAGCGCACAATTGCAACTGCCAAGCCATTTTGTGATGCTATCGGTATGGATATGCAGTTGCGTGATGGACTTAGAGAAGGTAGTTACGGCGAATGGGAAAGGAAAAGTAAATCCTTTGCCCAACAGAACTACGCAGAAAACTATGTAAAATGGTTGACAGAACCCGCTTGGAATGCACCCATTGGTGGAGAAACTGCGGTAGATATTGCTAACCGTTCTATGCCTGTAATTGCTGAAATTCAAGAAAAACATCCCCAAGGTAATGTTTTAGTAGTTTCCCACAAAGCCACAATTCGGATTATGCTTTGCAGTTTACTGGGAATTGATTTGGGACGCTATCGCTATCGAGTGAATATTTTGGTCGCGTCGGTAAGTATGGTTAAATTTGACGTTCATGGCCCTTTGTTAGAAATATTAGGCGATCGCTATCATATACCCGATCATATTCGCTCTCGTCCAGGAACATAATAGGGGAGCATCCCGTTTTGGCGAATTGCCCTCAGATTAGAAATTGCTGCCTTACAAACTCTCCTTACATCTCGTTTGCCTAGCCTGTGGCAATGACATTTTTCAGCACTGTTACCAATTTTTCAATATGTGCTGCTTCATGAGTTGCCATTAAAGATATTCTAATCCGACTTGTGGGGACTGTAGGAGGACGAATTGCTGGGGCAAAAATGCCAGCATCTCTTAGCTGTTTTCCAGCTTTAAGGGCATCTGTTGCACTGGACAATTGAAAACATAGTATAGGTGATTCCGAAGGTAATAATTTTAGATTAGGTAATTCTTGCAGCAAATTTTTCAAGTAATGTACATTTTGCCACAATTGGGCACGGCGTTGCGGTTCTTGTTGGACTATCTTGATTGCTGCTAAGGCCGCCGCCGTATCAGCAGGTGAAAGTCCAGTTGTATAAATCCAAGTGGGTGCGCGGTTCTGCAAAAAGTCAATTAAAGTGCTACTTCCTGCTACATACCCGCCTAGACTACCCAAAGCTTTACTCAAAGTGCCAACTTGAATTAACTGCTTTCCTGTATATCCAAAATGTTCGACACACCCAGCACCAGTTTTTCCTAGTACCCCAGTGGCATGAGCTTCATCAACTAGCAGCATACAGTTAAATTCATTAGCGAGATCCAACAGTGCTGGCAAAGGGCATAAATCGCCATCCATACTAAAGACGCTATCAGTAAGAATCAAACAGCGTCGGTAGTTTTGTCGCTGTTGACTCAACTGAGTTTTTAAAACTGCAATATCACAGTGTGGGTATTCTATAAATACTGCACCACTGAGAATCGCTCCATTTTTTAGGCTGGAATGATTGTACTGGTCAGATAAAACTAAATCACGCTTGCCTACAAGGGCGGTAATTGTACCCAAATTGGCTAGATACCCTGAACTAAATACCAAGGCATCTTCTGTTTGTTTGGTAGATGCGATCGCTGCCTCTAATTCCCTGTGTAATTCCCGGTGCCCACTGAGTAATCTAGAACCAGTACTACCAGTTCCAAATTCTGCGATCGCAGCAGTTGCGGCTGCCATCAATCGGTCATCCCCAGTCAAGCCCAAATAGTCATTACTGGCAAAATTAATTACCTCTTGCCCAGCTAAAACCACCGTTGCACCCGGACGACCGTGGATTGTTTGTACTGAACGATACCAGTCAGCCCGATGAATTGTTGCTAAGGAATGTTCTAGCCAAGCATAAGGGTCGGTCATTGGGGCAGGGGGAGAATAACTAATGACAAATGACAAATGACTTATGACAATTAAACTTGTTCGCTGCTGAGATGAGCGATCGCTTGTTTAATCCAGTCTTCGACATAGGCATCTTTAGGTAGTCCGATGTCTTCACTTACTACATGCAGGGCGTGACTGACCTCATGGGCAGTATATCCCAAGGCGAAGAGGGTCATTTGTACCTCTTCGAGAATTCCTGGTGCTGGGCCACCTGTGGCGACGAAGAACCCGGCTGATTTGCGCCACTCGACTAATTTGCTTTTCAGTTCCAAACAAATGCGTTCAGCGATTTTTTTACCGACACCGGGAGCCTGAATTAAGATTTGTGTATTACCAGCGATAATTGCTTGGACTAAATCTGGTAGTTCCAGAGTGTCTAAGAGTGCGATCGCTAAGGCTGCACCAATACCAGTAACAGTCAGCAAGTGGCGAAATAAATCGCGTTCGGCTGGCGAAGCAAAGCCATATAGGAAAGGCACTTCTTCACGAATTTGTAAATGGGTAAAAATTTGTGCCACTCCTCCTGACTCTGGTAACTGGTTTGCTAGCCGTTGAGGAACTTGCAAATCATACCCCAAGCCATTGACTTCCAGAGTCAGAATCACGCGATTAGCACCAATTGTTTGGATACCAGCGACTATACCTTTTAGATAACTAATCATTACAAAAAACCAAAATAATTTAAGCCTTCAATAATTCCACCTGCACAAAAACGTGAAGCCAGGTAGCGGTGTTCAGAGGGATGCTCATTGTGCCATTGGAGTAACTCTTTTCGGGCATTTCCCACAATGATTCCCTGTGCGTTGCCTACAGCAAATAAAGCAATATCATTACCTGAATCACCACAGACAACTGTTTGTTCTGCTGCAAATTTCCACTTCCGTTGTAAAAACTGCATTGCCTGACCTTTATCGCTGCTATGGGGTACAATGTCAAGGTCAATATCGCTACTGTAGATTAACTTTACATTTAATTTATATTTCAGCAACTCAGCTTCAAGTTGTGGTAAAAGATTTGCAGATGCATCTTGTTCTAGGAAAAAACTCACTTTAAAGGGGCGCTGTTCTGAATCTGGTTGCCGAACTAACTCGCGGTATTTTTTAGTAATAGATAATATAGTTTCCCGTTCCCACCCCGGAGAGAGGATTTCTGACCAACCTGAGTCTGGAGTATCAGTACCATCCAGGTAAATTTCTGTACCCACTGCTAGGACGAGGGCATCGGGTTGCAAAAGATTTTTTTGAGCTTGGAGTTCTTTATAAAGTACAGGCGATCGCCCGGTAGAATAAACGATTTTTGTACCGTATTCTTGGCGATGTTGACTCAACAGTTGATTTAGTTCTGCTAAGGCGCTGTCATCCCCCACAGTGCGATACACAAGGGTGTCATCCAAATCTGTTACAAAAAGAAATTTAGCCATAATCATCTCTTATGCTTTGCTTTAACATCAAATTTGCACTTACTTAAAGAAAGCATAGATGTAGTCTGCTTTAATAAAAAAATCAGCCAAAAGATATACAGGAGAAATACTCCTCCAAAAACTGCCTCTGCTGTTATTTGGAAAGTCAGAGGGCAGGAGGCAAAAGGCAGAAGAGAAAACTGCCTCCTGCCTTCTTTAAATTTCACGTAATAAATAGATTTATAAGCTCATTACAATTATTGTTACAAATGCTTAAACGTTTCTTATACATGGAAGAGTATTTGTTGCAAAGTATTAAGTGTTTGCAACAACTAATTATACATTTGCTGCAAATGCTTAAGCCTTTCTTATACATAGAAGAGTATTTGTTGCAAACGTTCAAACTTTGACAACTAATGTTTAAATTTGAGGGATGTTTACAGAGACGTTGGACTGAAAAACAATGTAGAGAGGTGGTAATGCTTTTTGGTTAAGGCAGGAGACGCGATGAATCGCCGTCTCTACAAAAATACAATCTATTTAAACTTGTCTACTGCTTGCGATCGCGTAACATGTTTTCATAACATCCACCAACCGAATTAATAAATCTCGCACTGCGTTTTTATCCCGCTTCGGAATAAATTCTGAGTCTAATAGCTGAACTTTAGTTCTGGGCGGGATGTGGGTAAGTGTGACAGTTTAACTCTGACAAAAATGCGGGTAAAAGAGTTGAAACCGCTATTTAGAAGTGATCAACGACTTTTAACGGAATGGCAATCGCTTATGGTGAAATGTGGGTAAATAGAGTTTTGTACTGGCACAACCTCACTACCCAAAAATGACTATTCTCCAGTGTGATCGCCTTTAAAAAAAGCTTTGCGATTTACTCAGTTTTCCTGTGCCTTCTGCCTTGCTAAGTAAAGAAAGGGGATGGTTTACAGTGTGCAAGTGCCAGCACAGCTTGAACTAACTCTTCTGGATTAAGGGGCTTGGTAAGATGCCGTTGATAGCCACTAGTTATCGCTTGCTGATAATCATCAACTCTGGCATAGGCAGTCAAAGCGATCGCCAGAATATGTCCCCCTTTTTCTGGGGTTAAAGTTCGGATTTTTTGAATTAAGCAATAGCCATCGACTTCGGGCATCCCAATATCACTGACTAAGACATCGGGTTGAAAGGACTCCAGATTTGCTAACACTTCTGCCGCAGAGGAAACAGTCAAGACTGTAGCTCCATATTCAGAAAGCAATACTGTTAATAGCTCACGGGCATCAGGATCATCATCAACTGTGAGGACTCGAATCCCTGTAAGTTCGAGTGTTTTTTGTGACAACTCATCTGTCTGCTTGATTTCCGATTCAACATTCAGCAGTGGCAACTGGACTGTAAAGGTGGCTCCCAAGCCTTCACCAGGACTATCAGCCGCGATCGTGCCGCCATGAGCCTCAACTAACTGACGGACGATCGCTAACCCTAATCCTAACCCGCCATACTTGCGAGTAATTGAGACATCTTCCTGACGAAATGATTCAAAAATATACGGGAGAAAGTCAGGGCTAATACCTTTGCCAGTGTCGCTAACAATAATCTGTGCTTGATCATCGACTTGCTTTAGTTGGATTTCTACCCGTCCGCCTTTGGGAGTAAACTTGATAGCATTAGAAAGTAAATTCCAAACGATCTGTTGCAGACGGTTGGAATCTCCACAAACCTGCCCAATATTCGGCAGTACTGGATGCAATAGTATTGATTTAGCAACAGCTGCTGTACTTACCGTGTCGATCGCAGATTCAATCACAGATGCCAGATTCACAGGAATAGCATCGATGGTGAGTTTGCCGCGCAGAATCTTGGCGACATCTAGCAAATCATCAACCAGTTGAGTTTGCAGTTTAACATTACGTTCGATGGTGGCTAAGGCTTCAGCTGTTTTAGTTTCATTAAATTTGCGACTTTGCAGCAATTTTGTCCAGCCGAGAATGGGGTTGAGAGGCGATCGCAATTCGTGGGAGAGAATGGCAAGAAACTCATCTTTGATGCGATTGGCACGTTCTGCTTCAGCTCGCGCGGCTTGCTCTAGCTGGAATAGGCGATCGCGTTCAGCTTCGAGTTGTTTTTGGGCTTCGATATCAGTTGCACTGCCAAACCACTTGACAATTTGACCTTGCTTATCCTTTTGCCCAATTGCTTGGTGTAAATGCCAGCGATAGACACCATCTGAGCGCCGCATACGACCCTCAGCTTGATAAGAAGTACCCTGTTCTACTGCCTCGCTCCACTTTTGAGCCAGAATAGTTATATCTTCAGGATGGACAACCTCTTTCCAGCCGATGGTGTGGACTTGTTCTGGTGTTAATCCTGTGAATTCCAACCAACGTTGATTGACATCGAGTAACCCTCCTTCTGTATTGGCTGTCCAGACTAATTGTGGAATTAATTCTGCCAAGCACCGATAGCGTTCCTCGCTTTGGCGTAATGCTTCCTCTACTTGTTTGCGATCGGTGATATCCTGGATGTTGCCCAGCATCCGTACTGCATTGCCTGCCGCATCGTAGAAAACCTGACCTCTAGCCGCTAACCAGCGAATGCCATCGGGATGTAAAATGCGGTAATCAGTTTGATAGTACTCTTGCTGTTCTTGGATGGTGCGATTCACCACTTCATTGGCTAAGGTGCGATCGTCTGGGTGCAAGCGAATTAACCACTGTTCAAAGCTGACTTCTTGTATGGTTGGGTCAAACCCTAACAGATTACAGTACTCTTCAGATACATGAGCGCTGTTACGGATAATGTCCCAGTCCCATAATCCCGATCGCGTAGCTTTGTATGCTAGTTTCAATCGTGCTTCGTTCTCTTGCAAGAGGAGTTCTGTCTTTTGGCGCTCGGTAATGTCTCGGGAAATCAACAAAACTCGTTCCATCTGCCCGGAGGCATCCAGAATCGGGCTAACAACTACTTCCCACCATTTGGGAGTGCCTTTTACCGTTGGGCAATATCCGCGAAGAATGCTGACTTCGCCTATTTTAGCGGCAGCGAGTGCCTGCTCTGCCTGTTGTCGATGGCTCCCTTCCCAGAAACAGAGCCATTCAGTATTGAGATAGGAATCTAAGTCGTCAATTTCCATCAAACACATTCCACCTGTATTCATGTACAGGAGCCGCCCATTGAGGCTTAATACCTTAATGCAGTCAGAACTACTGTCTAAAATGCGGTTTTTAAATTCTTCACTCTGGCGCAGGGCTTCTTCAGTTTGTTGGCGAGTGGTGATATCTCGCCAGGTGGCCACAAATCCATCTCCAAATTTAGCCACGCGGATATCAAAGGCTCTAACTAAGCGTTGTTTTCCGTAATTATCCTCATAAACTAAGCTGTCTTTAATGAGCGCCTGTCCTGTTTCTACTACCTGACAGTACTCATCAAATAGTCCACTGTCACGATGGGTTGGTAGTAATTCACACAATCCCCGCCCAATCTGCTCCTCATAAGTCATTTGATTGTTGAGACAAGCCGCATTATTGACATATTCAGTCACAAAATCGACAATCTGTCCCTGCTCATTCCGCACAGCACAGTATACGCCAAAACAATCGAGCATATTTTCAACCGATGTGCGGAAGCGTTCTTCGCTTTCTTGCAGAGCTTCGGCTGACCTTTTGCGTTCAGTGATATCTATATCATTACCAGCCATCTGCATCGGTTGTCCCTGTTGGTCGTAGAACACCTTACCTTGGCTCAATGCCCACCTAATTGTGCCGTCGGGATATACCACCCGAAATTCAATGTTATAGTCTTCTTTGGTGGCGATAGCACGATCTATAGCTGCTAAAACGCGATCGCGATCATCAAGGTGTAACCGCGCCACAAACATTTCAAATGAGCCGTCAAACTCTCCTGGTTGCATTCCAAATAAGGCTTCTAGGTTATCTGACCAAGAAATTTTTCCCGTCTTGATGTTCCAGTTCCAGGTTCCCATCCGAGAGGCTAGTAGTGCCAATCGCAGCTGTTCTTGGCTCTGCCGTAGTTCCACTTCTACTTGTTGGCGTTCCTTTAGTTCACGCTGTGCCTGCTGATACAGTTCTGCCTGTCGCAAGGCGATACTCATCTGAGTTGCCAACTCTTTAAGCAAGTCTATTTCTAAGGGCTGCCAAAATCGAGGGGAGGTACAATGATGAGCAATTAGCAATCCCCAAAACTGATTATCTTGCAGAATTGGTACAACCAGATTAGCTCTGACTTGAAACTGTGCTAACAATTCACCGTGACATGGCTCAATATTGCTATCATGAATATCTGATACTGCCGTTACTTGCCCCTGATAATAACGTTCAATATAATTCTTGATAAAGGTAGGATTATACCTGACAAATTGCGGTTGATTTGAGGCGATGGAGCTTTCATTTAGACGGGGATCATACATAGTAGACGAAAGCAGCGATCGCCACTCTGCACCAACCGATTCTGCTACGACTGTACCATCGCCCTCAGGTTTTAACTGAAAAACCAAGACTCGATCGGTGTGAAGAAATTCTCTGACTTCGGTGACGGCGATATGAAGAATTTCATCCAGATTCAGCGATTGGTGAATTTTCTGGGTAATATTTAAGACTACACGCTCTCGTTCAATACGCTGTTGTAGTTGGGTGTGTAGCCGCATTGTTTTAATTGCCCCATTGACTGTTATTTGCAGCCGTTCTGGGGTAATTTGCTCTTTGACAATATAATCTTGTGCGCCCGCTTTGATTGCTTGAACTGCGATCGCTTCATTGCCTTGTGCAGTAACGACAATCACAGGTAAGCAAGGCTGTGGGGTCAAGGGTTGCAATTGAGCCAGAAATTCTAGTCCATCCAGGTCGGGTAGTTGATAATCAAGTAAAATGGCATCTGGCTGATGTCGCTCCCACAGTTCTAGTCCTTGCACCCCTAACGTTGCTTCCAGGATAGTATAGGAATATTCGCGATCGCGCAGTAAATATTGCCGATAGAGTTCTCGATCTTCTGGGGAATCATCGACAATTAGAAGGGTGCGCTGTTGCTGAGACATCGTAAATTAATTGAACGGATAGAGTTAAAGCTCACATTCCGCAGATTATCATAGAGAAATCACTAATTTTAAAATAGTGCTAAAATCCTCATTTATATAAAGATTTTGCCATAGCCTTGTTTTATAACTCTGAGAAATGTGTGATTCGTACTCTCTGACTCATACAGCAGAATACAGAATTCAGGAGTAAAAAATAAAGAATAAATCCTCTCAAAGTTAGGTGAACAAATTTTTTGGCTGCGTTATTATCAATATCGCAGTACATGTACTTTTGTCGCCCACGCTGCTATGGTAGTGAAATCGTTATATTAATGCTTGAACACAATATTATCGTCGTTGGAACATCAGCTGGTGGAGTTGAGGCGTTGACTTATCTAGTCAAAAATTTGCCGCCCAATCTCAATGCTGCTGTGATTATAGTTCTTCATGTATCCAGTCACAGTAAAAGTGTTCTGCCACAGATATTAAGTCGTGCTGGCAAGTTGCCAGTATCTCATGCTCAGGACGGCGAAGCTATTGTTCATGGTTGGATTTATGTTGCTCCCCCTGATTACCACTTACTGGTAGAACAAGGATATTTGCGTTTGACGCGAGGAGCAAAAGAAAACCGTAGTCGTCCCGCCATTGATCCATTATTTCGTAGTGCAGCGCGAACCTATGGGCAGCGAGTGATTGCTGTGCTACTAACAGGTCTACTTGACGACGGCACGGCCGGACTAATGGCTGTAAAAATGCGGGGCGGTGTGGCAATTGTCCAAGATCCCGACGATGCTTTGTTTTCTGATATGCCACGTAATGCTATCAATAATGTAGACGATATTGACCATATTGTGCCACTTTCAAACATTTCTTCTATTTTGGTAACTTTAGTCAATATACCAATGGAAATAGAATCAGAAAACCCCATACCTAGCGAGATAGAGTTTGAAACTGAAATAGCGCAATTGAATTTAGAAGTAGTAGAAAATGAAAGCGCTCGGCCTGGTAAACCATCAACCTTCGCTTGTCCTGACTGCGGCGGTATCCTTTGGGAAGTTGAAGAAGGAAATTTGTTGCGCTTCCGATGCCGCACAGGTCATGCTTATTCAGCAAAAAGTTTGCTAGCCACGCAATCTGATGCCATAGAGGATGCGCTATGGATCGCTTTGAGGGCATTGGAAGAGAAAGCTTCTTTATCACATCGTCTGGCTTCAAGGATGGAAGCTCGCAACCTACCATTGGCAGCACAAAGATTAAAAGAAGAGGCGCACTCTGCTCATGAGCGCTCCGCCATTATTCGAGAAGCGCTATTAAAAAATGATGCCAACACAGATATTGATTGAAGGTGTGTATCTGCGTGGATTGTATTAGCTTGGATATCTGAAAGGCGATGTCTACAACTAGCCGCTAAAAAGCATTTACAGATACATTATGATACTATGTCCACATAGATAGTTATGCTAACTACGATCATTACACCCCATCCCCTCCCCGCTTGCGAGGCTACAGTGTACACACAAGTCGGAAGTAGCTGATAAATCTGGATTTTATCCCACTCTAACCCTCCCCTTGTCAAGCTACGGTGTACACACAAGTTTCTTGACCTGCACCTTTGTTGCATCGACTTGCACCTTTGTTGCATTGACCTGCACCTTTGTTGCATTGACCTGCACCTTTGTTGCATTGACCTGCACCTTTGTTGCATTGACCTGCACCTTTGTTGCATCGACTTGTACCTTTGTTGCATCGACTTGTACCTTTGTTGCATTGACTTGTACCTTTGTTGCATCGACCTGCAAAAATTAACCTACCCTATGTTAGGCAGTAACTTTAAAAGACTTGTGTGTACACAGTAGCCTTGTCAAGGAAAGGGAACTAGATCGCTGTTTCCCCCCTTTATAAGAGTGGATTAAGGGGGGTCATTTGACTTGTGTGTACACCGTAGACCTGCGGGGAGGGGAGACAAAGCACAGCTTTGGCGGGGTGAGGTTCTTCGGGTTTAATAAGTAATCAAGCGGACATAATATTAAACCCAAAGAAGCCTACGAGCAAACTCTCGCTCCTACTCATCACTTAAGGTTTCAATCAACAACTCTACCTGTTGCTGTCGCTGCTGCAAAAAACTTTCGCACTGACGCAAATACTCAACAGCACTTGCAAATTGCTCAAATACAGCTTCCAATTCCAACTCACCTGATTCAATACGAGCGATAATTCCCTCTATTTCAGCAACCTTTGCTTCATAATTCCAAACTTCCTCAGAACTAGAAGCACTCTTGCGTTTAACCATTCAACTCTTGGCGTCCTTGGCGTCTTAGTGAATCAGCGCTGTAGGCGGGTTTCCCGCCGTACGCGACTGGTGAACCCGGAAGGCGGTTCGTTTACTTCCATAACCTTCACTTTAACCCCACCTTGCCCCAACTGAATCAACAAATCTTCTCCCACAGTCAACTCCGCCGCAGAACGAGCGATCGCCCCATCTTCTTGCCTCACCACCGCATAACCACGCTGCAACACTGCTTTCGGGTCAAGACTAGCTAACTTTTGCCGCAACAACTCTAAATGCTGCGTTGCTTGCTGCGATCGCCCCATCGTAATTTGCACCAAATGCTGACGCTTCCAACCTAACTTGTCTACCTCCAGCTGCACTTGCCGATCTAAACGCAAACGTCGCAAACGATTTCGTAATACTTGCAGTTTATTCTCAGCATTTTCCCCAAAGTCATGCACTGCATCATGTAAAGCCACAACTCGCCCCCGATGCTGAGTATACAACTCTGAAAGTGCTGGCACAACTCTTTCTGCCGCCGCAGTCGGTGTATGCACACAAGCATCTGCAACTAAATCTGCTAAAGATTCATCTCGTTGATGGCCAATACCAGTAATTACAGGAATGGAACAAGTAGCTAGCGATCGCACCACTCGTTCATCATTAAAACAAGCCAACTCTTCAACAGCGCCACCACCACGCGATAAAATTAGCACTTCGGCGCGACCATCTTTTTCTACCCGTTCAATAGCTTTAACGATAGATTCCGGCGCTTGCTCACCTTGTACTGTTGCGGGAGAAAATAAAACCTGTAAACCTGGATACCTTTGTCTAAGAGTTTTTTGAATATCACCCCAAGCAGCAGCCGTTGGTGAAGTGACAACAGCGATCGTTTGGGGATGAGTTGGAAGCGATCGCTTTCTTTGCGCGTCGAACAACCCTTCAGCCAGCAAGCGATTTTTTAGCTGTTGATAGCGCAACGCCTGTAAACCAACACCAGCAGGTAGAGTCTGCCAAACTGATAACTGATACTCTCCCCGTTGCGGATATAGGCGAATACTACCCAAAATGATTATCTGTTCGCCAGGAACGGGTATCTGGGCGAGTTTTGGCAATTGGCTATTCCATACTACACATTTAATTCCGGCGGTGCGATCGGTATCTTGCAGCGTAAAAAATAAACCACTGCGATGGTGGTTAGCACTGGAAACTTCGCCAGTTACCCAAACTTGCCGTAATTGTTCATCTTGCTCTAACAGCAAGCGGATATAGTCAGTTAATCCAGAAACTGAAAGTGCAGTATCGAGAATCAGAGAGTCGGGAAGGTCGAAAGTCATCAAAGATGCCTGAAAGCATTTATCTGGAGCGATTCTAGCATTTTAATAAAAACCAAAGGTTAACCTAGTAAACGGTTCAATCTTTTGTAAACATCATCATCATTGCGCTTACCGACTAAAATCCTAGAGTGGCAAAGCTAGCTAGAGCAAAAACTTAAACGTAGTAAATTCGTTATTATTGAAAATTTTGGTTTACCTATTTACGCCTATTTCAATCGTTAAAAATCTACTCTAGCAAGTTTTACCACTCTAGCTAAAATCACTTCTACTAAATCTTGCTCAGGAAAACGCCTGTAAATAATTCGATATTCACCACTATCAATTCGATATAAATCCTGATAACCCGATAGCTGCTTACTATCAGTGGGTAATGGCTCAACATTCAAAGCCAAAACCTTTTTTGCAATCTGTGCTGCTATTTTAGGCTGTAAACCGTTGAGAAAATCAAGAACAGTTGCTAGACCATCAAGCTTCGCCATTAGCTAAATGCTCTAGTGCAGATGTAAATGCCTCTGTACCAATCATTTTGGACTGACTTAGAGCAACTTCAGCAGCTTGACCGAAAACCATATCCTCTAATTCTTCCAACCGATTAATTAATTTTTGGTAGCTCTCTGCTGAAATAATCACATGGCTAGGCCGTGATTGCTTGGTTAGTAGAACTGGCTCAGTAGCAGCCTTGTCAAAAACCTCACCGTGTTTGTTGCGAGCATCAGTTAGAGTGTAGGTCTGCATAGTAATTGTGACTATTTTAGACATTTTGACTATATTTTAGCAGATAACTCTTCTCATCTCAATTTTGGCTTAAGATAATGCACTGTCATTATTGAATGTTAGATTTTTCAGTGCGTCTTAAAGCAATTAAGTGATTACATTATTTGGTTTAATCTTTCAAAGACTGGAGTAACTGACTAGGACGTGCCATTTTCACAGCAAGATAAACATTGGGATAGTGAACAAATATATAGTGTTCATATTTGTACCAATGCATTTCACCCTTTTCTTTATTACAAATCTGGCAAATAACCCATAAATTCGTGAATTCCATTGATAACCAAGGATACTGTGACCGAGGTAGCTTGTGATCTATCGTCTTACCACCTTTATCAGAGTAGTGAGATCCACAAATTGGACAGTACCAATTGGAATTTTCTCTTACCCAATCTTTACTATCTTGAGTTGTACCGCACTCATAATCACCATTAATATAGCGCCAATAATCGAATTTTCTATAAGTTTCAAAATCTTCATGAGTTAACCGATGATATCGCTTGTTGCCAATTATATCTGCAAGTTCAAATAACTTTTTAAGTTCTTTATTTTCAATATTAACCATATTTTTCGTTAAATCTTTACTGTTTTATATGTCTTTTGATTAGGCTTATTTTTATATTTAGTATTAATATTTTTATTAAAATCAATAAATTCTACTTCTGTCTCAGGAAACTGCTTATCTATTTCTTCTGCTACTCCGTTAACTTCTTTATATAAGCTTTGGCTATAGTCGTTTATTTCTTGATTTGTGAGATATTTATTGCCAATTCTATCAGCTTCTATAAATAATTCTTCAAGCGTCAATTCCTCAAGATAATAGTTACCTATAAACTCTTCTATTTTTTGATAAAGCTTAATAACATTATCCCAACCAACATTTTTATAAAAATTTTGTTTTAGCCAAGTTTGGTCTTTTTTATGAAGCTTGCTCCGGTTCTTTGAGTTAACGAGTTGAACAACCCGATAAATCATTCCTCTAAAATTATTTTTTTTACCTTTTTGCTCAGTCATATATTCAGTGCTTTATCCTAAAGTCCATTTGAAAAAAGTAATTACTGCTTTCCGAATTTCACTATCTTCATATTTGAGAATTTCTTTAGTATTTACAGCTAGTTTAAGTCTAATTTGATCCACTAAATTTTTTAGAGATTTATTGTCTTTTTTTAGTTGCTCATTAACTTCAGTTAAAATTTTATTTTGAGAAGATATTGTTTTGAGTTCAACTTCTAAAATATTATTTTTCTGAGACAAGCTTTTAATTTCAGCTTCGTATTTTTCTCTTTCCTGTTTTGGGTACTTTTTAACTTGGTCAATTTTGACAGCATATTCCTGCTCTTTCAATTCAATCTCTTTAGTTTTCTTCGTTACCAGACCTTTTTGGGCAGCTTGAAGACGCTGACGCTTAATTAATTCAGAACCAGCAAAAGGCGAAATAGCTCTGCGAATAGTAATTTCATCAGGATTGGTACTAAAATCAATTACTTCCAAAGCACGCATAGCATCTGCTTTTGTCCATCCCTCACTTTCAAGTAGCTTAATAGACTGTGATTTATTCACGTTTGCTGAAGATAGTTTATGTGATTTATGTTACTATGATATCAATACATTATCTCCATGCCAACAAGCTGGATTCAAGGATAGCAGTAACTTTAATAGATTTATCGATGCTGGAAACTACTTAGTTTTTTGTTGTGGCTAGATTGGGATTTGACGAGCGATGTTTACGACGGGCTACGCCTACGCACCACGATAGAGGTTTTCTCTCTCCAAAACAAAGCAGTCTCATTATTTACAGTGCATAAGGCTCAGTTGTTTAGATAATTTTTTGTTGAAAACCCCTTGCTTACCCAGTCAAAAAAAGCTATCTCTGAATGCAAGTTGGTATCATTGTGCAAGACTACCCTAATCTGGTAGCGATCGAGTTACGATCTTATTACACCCTTTTTTTGATTTGAGAAGTCCTATTCCAGGATTTTCTGGTTAAAATAGTATATCTGTTCTACTCAAACTCCCAGAGCAACACTCCTTAAAACCATATATTAAGAGGCATTAGACGCAGGAATGGCTATCAACACCGATACTTCAGGCAAGCAAAAAGCGCTAACTATGGTGCTTAACCAGATTGAGCGCAGCTTTGGTAAAGGAGCAATCATGCGCCTGGGCGATGCTACCCGGATGCGGGTGGAGACAATTTCCAGTGGGGCGCTCACTCTAGATTTAGCATTGGGTGGTGGTTTACCCAAGGGACGGGTAATTGAAATTTATGGCCCGGAAAGTTCTGGTAAGACTACAGTAGCGCTACATGCGCTCGCCGAAGTGCAAAGAAATGGCGGTATTGCTGCCTTTGTTGATGCAGAACACGCCCTTGATCCTACTTATGCTGCGGCATTGGGTGTAGATATTGACAATTTGCTGATTTCCCAACCTGACACAGGCGAATCAGCTTTGGAAATTGTCGATCAGCTTGTTCGTTCTGCTGCGGTTGATATTGTAGTCATTGACTCAGTAGCAGCACTGGTTCCCCGTGCTGAAATTGAAGGCGATATGGGTGACGCGCACGTTGGTCTGCAAGCGCGATTAATGAGCCAAGCCCTACGTAAAATTACGGGCAATATCGGTAAATCTGGTTGTACAGTAATTTTCATCAACCAGTTACGGCAAAAAATCGGTGTTACCTACGGTAGCCCAGAAACGACTACAGGCGGTAACGCATTGAAATTTTACGCTTCGGTGCGCTTGGATATTCGCCGAATTCAAACCTTGAAAAAAGGTACTGATGAATTTGGTAATCGCGTTAAAGTCAAAGTCGCTAAAAATAAAGTAGCGCCGCCTTTCAGAATCGCTGAATTCGACATTATTTTTGGTAAAGGTATTTCTACCTTGGGTTGTCTTGTTGACCTAGCCGAAGAAACTGGCATTATTGTTCGCAAAGGAGCTTGGTATAGTTACAATGGCGATAATATCTCCCAAGGAAGAGACAACGCCATTAAGTATCTAGAAGAAAAGCCTGAATTTGCTGACGAAATGAAAAAACTGGTGCGCGAAAAACTAGATAAAGGCGCTGTTGTTTCTGCTAACTCCGTGGCTAAAGCTAGTGAAGACGATGAAGACGATGAAGTCGATTTAGAGCCAGAAGAATAAGGAATGCAGATTTATTTATCTGCAACTTTAATATGTAGTGGGTTACATAGATAGCTAACCCACGTTTTTTAAAGTATTGATGAGTTATAGCAAGCCTTAGAAAATGATTGCCACTATATGATGAGCAATCATTTTATTTTTATAACGTTTGTCCTTGGAATCAGTTAAAAGAAGAGGCACAAAAATTTTATATTGTGCCCCTGCGAATTGTGTATAGTTCACTCAATTGAAAATTGCGATAATTTCCAATTTTTTAGCTGGGATTCTATGGTATTTGTCTGCTAAAAAAGCGGTCTAAAATTTCTGATTTCTGTTCTGAACTAAAGTTGTCATAAGAATCTTCAAGCTTTTCAACTAATCCAGGATTTCTGAAAATCCCTGAATTATCATCTGGTTTTTCAGTCAAAAGTTTTGGTCTGTTACAGAGATAAGTGAGTATTTCTACTTGATTATTGCTTTTTCGATGTATAAGTTGCATCAATAACTCCATTGCTACAGTTGGCAACACGCGGCAGGTAGAACTCATGAAAAAATCAAAAGTCATACTACCTAGACGGATGCGATCGCCATCTTTAAGCTTGATCCGCCCAAAAGCGCGATCGCCATTCACAAATGAGCCATTAGTACTGTTGAAGTCTATAAAGTAGAAGCCTTGATCATCAATATATTGAATAGCAGCGTGGCGACGAGACATATAACTATCAACAATACAAATACCACTGCTGCGATTACGACCTATTGTCCAGATTTGCTGTGGCTGCCGTAAACTTTGGGTCTGATTGTCACACAAATTAGTCATCAAATAAACAGCAGAAGTATCCACTACACCATGTATGTAAGATGCCTTCCCTCTTGTCAACGACGGTTGAGATAGGTTTTCTAGCTGAAGAATTTCATCTAAAAGGTCGCTATGGTGTTCATACAACTTAAGAAATACCTGATATAAACTTAATCTCCGTTCTATTTCTGTTTGTGCAAAGTCAGTCATTATACGTAAACCTTGTATTACCTGATTCCGGTTGTGAATATTCTGCTTCAGCCTACGACCAGGGATAATTAATTTTTAACTTTCCGCTACCATCTGAAAACTTGAATGGCTTAAGAACGTTAGATTTTACAATTTTTAAAAACGAGATTCCCTGTTGTTTCTAGCCATGAAAAGCATGGAAACATCTAAAAAAAAGTATTATGATGCTTTATTATTTATTGTAAATAATCATTTGTTATTTGTAATAGATAATAATTATAAAGATTTGATTAAAAATTGCCAAATATCTACGTATTCTTACTGAAAAATAGGATATTTATTGACATTTGCAAAAGCGATGACTAGACTATCGTTCAACCCAGCTATAATAAGCCTGAATTATTTGCGATCAACAAGATCCCCGATAACTTTTACGATGTCGGGGATCTGCGGGTTGGGTTGCAATTTTTCCAAGTTAAATAGGATTGTTATATCATATCTATTTGGTCAGTTCTGAATAAATCTGAGTTTTCTTGATCAGAATAAGGGCTAATTTATCTAAGCTCATAAGAAAATAGAAGGCTTGTCAGCTTTGTAAAACAATAGATACTCCAGAAATAAATTATGCGTTACCTGAAACCCTTGTAGAGACGTTGCATGGCAACATCAAAACAATTCATTTTCGGAGATGTCTAATACAGTTGAGTTTAGGACTTGTCCTAAGCACCCTTAAAAAAGAGGGAACTAGTACCGCAAGGTGGAAGTCAAAAGCCAAAAGCCAAAAGTCACATACATTTTAATTTTGGGGTTTCTGGCTGTAATAAAATAGTAAGTTTATTTCCGCCTTGCGGTACTAGTCTGAGAGGCAGGGTAAGCAAGTAACTCTCAAATTTAAACTTTCAATTTACAACAAGCCTCGTTTCCCATTGGGGCGGATGGTCATCCAGTTTGTTTTTGCTAGTGCAAGCTGCTCATCAGAAATTTTGGCACTGGTGAGATTAGCACCACACAGATTAGCTCCTCGGAGGTTGGCATTACTAAGGCAAGCATTGCTGAGGTCTGCGCCTCGCAGGTCTGCCCCTTCTAAATCAGCATGGTTAAGGTATGCTTTGCTCAGATTAGCATCCTTGAGATTTGCTCGAGTGAGACTGGCTCTGCCAAAGTCACTATTGTGAAGATTAGCTCCCTGGAGATTGGTTTTTTGCAATTGAGTGGAATGGAAATTTGTTTGGGATAAGTCAGCACCTTGCAGATCCAGCAAATTTAAATTGTGTAGAGCAAAATCCCGTCTTCCTTTCTGATAGGCAGTTAATAAACTTTGGGTATTTAATTTACGCTCAACTTTAGAAGTTTTAGCTTGTAAACTATTACTGTTGCTGTTAACAAAAGTCGTTGATTTGGCCATCCCAGAACCTTGGTGCGCTCCAGCTGCTTCTGCCTTGGCTCGTCTAGCGCGAATTGCTGCCGCTACCTGTGCCACTCCTGTACTAGTAGCAGCAGAAGAGTTGTTACATAAAACAGCAGAATTTTCCAGATGGTTGTGTGTTCGCTCTTTAGACCCAGTATCTGATTTAATTAATAAACCTTTTGCTAAACTTTCTAAATATGGTTCTATTTCCAATGCTCTGAGAACTTCTGTCGCTGATTGATAGCGATTACGTACAGACACCTCCAACATTTTTCGCAATACATTGCCCAAGTGGTCACTCACTTGCACAAGTTGCTCCCACATTATCTCGCCAGTGTTGGGATTGTAATCTAAATCTTTAGGAGTTTTGTTAGTCAGTAGATAAATGCATGTCACCCCCAGTGCATAGATATCACTGGCGTAGACTGGACGCATAGCCATTTGCTCTGGAGGTGCAAAACCAGGAGTACCAATGGCATAGGCAGTTAATGCTGTTTGTCCTGATTGATTTACTGCACCTTGGCTGATTTGGTTTTTGACGGCACCAAAGTCGATGAGTACCATTCTGGCATCTTGAGTACGGCGAATTAAGTTGGCTGGCTTAATATCACGGTGGATTACCTTTTGATCGTGGATGTATTGCAATAGTGGCAAAATTTCGCTCAAAAATTGCTTGACTCCAGTTTCGCTTAAGATGCCGTTAAGTTTGATCTCTTCCTGTAAGGTATTACCACTGATGTATTCTTGAACTAAATAGAATTGTTCATGATTTTCAAAATAGTCTAACAGTCTTGGTACTTGTGGGTGATTGCCAATCTTCCCTAAAGTTTTGGCTTCTCGTTCAAAGAGTTCTCTAGCCATCTGTAAAACGTGTGGGGCGCTTCCTGATGGGCGTAATTGTTTGATTACGCAACTCGGTTCTCCTGGTAAGCCTTGATCGTTGGCTAAGAAGGTAGCTCCAAAGCCACCTTGACCTAATGGTTTGATCACCTGATAGCGCTCGCGCAACAGTAGTTGCGAGCCACAAGACTGGCACCTTTGGCTATATACCAAATTTTCTGGATTGGGACAGATAGGATTTAAGCAGTAGCTCATGCACTGTCAACTCGCTGCACGAAGAATCACGGTGAGTTGTTATACTCTCTTTCAATTATTTAGATATTAATCAACTCTTGCCAGGTAATTTTTGCTGGAAATGCTTTGAAGATTATTTAAAGTTTAGCTAATTTTACGTAAATTAGTTGCAAATTAAAAAAATTATTATACTTAGAATGTTAAATAGTATCTAAATTATTTTTGGAGCGAAGTCGAAGTAGCGACTTGGGCTAATAGCGCAGAGCTAATGCTGCGCTATTGACCTATATCTACAACGGGTAGGGGAGAGGCTAGCACCAAGAGATGATAAATATCAAGTTCGGGTGATAACTTATAATAAAAAAATTTATCAATGTAGGTTAGTTGGGTTTTAGCAAGATCCCCGTAAGAATAGGGTAGTCAAACCCAACATCAACAAGGATAAAATGTTGGGTTACTCTCCTGCGTAAAACCCTTCTTTACTAGACGCTGTTCGCGTTCGGGTCTATGTTTTTAAAACGCTGTTTTTTTGGTTGTCGAGAAATCGCAAGGGGGCAGTGGCTCGTTAACCTACAGATATTATAAGTGTTTAACCGAACCTGATATAAGACCACACTAACTCCTTTACAGAAAATCGCTGTAGAATTTTGGATGCCCAAGTTTGGAGGCAATTTAGAATCATCTCCATTAATCGTTAAAAGACTATTAGCTGGCTTTCATATTTACACTAATCAGTTGTTCGAGAAGTGCAAAAACATCACTGCGACTGAGTTTCTCTTTACCACTAGCAAGGGCGTCAAGAGTGCCATTAGCCAGCGTTAAGGGAATTTGGCAAAAATCTAAGGCTGGGCCAGTAGGAAGGTTTTTGGTATAAGCTTCTGCCAAGACTAGATTGCGCCGGGCATACTCTTGCATATTTTCTGCACTCCAACCTTCTGGGAAAAAGTCTACCCCACGCCCTAAATCTTCAGTGTGGTTACGCAGGATATTAACTGCTTGTAAACCCCGACCAAACCCGATCGCCTGGGTACGGTTAGTTTGTGTTCCATCGTACCAAGTCCATAAGTCTGATAGTAACAATCCGACTGCACCTGCAACCCCAAAGGTATAACGATCCAAATCAGATTCTGTATAAATTTTCCAGTTTCTTTCAGCCCAGTAAGCCATCCGGTCTGCCATTGCAGCAGTGGCATCCCAAATTCGAGGCGCAATGGTCTCTGGTGCTAGTATCGACCATTCTCTAATCCTCACTGTGACTTCTTCTAAGGTATTCTCATACCCACTAAATCCTGCCAAGAAAGCATCTATCGCAAAGCCATCAACCCCTGCCTGTAATGTCAAGCTAATCGTTCTTAACAGCTTTACTTTAGTAGCGTTATCTAATTCGGGATGATCTTCTATTTCATCAATGGCACGCATACACAAATATGCTGATGCTACTGCTTCTTGTAATCCTGGCGGTAAAACACTAATTGGAATATAAAAAGTTCGGCTAGTTTCTTTGAGGATTTGCAATGCATCTCTACGTAAATTCATGTTTTCACTCCCCGATTGATTTTTGCACCACATGAAGTTTGCAGTTTTTTGATGATACTGGATATAGTTTTGACTAAACCTTAAAAACTATAGACTATAAGATACGCTAGTATTTCATCTAAAAATTAATAGTTTTTGGTGTTGCAATTAACAAAACTCTCAAATTTATCAAAGTCTAATTTAGTATATAGGGTTTTGGTCGCAAAAATCTTTAATGTGCCGTTTGATATAGCTATCATAAAGTTTTAGTGGATATATAAAGAATTATGCTAATATTTGGTTGATTAATGCAAAATTTTTCTATGAGGAAACATCCATGTCGAGATTTGAAAGTATTTTAAGTCTGCGTTAAATTGACTAAGAAATTATAATTATTGTATATATAAAGACAATTTAAGAGAAGCTGGTAATAGATAGCAGTAAATGTAAGCACCTTTAGATGCGAACTATGGTATGTCGAAGAGTCAGGGTAAGTTACATTAGATATAAAGGACTTGCGATACCTGGGTTGGGCTACGTCTAAGCTTGATGGATTACAGTGAGAACCTGCTTGCTGTTTAAGGTGGTATCAAGTGACCATAACCAAGAAAAAGAAGTTCCCGTATATTTACGAGATTGACAATAAAAAAGTGGGCTGTTTGCCCACTCAATAAAATATTTATGAATATTTGACCTCTCGTATCATGTCCGCTTGATTACTTTTTAAACGTGAAGAACCCCTTCCCCGCAAGCGAGGAGGAAGATTGGGGGGTAGAGTGTAGTAACTCTGGTTAAGCAAATTATTTATGCAAACACGAAAATTCGTTCAAAATTGGGCTAAATCATCCCATGATTCAGCAATGCCGTTTTTTTGAGTGAGATTAAAGCTTTACTCTCCACTTTTTACTTGTTTTCCAGTGGTGTCAGCCCATTAATTGCTGGACCGTTGATTACTTTTCCCTGCGTATCAAACCGCGAACCGTGACATGGGCAATCCCAGGTCTTTTCTGAGGAATTCCAAGCGACGATACAGTTGAGGTGAGTACAGATTGCCGAATGTTCGTGCAGTGTACCATCTTCATCTCGGTAAGCTGCGACTTTTGTCAAACCACGTAGTACCACTGCACCTGTACCGGGAGCAAGTTTTTCAACGGAATCAACATCGCCTGGTGTGACCCACTTTAAATACTGGGCAGCAACGTTAAGATTCTCAGAGATAAAATCACCGACTCCACCAAGTCTCACACGCGATGGGTCATAAAGTTGTGCCCAGCTATTATTTCGCCCTAAAATCAAGTCAGTTAACAGTATCCCCGCGATCGCACCGTGGGTCATTCCTATGCCTGTATCACCAGTAACGATGTAAACGTTTTCCTCATCAAAAGAGTTTTTACCAATGTAGGCAATACCATCATCAGAATTCATTACCTGTCCCGACCAGCGAAATAAAATCTCCTGTGCCATTGGGAAACGTTCTCGCGTCCACGTTTGGAGTCTGGCATAGCGAGCATCGGCATCGTCAGCTTGTCCGGTTTTATGGTCTTCGCCACCAACAATTAATACATCATATTCTTCGTCGATATTTTGTAATCTTACGTAGTGGTAGGGGTCAAGGGTATCCCAATAAAGCGCTTTGGCAACAGAACCACGAGGCACTTTTGCACCGATGACAAAAGTGATGTATGGAGCCTGCTTGAAGTGCATAGTAGCTAAGCTACTGATGGGTGAGTTAGTTGCTACTACCACAGCATCGGCTGTGACAACTTTACCACTACTTGTCTCAACATGAGCGGGTAAACCACCTTGAATTTTTTCTACGTGTGTCCCCGTATAAATTCTACCCCCACGCCGTTCTATGGCTTCTGCAAGTCCAGCTAGATATTTTAATGGATCAAATTGCCCTTGTTGGGGAAAGCGTAGACACACTCCTGTATCAAAGCCAGTTAACGGAGCTTTCTTCACCATTTCAACATTAGTTAGTCCAACTCGGTGTGTTGCTTCTAACTCGTGCTGAATCTCGTCTATTGATTTCAAGTCTGGCGGAAAAAGATAGCCGTCAAGTCGCTCAAAGTCACAGTTAATATTTTCTTGGGTAGCGATCGCCTCTATAGTATTAATTGCTGTTGTATGACTTTGAGCAACCAGTTTTGCACCCTCTTTACCGTGCATTTGCTCCAGTTCGTAGTAATGATAACTTAGCACATTCGATACGTGTGCTGTTGTTCTTGCTGTTTGACCGCCACCAATGGGGCCATCATCCAGCACAACTACTGATTTACCTGCGCGGGTTAACATATAGGCAGTTGACATCCCTGCTATCCCTGCACCGACAACGCACACATCTGCATGAGTATTTTCGGTAAGCACTGGTTGCTCTGGTACTTCTGCCGTTGTCATCCAAATAGAAATAGTTTTACCAGAGTCATTTTGCATATTTTTAGAGTTTTAAGCCTAACTTAATTCTGCTGGAAAGAAGGTTATGAAGGTAAGAAAAATGGGAAACTAGAAGGGAAATATCAAAATATTTCTCCTTCTATGATTGTGCCTTTGTATGTCTTTCAACCTTCCTACAACCAAGCTAAGATGTGTATTCCAGCTTCTTATTGTATAAGCCTAGACTATTAATTGTAAATAATGTATCTGCATCATGATATACATCAACATATGCTTTGTAGGGGATGGAATTGCTAAATATTTGTATATCTCAAAAAGATTTAGAGTATTTTATAAAACCTTTGACCTTAGAACAGTCATAATTTACTATAGATGCAAGTAACATCCTCCTTTTTGAAGTGGATTTCCGTTAATACAATAAATTTTGAAATAATATTTTACAAAATATTTCTTTAGATAGATGTACACTATTGCCGAGGTGGCGAGAAAAAATGTATTTGTATTAGCTATGGAGAGTCTATAAATGCCAGAGGCTGGTAAATTAGAATCTGTAATTAATTGTTTATTAATACTGACATTGTTAGCTTCTTGCAGTGGTAAAACTTCCGTACAAGATATGGACAAAGAAGCACAAAATATATCTTCTTGGGTAGCAACAGTAAATATGGTTGGTGATGCCTGGATACGCAATGTTATACCAAATAATTATGCTGAACAAACATTGAAAAAAGCTACAGAAGAACTGCAAAAAGAAAAAGATAAAATAGACAAAATAAAATTATCTAAAGATGTAACACAGGATGATAAATCAGTACTATTAGGTGAAGTTATACAGTTAACAAATAAAACAGAAGCAATGTCTAGGGCTGTAGGACAAAAAAATCGTTTAGAGGTACAGCAAAAGCTTGGAGAACTAGCAATAGAAGAACGATCGCTAAACAAGCTAAAGAAAAGTAGCAGGGCAAACCAATGAATAAAATTTTGGAAATCGCGCTTGGGATTGTTACCAGTATTGGTGGGTTTCTAGATGTAGGTGCGATCGCTACTGCTGCGGAAGCTGGATCTACCTATAGCTTTCAACTAATCTGGGCGATTGTCTTAGGGACAATTTGTGTAATTTTTCTGGTGGAAATGTCTGGACGTTTAGCAGCCGTTAGCAAACATACATTAGCTGCGGCGGTGCGAGAACGATTTGGATTCAACTTTTATATTATTCCACTAGTTGCAGAAATTGTCGTTGATTTTTTAGTTTTAGCAGCCGAAATTGGTGGTGTTTGTATCGCCCTGCAATTAGTAACAGGCATTAGTTTTCAGTGGTTTGCTTTACCCGTAGCCTTTGCAATTTGGTTGCTACTTTGGAAAGGGACATTTGGATTAATTGAAAACGGGATTTCTTTTTTTGGATTAATCACACTAGTCTTTGTTGTTGCTACTTTTAAGTTGCATCCATCTTTAACAAAAATTGGTTCTGGTTTGTTACCAACCGTGCCGCAACAAGACACCGCACATTATTTATACCTTGCTGTTGGCATCCTGGGTGCATTGATTAGCCCGTACTTATTTTATTTCTACTCATCTGGTGCAGTAGAAGATAAGTGGGATGAAGGATATATCGGTGTGAATCGCGCCGTCGCTAGTTTGGGGATGGGCTTTGGTAGTATCGTATCACTGGGAGTGTTGATTGTGGCAGCACTGGTACTCAATCCCAAAGGTATCCAGGTTGATAGCTATGAACAGGCGGCGCTAATGTTGACAGAAACTTTTGGTTACTGGGGCTTTGTGCTATTCGCTGCATCTTTAGGAATTGCTTGCTTTGGTGCAGCACTGGAGGTAAGCCTCGACACAGCGTATATTGTAGCTCAAGCTTTTGGTTGGAATTGGGGCGAAAATCTTAAACCAAAAGATGCTGCACGTTTTAGTTTAGTTTACTCCGTGTTTGTCTTTCTCGCCTCATTACTGATGGTATTTGGTATCGATCCGTTGCAATTAACTTTGTTTTCAATGGCGATTACAGCAGTGATTTTGCCGCCTGTAATCATACCTTTTTTGGTTTTGATGAATGATGAATTATACGTTGGTAAGTATCGTAATGGATGGATTAGTAACAGTGTTGTCATTTTTACGATCGCGCTGACATTTGTTTTAGCGATCGTTGCTATTCCATTAGAAATTATTGGAGGGTAGAAAATGGATATTATCAGAGATGTTCTTGATAACCAATTAGTTGACCGTAATCAACGCAAGATGGGTAAAGTCGATGGCATTGTGATGGAGTTACGCGATAGCGAACCACCACGACTTGCTTATATTGAAGTAGGTGTGACAACTCTTAGTAAACGGCTAAATCCCCGTTTGGCACGTTTGGTAGCAGCAATTGCAAGTAAATGGGGCGCTAAACAAAGTGAACCATTTCGGATTCCGTGGTCAAAAGTGCGGGATGTTGGTATTGATGTTGAAGTGGATGTTGAAGCTGAAGCAACACCAGCTTTAGGGTATGAAAAATGGCTGCGCGATCGCATCATCGCACGAATTCCAGGAGGGGGATAATGGCAACTCGTGAAATTCATCTAGAATTGCTGCTGGGTAAACCAGTATTAGACTCAACTGGTAAAGCCGTTGGACGCATTGAGGAAGTACGCGCCGAACAACAAGGTGAAGAATGGATTGTTAAGGAATATCTTGTCGGTTATGCTGCGGTGTTAGAACGGTTATCTGCTTGGACAATTGGGTTAGGAATTTTGCGTCTACTAGGGGCGCATAAAATCTACAGTGGTTATACAGTACCTTGGGATAAGTTAGATTTGACTGACCCTGACAACCCACGTTTGCGTTGCAGCCTAGATGAATTAAAGTCATTAGACGAGAAGCCGCAGGATATATAGTAACTTGGTTTGAATAAGGCGGAAATATGATGTCACACGAATTGTAAAACGCTGTAAGTGTTAAATATTTGTGGTTGCCTGCACTCTCTTTTAATTAAATTTAGTAATATTAAGTTTTTTATATTAATAAAAAATTGCCACTCAGCATGAGGTTAATTTGACTAAAATCTTCTATGTAATAGCTTTCAAAAATATTTGAAAAGCTAATTATTATATTTTCCTATTCTTTATCTTTTTTAATCTTCAAATGCCAGAAATTCAAGTTGGAGATATTAGCATCTACTACGAGATGAAAGGCAATGGTTATCCGCTACTCATGATTATGGGCTTCAGCTTCAGCCTTTTAGACTGGGGAGATATGTTCACTGATGAGCTGGCAAAACATTACCAAGTCATTCTGTTTGACAACCGCGATTCTGGAAGAACAAAAAGCCAGTCAACATACAATTACACGACTGCTGATATGGCAAATGATGTAGCAGGATTGCTTAATGCTTTAGGAATAGCACAAGCTCATATTTTAGGATATAGTATGGGTGGCATGATTGCTCAACAGTTTGCCTTGAGACATCCTACCAAATTAAATAAATTGATATTGACCTGCACAATGGCTGGTGGCGATTGTAGCAATTTTAATCCAAATATTCAAGGAGATTTTTTGGATCTTCTTTTTCCGGCATCATACTTAGCTATCTCTAATAACCGGAAAAAAATAGAAAGTTTTTTCACAAAAACCTCACCCTATCACAGCCAATCAGATGCTTATATAAGGCAATTACAGGCGCATCATGCCCACGATACATGCAATTTATTGCAAGGCATTCAAGCACCTACCTTAATTATGACTGGAGATAGCGATTTGATCATTCCTCCTATCAATAGTAATATTTTGAATAACAAAATTTCTGGTTCAAAACTTAAAATTATTAAAGAAGCTGGACATGGGTTACTTTATAGCCATGTTGCAGAAATTGCAAAAATTATTACTAATTTTTTATCGTAATTCAACACCATACAAATAATGTAGCTACCAGCAATACTAATTGCTAAAACCTGTTATTTGCGGTATTTGTAGACTAGGACTAGAGAGCAACTATCATTGTGTTGCAGCCAATATTAACTACAACCAGCCTGCAATCAGGAGTTTCCACCAGTATTAGATAGTAAATAGACACAACGCCTTACCGGAGCTAGGTTGTGATAACTTACAGAGGCTGTTGATGAACTCCTGCTGCTAAAAATATCTGCTAATTTTTCACCCAACCTCTAGCGAAAGAAAGAGTTTGATGGTGAATATCTCTGTAATCATGAATGCGGACAAGTGTTTACCTGCTAAATAACTGATATGCCGCAATATTTCGGAAAACTACCCACTACTAACCAACCTTGGACAACTCTTAGCAATGTAAAAGCTGTAACTTCCGACAATAATATTATTAATTTTGACTGTGGCGACTCACGCCTTACTATCAGCGTACTTGCGCCCAATTTACTCCGCGTGCGTTTCGCACCAACTGGGGAATTTATGCCTCGGCGTTCTTGGGCAGTAACGCCAGATGATGCAGAATGGGCAACAACACCTTTTACAGTGCAAGAAAATGAAGCAACGGTAGAAATTGAAACAGCACAGATTCGTGTGTGTGTCCAGCGAGAAAAGTGTCGCATCGTCTGTTTCGACAAAGCTAATCGCCCTTTTGCCCAAGATGCAGAGATAGGTATAGGTTGGCGGATGGGTACAGTTGCAGGATGGAAGGAAATTGCAGCCGATGAACATTTCTATGGTTTTGGTGAACGCACAGGCTTTCTGGATAAACTCAGCGAAGTCAAAACCAACTGGACAACGGATGCCTTAGATTATGATGCACTGACTGATGAAATGTACCAAGCAATTCCATTTTTTATGGCTTTGCGTCCAGAGTTAGGCTATGGAATCTTTTTCAACACTACTTTTTGGAGTCAATTCGATATCGGTGCTGAACAGCCAGGTATTTGGAAGATGGAAACTCGTGGCGGTGAATTAGATTATTACATTATCTATGGCCCCGAACCTGCCCAAATCTTGGAGACTTACACTCAATTAACCGGGAGAATGCCATTACCACCGAAATGGGCGCTGGGTTATCATCAATGTCGTTGGAGTTATGAATCAGAAACCGTTGTGCGGGAACTAGCGCAAGAATTCCGTCAGCGTCGCATTCCCTGTGATGTTATTCACTTGGATATCGACTATATGCGGGGTTATCGGGTATTTACTTGGAGTCCTCAACGCTTTTCTAATCCAGCAAAACTCATTAGTGATTTAGCAGAGGATGGTTTCAAAACAGTCACAATTATTGATCCTGGTGTGAAGTATGAACCAGAAGGTAATTATCATGTTTTTGACCAAGGCTTAGAAAATGACTATTTTGTGCGGAAAGCTGATGGTGCATTGTTCCACGGCTACGTTTGGCCTGAGAAAGCTGTTTTTCCTGACTTTTTGCGTCCTGATGTGTCTAACTGGTGGGCTGATTTACACAAAAGCTTAACTGATGTTGGTGTGGCGGGCATTTGGAATGATATGAATGAACCTGCCATAAACGATCGCCCTTTCGGCGATGATGGTGAAAAGATTTGGTTTCCCCTAGATGCACCGCAGGGGGGTGATGAGGGACAAGGGGACAAGGGGACAAGGGGACAAGGGGACAAGGAGAATATCTCTGTGTCTGTTACTCATACGGAAGTGCATAACTTGTATGGGTTGATGATGGCTAAAGCTTGCTATGAAGGGTTGGAACGGCATCGAGGTTCGGAGCGATCGTTTGTGTTAACGCGATCGGGTTATGCTGGTGTGCAACGCTGGTCTTCTGTGTGGATGGGGGATAACCAATCGTTGTGGGAGCATTTAGAAATGTCTCTGCCGATGCTTTGCAATATGGGACTTTCGGGTGTGGGTTTTGTGGGTTGCGATATTGGCGGGTTTGCTGGTAACGCCACAGCTGAATTATTCGCTCGGTGGATGCAGGTAGGAATGCTTTATCCATTGATGCGCGGTCACTCGGCAATGTCTACTGCTCGTCATGAACCTTGGGTATTTGGCGATCGCGTTGAAAATATCTGTCGAGAATACATTAATCTACGTTACCAATTACTTCCCTATATTTATAGTCTTTTCTGGGAAGCGGCAACAACAGGCGCACCGATTTTAAGACCATTATTGTACCACTTCCCTAACGATCTGAAAACCTATAGCCTCTACGATCAAGTATTACTAGGTGCATCGCTGATGGCTGCACCAATTTACCGCCCTGGAGTTGAACATCGAGCTGTCTACTTACCTGCTGGCACTTGGTATGATTGGTGGAGTGGCGATCGCTACGAAGGCCCGATTCACATTCTTGCTCATGCCCCACTAGAAAGAATGCCACTGTATGTCCGTGGTGGTGCGATAATTCCCATGCAACCTGTCAAGCAATACGTTGATCAAGCGCCACTCGATGAGATCCGATTACGGATTTGGCCTGGTAATAACGAATATCAGCTATTTGAAGATGATGGACAGACAAAAGAGTATTTAGATAAGAATTTTTCGCTAACAGATATAAGCGTGTTTACACAGACAAACCAAACAGTAGTTGAAATTGGAGCGAGAATGGGAGAATGGACACCTCCACCACGCGAAGTAATTGTAGAATTTGTTGGGGTTGGAGAGCAACGTTTCCAAGATGATGGTAAGCGACATACTCTGCAATTTTGAAATACTCGCAAAGGTGGTTTAAAAAACCACCATTATTTCCTACTCTAAATTGTGCAATAAAAAATATGCATAGAGATAGATGAAAAGCAAGTCAAGGACAAACATACAATACAAGGGGTAGAAAAAGTTAAACCGTAAGAAATAGATAAGTTTACTACGCTAAATAGATGCGGTTAGAGAACAATCAATGTTAAATATTAACCGCTTGCGGCTGCAAGATATATCTAAAATCACTACAAATTCACTTGTCCCTAAAGTCGCAAGTGCGATCGCTGTTTTTGTTGGCAGCTTGGTAGTAGTTGGTTGGTGTCTTGGCATTGAAGTTCTTAAGCGTGGCTTCCCTGGTAGTCCTGCCACAATGAAAGTAAATACAGCGCTTTGTTTTGTGCTGTGTGGTGTATCGTTGTGGCTATTTTTAAAAGCAACAAATCAGGGGAGCAGAGAGGAAAAAACAATTGAAAATTCCTTTCATAGTTCCCTTTTAATTTCTAGAGTCTGTGCAATAGCTGTCACTACAATAGCTGCGCTTACACTTTGTGAATATCTATTTGGCTGGAATCTCGGTATTGACGAGCTACTGTTTCGTGATTTGTCAACTAGCATAGCGACATTGTATCCAGGGCGAATGGGGGCGAACACAGCACTGAACTTTATGCTGGTTAGCGTTGCCCTAGAGATTTTGATTCATCCAAAAACCCACCGCAGTTATTGGTATGCTCAGATTATAGCTCTGATAGCTACTTTAATTTCCTTTCAAGCGCTGATGGGCTATGCCTACAAAGTGAAAGTTCTCTACGGACTTGCCCCTTATACAACATCAATGGCTTTACACACGGCGGTGTTGTTCAGCTTATTAAGTATGGGCGTTCTGTGGGCGCGGTCAGACCAGGGGCTAATGAGGGTAGTTACAAGTGATAGTTATGGCGGCTTACTTGCACGTCGTTTATTAATTGCTGCGATCGCAGTACCTTCTATATTGGGATGGCTAATTGTTGAAGGTCAACGGGCAGGACAATACGATCCGGCTTTTGCAATATCGGTATTTGCGATCGTCCTGATTGTGATTTTTACTATTTTGATTTGGCAAAGTGCTAGGGTTATTGAACGCCTTAGCAATCAGCGTGATCTTGCCCAAAAAGCACTTAGAACTTATGAAGCTAAACTGGGAAGTTTTGTAGATTCTAACGTCATCGGTATTCTGTTTGGCGATGTGTATGGGGGTATCCAACAGGCAAACGACGAATTCTTGAGGATGATTGGTTACACGCGGGAGGATTTGTTAGAAGGTAGGTTAAGTTGGAGCAATATCACACCACCAGAGTATTTATACTTGGATGAGCGAGGTGTCGCCGAAGCCAAGGGAAATACCAACGCTATTTGTACGCCTTACGAGAAAGAATATATTCGCAAGGATGGTAGCCGTATTCCCGTTTTAGTTGGTTACGTGCTGCTAGGAGAAAACCGCGACGAGTCGGTAGCGTTTATCCTCGACTTGAGCGATCGCAAGCAAGCAGAAGCAGAACAACAAAAATTAGTATCGCTGGTAGAAAATAGCTCTGACTTTATCGGCATCGGCACTCTTGATGGTCAATTACTCTACATAAATGATGCAGGCCAAAAGCTGGTAGGGCTTTCCAGTTTTGATGAAGTCAGGCAAAAGGCAATATTAGATTACTTCATGCCCAAAGACAAAGCCTATTTTCAACAATATATATTGCCGACTGTGCTATTAGAAGGACGCTGGCAAGGAGAATTCTGCTTTTGCCATCTCCAAACAGGTCAAGCCATACCAGTTGATTACAATATCTTCACTGTTACAGACAAGAAGACAGGTCAGCCAATTGCCTTAGCAACTGTGACTCGCAACATCAGCGAACAAAAAGTAGCTAAGGAAAAAATCTTACAACTAAACAAGGATTTACAGCGCCGCATTACTGAGTTACAAACTCTGTTAGATGTAATTCCGATTGGAATTGGGATTGCCGAAGATCCAGAATGCCAAAATATCAAGGTTAACCCTGCTTTTGCCAATCAGTTGGGAATATCGTCAGACACAAATGCTTCCCTCAGCGCTCCCTTGAACGAAAAACTGACAAGCTTTAAAGTCTACTGCCAGGGAAGGAAACTGTCAGCAGAGGAACTCCCAATGCAATACTCCGCAACTCATGGTATTGAAGTTCTAGGTTGTGAACTCGATGTTGTCCATGAAAATGGAAAAATCGTCAATCTATTGGAGTACGTTGCACCTTTGTTTGACGAAGAGGGTAAAACCAGAGGAAGCGTTGGTGCATTTTTAGATATTACGCAGCGCAAGCAGGCAGAGGAAGCACTTCTAAATCAGCAAAAATGGCTAGAGGATGTCTTAAATCTGATGCCAAGACCGTTGTTGTTTATTGAACCAGGAACAGCGCGGGTAACTTTTGCCAATCGTTCTGCTAACGAATTAGCTGGGGGTGAATTTCCCAAAGGTGTACCAGCCGCAGAGTATCATACAGTCTACCACTATACAGATGCGGCTGGCGATCGCATCCCCAATGAACAAATGCCAGGAGTGCGGGTTGCCCTTGGCGAACGCTTGAATGGGTTGGAAGTAGACTGGCACACCCCTGGTGGTGTGCGCTCTCTATTGGTATTTGCTGATACTTTGCCAGCAATGCACGGTCATCCGGCTACCTGTATCTTGGTGTTCCAAGAGATAAGCAACCTCAAGCAGGCAGAAAAAGCCCTCTCGTTAGGTTACAAAAGACTAAAGCTACTATTTGACACAGCCAACGATTTACTCTCAAGCCAGGAACCAGTACTACTAATCGATAGCGTCTACCAAAAACTAAGAGAGCAAATTGGAATAGAAGTTTATTTGAACTATTTGGTTGAGGATAACTCTCAGGTAATGCGGTTGGGGTCTTACAGTGGTATTTCTCCAGAGATAGCAAAGGAAATTGAGTACTTGCCATTAGATCAAGGGGTTTGCGGTACTGTAGCGCAAGAACGCAATTCCCTAGCTGTAGAGAATGTGCAGCAATCCACTGAGGCGCAAACCGCATTGATTCGCTCTTTAGGGATTACTGCTTATTATGCATACCCATTGATCGCCCAAGGACGGCTGTTGGGTACTCTTTCTTTTGGCAGCCGTACTCGGTTAAGCTTCACCGAAAATCAAAAGGGAATGATGCAAGCAGTATGTGACCAGATAGCGATCGCAATGGAACGAGCTAGTTTAATTGCTTCTTTGCAACAACAAACTGAACAGTTGCAAGAGGCTAACCGGATGAAGGATGAGTTTCTGGGAATATTATCCCACGAATTGCGATCGCCTCTCAATGCCATTCTTGGCTGGGCGCAACTACTGCAACGAAGTAAGCTTAGTGAAACCCTGATAGCTAGGGCTACGGAGACAATTGAACGCAATGCGAAGGCACAAACCCAGCTAATTGAAGACCTACTGGATATATCACGGATGATGCGAGGCAAATTACGTCTCAATGTCAGTACTTGTAATTTGGTTCCAATAATTGAGTCGAGCCTAGAGACTGTTAGCCTCGCCGCCCAATCCAAAGAAATCAATTTAAGATTTTCCCTTATTCCTTCAAAAGAAACGCAAAATTCAGATTTGGAACTAGGAATCAATCACGAAAATTTAAAATCAAGAGAATCACAATCCCAAACCATGTTGGGCGAAAATTCTCAATTCTTAGTATCCGGTGATGTTGAGCGCTTACAGCAAATAATTTGGAATCTACTGTCCAATGCCATCAAATTCACACCCACAGGAGGACGGGTAGAGGTGCAATTGTCTGTAGTTACTAGTCAAGAAAAACAAGACACAACAGATAAATACGCTCAGATTCAGATAATTGACACAGGTATTGGTATCAGCCTTGATTTTCTTCCTTACATTTTTGATCGCTTTCGTCAAGCTGATAGTTCTAGCACTAGAACCTATGGTGGATTGGGACTAGGATTAGCGATCACGCGTAATTTGGTAGAATTACATGGCGGTACTGTTTACGCAAATAGTCCAGGCAAAGGACAAGGGACGACGTTTACAGTCAAACTACCACTTCTGAAGAGTCCGCCCCTCTACCCCATTGCCCCTTTACCTCTCTCTATCCCTCTCTCGCTCCTTGGTGTACGCGTGCTAGTTGTAGATGATCAAGTCGATAGCCGTGATTTCATCACCACAATCCTCGAACAGTACCAAGCCGAAGTTCAAGCTGTAGCATCAGTTGCAGAAGCATTGCAGGTAATTACACAGTGGAAACCAGATGTTTTAGTTAGCGACATTGGTATGCCCGATGAGGATGGTTATTCTTTGATCCGCAAAGTGCGATCGCAATCACCAGAACTAGGGGGAAATATTCCCGCCGCAGCATTAACAGCCTATACCAGAGCAGAGGATCGGATGCGAGCTATACAAGAAGGTTATCAGCTACATTTGCCTAAACCTATTGAGGCAGCTGAGTTAGCTACAGTAGTTGCCAGACTTGCGGGACGAGCTTAGAGAAAATGAGGAATGGGGAATAGGGACTAAATTTTACCCCATCTCCCATTCTCTTTGTTACTAATATCAAAATTTATACAAAATATCAATCTTATTCCAAGGTCAATATCTGCATATAAAAATTATTTGGCGTTGTTGAATTGCGATTGCGTTAGCGTAGCGGGGCGAAGCCCATTGCGAATTGGTATTAGATGTATATTTTTACTTCAGTCTAAGAAATTTTTGTCTTTTGGGACGATAACTATTTAGGAAAAGCGGCTTCAATAGACTGGCTCTTCTTTAGTCCATTCTCAAGGGGGTCACTAGCGGGGGAAGATTATTTAAAGCTTATTGGAAGCGAATTCCGAAATAGGCAATTTAAGAATTGTATTGTAAAGTATGTAACATACTTTAATACAAATAAACTACATAAATTGCAAATTGAGTACTTCAAGAAAATAGTTGCAACACTTGGGTTGCTGCCATCAGCATGATTGGTCTGTAAGATTCACCCAATTTATTCAGAGAATCATCCAAGAAATAGAGAGTGCATGTTTTAACTACCCATAACTACTAATTAGCAGTATTTTCTACATTATAATTTTTCCTATGAGCGCCCTAACAAAAACATTAGTAAAAACAGTAACTGAAACACAAAAGCTAGATAGAATTGACTTATATGACTCAAAGCGAGCTGATTTTTTGCAAGAAGTAATTGAAGGCTTAGAAGACGGTATATTAATTTTAAGCCAAACTGGTGAAATAATTCATGCTAATGCATCGGCTCGTCGCCTTTGCTGTCAATTCAATCAAGGTAACTTCAACCAAAATTTTGTACCACCAGTCATTTGGAATTTTTGTGAATCATTATTCAATAGTCGGTATTTGTTTTCTGATAAACTTGTAATTCTGTCGGATGAAATTGTACTTGATAAGTCGAATATTTTTCGTATTAGGGTGAGGCTGCTAGATTTAGAGGGGTTTGAAGTGCCTTGTTTATTGGTGACTATAGAAAATCAATATGAATCTGTAAAAAATGTAGCACTCACTGAAGTTAAAAAATTTGATTTGACGCCGCGAGAAGCTGAAATTTGGCTTCTCTATAGAAGCAACTACAGCTACAAAGAAATTGCTACTAAGCTTTATATCACTATAAATACCGTGAAGAAGCACATGAAAAATATTTACACCAAACGCCAAGCAAATATGTCTTATGATTGAATGTATCACTTTATTGAAAAAGAATTTTGCAAGCAAGAATTCTTCTTCAATAAGTGGAGAATTTAAAAAAGCTACTAATTGAAGATCCCTAAAGATACATACGACTTACGCAATAACTCTCTAAAACTCTCATTTTTTTGTGTCCTTTGCGCCTTTGCGGTTCGTTTTTCCATTATTTTGCGTAAGTCCTGATACAATACGCTTGGATTAGCGCCAAAAATTTTAATAGGTTGCGCCTTGCTTAACTGAAACAGATGTAGGTTTAGTGGGGATATTAAATTCCTGAATTCAGACGTTTTTTTGTTCAGAATTCATGGTTTTATTCTTTTTTGATAAAAATTCATTTGTAAAATGCAATAGATGATTAGCAATTAAATTAATATTCACAAACAAGTGTTTTATGAATTAATGTTCATAGATTTTTGTGTTAAAACCATATTAGCTTTCACTTTTATGCAAGGTTAGTTAGTTTTAACGTGTCTTTTTTGAATTTTTATGAAACTTCTAACTATGGAGAATCAGGACTTTTTTGCAGGCGTAATAAGGTATTGTAAACCTGCCGTTTTAAGACATCATTATTTTGTAGTTCTATAGTTATTTTGTTAAACTGCTCAAATCTCAAACCCTTCTCTTCGACAACTTTTTGAGCATAGTTACAGTAATTCACTGCAATATCTTGAGCCTTCTTTGGAAGACCATTTATGCTATTAGAATCGTTACAAACAATTTGGGGAATTTCTCCGTTACCAATAAGTTTTTTAATTTCTTCAAAAGCACTTTGACGTGCTGGCTCCATTGCTAGCACAGCTTTAGCGTAGCTATCGATTTGAGTATTATTAACTATTGGTGTTGGAGTTTGGCCATAAGCTTTTGAACTAAATGAAAAAGCATTGGAAATTACACCCAAAGTAGCGATCGCGCCGAAAAAGAATGATTGGGAAAGGATTCGCTTTCGGCTAGATCGAGAAAATAAATCAGAAATTTTATTCATATAGTGTGTGACACGAAACTACATCAGGGATATTATAAGAATGTTGAATTATTTTCGGAGTTGGAAGTTCCAGCAACTGCTCAACATATCAAGCTTTTATATTTGATTGTCAATTTCCTCGGCATACTTGACAAAGTTCGATGACTTTAGTCTGGAGTGTTGTTATTTCTGATGCTCCTTGCTTAAGACTCACTTCTAATTCCAATAGTAGGGGTAAGCAAGAAATTAACTGTTGCACAGAAAGCAGCCTGATTTCTTGCTGTAAGAAGTAGATCCGTTTGGGATTACCGATATCAGCAGCTTGAGCGATCGCTTGTTGATTGCGCTCCCCACTTTCTATCATAATCTTCACCCACAGCCATGTGCGAAATTGTCCAATCAGTGTGGCTACTATCCGTAATCCCGGCTCGGAAGCATTACTCAAATCTGCCAGTGTGGTCAAAGCTTTAGGTGTATCTCCTGTTCTGATTGCTGCTGCTAATTGTAAGCTATTTTGAGTAGTATTTCTTACTAACTTGGTAATAGTATCTGTGTCTAAAGGCTTATTACTACCTTGAGCATATAACCGTAGTTTCTCTAACTCATTGTAGAGTATGCGTGTATCATTTCCTACAGATTCTGCTAAAAACTGGGCAGCATTAGCAGTTAGTTTTACGCCCATACTCTGAGCTGCTTGATTAACAGATTGCACCAGTAATTCGGTTTTCCAAGGGGGAATGAGGGGAAATTCTCGGAATTCAGTAGCAAATTGTTTTAATAATTTTGTGGATTTGAGGCGTTCATCTGGCTTGTTCCGGCTGGTAAGTAATAAAAATGAGTTTTCGGGAATAACTCTTAGCGATCGCCCCAGTTCTGCTAGCACATTCTCTGGACACTGCTGGCAAAGAGTAGTGTTTATCAGCCATACTAAGCGCCCACCAGCGCCAAAAGTGGGTGTCATGACCTGATTTAGCCCCTGGATAGCAGCATCAGCTTGATCTGGTGTGAATGCAGTGTAATTAAAACTTATCCATTGGGGATCGAGGACGCGATCGCGCAGCATAGCGATCGCTTTTTCCATAGCAAAATCATCTTCACCCCAGTAAACATAAATTGGCATAGACTAACCTCGTATATTAGGGAATGGGGCATTGGGCATTGCTTATTCTTCTTGTCTCCTCATCTCCCTCATTTCCCCCTGCTCCCTGCTCCCTGCTCCCCTGCCTCTTCCCCACTCCCAAAATTAAATACTTTTAAAATCATTCTGTTAATCAAGGTAATTTTCCCTAAAATCTATCAAGTGAGAGCATGAGGCTATGAAGATTGGACGACAACTATCAAACCTACTTAAATCGGTTAGCACGGCTAACGCTGCCAGAAGCCTACAGATCCCAAGTCCAGCATATCCAGGAATCTTCTAAATTTCAGCCACATTCTGGGTTGAGACAAGCAGCGTCCTTTCCTGGCTATACGCTAATTACCCCGCCAGCAGGAGAAGAATCGCAAAATTCTGCTTTCTATGACAAATTACAGACTTACCAACAGGAACTTTTGCAGTTGCCTGTAAGCCGTGATTTGATTGTGCCTCTACCCCCTGCTAGCTTCCATATAACTTTAGCGGATTTAATTTGGGACAATGCTTACCTTGATGCCTGCGAAAAAAATCCCAAATTTGACGAAGAGTTACACTCTTGTATAGCCGAAACCTTTCAGCAATATCAACAATTGATGACAAACAGGAGTCATCCGATTAAATGGCAAATGCTGGGGCTGATACTGATGCCAAGGGCTGTAGCCATTTGTTTAGTACCCCAAGATGAACGTTGTTACGAGGAAATTATTAAATTTCGCCGAACAATTTATCAAAATCCCAAGTTAATTGCTTTGGGTATTGAGCAGCATTATCACTTGACAGCCCATGTTACATTAGCCTATTTTGGGGAGGTTTCATCTGACTTAGACCGCACAAGTTTCAGCACAATGCTTTCTCAATTGAATGATCAATGGTTGTTAGATTTGCCAGAATTTTTGATCAATCGCGTCGAATTGCGAAAGTTTGACAACATGACACGCTATTATCGTGAACCAGACTGGCCGATTTTAGATTTTTAAGTCATTAGTTAGCAGTTAGTAGTCAGTAGTTTCCAATTACTGACTACTCAATTTCTAAACAACTTTAGAAAAACTTATTAAAATCCTGTTTATCTAAATGCCCCTACCAGCATATTTGTATCATTATTAAAGTCAAATGGTATTAGTCCAATAGAAACATCCTTTAAGTTAATCTATGGGAATGTTGGGATTTTTGAAATAATTGGGATATACCCAAGAGTAAAAACGCTAAAATTTACAGATATTGACAACGGGTTAGATTGATGAGTCCGTCACTCGAAAAAATTTTAAGCGAGATTGAGCAACTGACTCCACAAGAGCAATTGACCGTAATGGAGCATTTGGTAGAGCGGATAAAAAAGCATATTAACCAAGCTCAAGCAAAACGCAAGTGGAGCGATTTGAAGGGTATGGCTCCCTTCCGTTATTGGGTGAAGATGCTCAGGAATGGGTTTCGCTGACTCGACAAGAAGGAGATGAGCATCGAGAACGGTTGTTCCGAGAAGAGGAATGAAGATTAGTGATGCATTAGCAAATGTTTCTCGCTTGTTTCTCGATACAGCACCTGTAATTTATTTTGTAGAACGCAATCCGCAGTTTGTGAATTTAGTCGAGCCAATTTTTGAGCGATTGTCAAATGACATTACAGCAGTAGTATCTGGGATAACGTTATCAGAGTGTTTGGTAGGTGCTATACGTCTGGGGTTAGCTGAGTTAGAGCAAGCTTTTGTCGATGTGTTGCAACAAGAACAAGTGGTTTTTGTGGAGATTAATGCTGCTATTGCACGAGAAGCTGCGAGAATTCGGGTGCGCTACAACCTTCAGTTACCCGATGCATTGCAGGTGGTAGCGGCAATAATTGCTGGTTGTGAGGCATTTTTGACCAATGATGCAGCTTTGAAGCGGGTGACGGAATTAAAGGTTTTAGTGGTGTGTGAGTTGGAAAGCGAGAACCTGTAATTACACACTAGTTGTAGACATACATAGCAGAGAAAATAAGCTCAAAGATAAATTGTCTTTTAGCTAAACCTAGTTTTTTACCAATGCTCTAAATAAAATATCTTGCCTAAAATTCTGGTTGTTGATAAACAATATAAACAGCTTCTAAAAAGACATCAGGTGTAACAGCTTCTGGCAATTTTTCTAAATTAATAATAGCTTTAACTTGCTCGGCTAGCTTTAGAGATAGTGATGCTTTTGCCTTTAATGACATTGCACCACGACGCTGTAAATACTCACGAATCACAGCAAAATCATCTGGCATTAATTGCGAAAAATCAGCAATTTCGATTAACTGTTCATGAAGTTTTTTTGCCTGTTCTGAAATTATCAATGTTGCAGATGCAGTGGGTATTTGGGCTTGAATTACAATTGTGCCAGCAGCTAAATCACCTAAACGCTTTTCTCGATGACTCAACATAATTAAAAAAGCACCAATAAACAAAGTTTCATCAAAAGGTCGTAGTAAAGCACGTAGCGTTGCTTGTTGTAGCCCGATGAGTCTACCATCATCTCGAACCACGCGAATTTTAGCAACCCGTTTACCAGGGGTTTGCCCAAACCATAAAGTTTCAAAAATTACAAAATATCCTACGTAAATAATAAAACTAGTAAGGAATGCGATCGCCATCAACCACAAAGTCACTGCGGTACCGAAAATATCTACCCAAAAATCTCCTAACTGATCTGAAACGATAGACCAAGCTACAATAAATCCCACCAAAATCACAGCCAAAACGTGATAGTCAATGATCAAAGCCCAAGCACGATTTCCGATTCCAGCAAGAGTAAATTCTAGTTCTACACTTTCTGGAGTCTGGAATGTGATGCGATTAAAAAAGCGCATATTTTAGCTAATTCAAAATTAACAGAGTTGAATTTAAATGTTGAGTTAACGAAAATCCGACGAAGGAGGCTCTCGTAATTGCAAACCCAAACCCTCACGCCGACTTCGCAAGTCCAAGTATAAAACAGCTTTTAGCGCTTGCCAGAATGGCATCACAAAAACTCCACCTACTAAGCTGCCGATCCAAGAAATAAAATACACAATCGAGTAGATAGCAGAACCTTGCTCAAGCTTTAAGAGGAATAAGCTGGGTATATAGTTTAATACAAACACTAACGGTAATGTAACAATAAAAGCAACTAAAACGATGCCCACAATGCGAAGTACCGAGGTTTTAGTTAGCTCCCAACTTCTAGCGACACTTTCGCCACCGTTAATATTTTCCTCAACTGCTAGCGGTACCTCAGCTATTACCCAACGGGAGTAAAACCAAATTAGTCCTAATAGCACAATACCTGCCGTTACAAT
Organism: Nostoc sp. CmiVER01; assembly: GCF_034531135.2. NCBI lineage: Bacteria > Bacillati > Cyanobacteriota > Cyanophyceae > Nostocales > Nostocaceae > Nostoc > Nostoc sp. CmiVER01. The sequence goes on from NZ_JAVRBU020000006.1 coordinate 176,904, forward strand.
GATTGCCAATGTGGTTGCGACTACAACGCCTGTAGTACCTAATATGCTTCCTAATACTACTCCTAGCAAGCCACCCACAATACCACCAGCGATCGCTAATCCAAAATAAATTAAAAACAAAGATATTCCTACTTGGAAACCAACTCTTAAAAATGACCACAAACGCGGATTAACATGGCTCCTGGCGGCTTGAATGCTTTCAGGTTGGTAAATTAATTCTCCAAAAGCCAAGCGGGAAATGAGTCCAGAAATGGCTGCATATTTTGCCCAGCCATAAATCGGAACTAGAATCCACAAGTGAGCGATCGCAGCCAGATTAAGATAAGTTTTCAGATGAGAACGATACAACCGCACGGCAGCACTAACAACGTTACCAATACTCAGTGGTTGTATCTGACCGGGAGATCCAAAACTTTCAGACATAATGGCAAATTTCCCTTGAAATTACGGAGATGAATTTGAAGCTATCTTAAGCTAAGTTAAACTCAGTGTTCCCAAAATTCATGAATATTCAACGTTGGATTGCGCGACGAGAACCAAATTGGCAGCGTTTAGATGCCCTATTAAGGCAGATAGAAAAAAAAGGGTTAAAGTCTCTACGGGCGGCAGAAATTAGAGAGTTAGCGAGTTTGTATCGTTCAGTCGCGGCAGATTTGGCCCGTGCCCGTACTCAGCAAATCGGCAATACCTTGATACAAAGTTTACAATCTTTAACAACTCGTGCCTATACGCAGATTTACCAAGGTTCGCGGCGACAGGAATGGCAGGCAATCCTAAAATTTTACCAATGGGGATTACCATCTGTAGTTCAGAAAACATTTGCATACATTGCTGCTGCAACGGCGCTGTTTCTACTAGGGGCATTAGTAGCTTGGTGGTATTCCTGGCAAAATCCCAGCTTTATGCCTTTGATCGTACCTGAAAGTTTGATTACCAAGGTGCGAGATGAGCATAAATTATGGATGGGGTCAATTGTCGGCGTTGAACCTCTAGCATCCAGCAGTATTATGATCAATAATCTGTCTGTGTCTTTTGGGGCTGTCGCCGGTGGTATCACGGCTGGGCTATACACAGTCTATTTGATGGTATTTAATGGCTTATTGATTGGTGCTGTTGGTACTTTAGTAGGTCAAAATAATCTGGCTTATCCTTTTTGGGCGTTTGTATTACCGCATGGTTCCTTAGAATTACCTGCCATCTTTTTTGCTGGGGGTGCAGGATTTTTATTAGCAAGAGCAATTTTATTTCCTGGTAAATATCGGCGTGGGGATGCACTGAAATTTTACGGTTCTCAATCAGTGCAGCTAATATTTGGGATTGTACCAATGTTAGTTATTGCTGGTGCGATCGAAGGCTTTTTTTCGCCTAATCCCAGCGTCCCTGAGGCAATTAAATATTTGGCGGGAATGGGATTGTTTCTACTTTTGGTGATGTATTGTAGCCGTAAGGAAACTTGAAATAATTTAGGTGGCGGCTGATTTTTAAATTGAAAAAATATTAACTATATAAATAGGAATTACGCACACTCTACGAATTCTTGGCGTTCTTGGCGTCTTGGCGGTTCGATAAATTAAAGCCATACAAAAGTTACAAAAAAAATCTTACACGCTCTCAATCACGGAACTCAAATGGGTTGGTTAATTGACCCTGACGAGCGATTCATTGCTGCTTATCCTGCAAGACAACAACCTTTACCTTTTGAGGAAATTGAGTCTGTTTTACCAGTGCCAGAATTCTGCCAGGGGCTACAGTTGAAGGTGGGTGATATTTTTGGTTGGTTAAAGGTGACTGCGTAACAAATATTTTGTTCAAGCTAACTTACTCTTCTTACACTGAAATGATAATTATAAGTTAATATAATTTATTTATTTTTAACTCTTGAGATTGAACTTATTTTTTATCATTAATTTAGCCTCATCAATCAAATTTCAAAAAAGAAAAAACATTTATAAATAATATTTAAACACAGCTTAATCTATTGTTTATTCATTGTTAACCAAAAAAAATGTAACTTATCTTAAAGCTGGAATTACAGCAGGAAAGTATTCCTTTAAGTTAGAGGTTATATGATTTTTTCGACCACCATCTTGAATCGTGTCGTTGCTACCTCAGTGGTGACAACTTCTGTTGCACTTAGTCCATTTTTTGGCACGATCGCACAAGCTGAAACTCTCAATGGTGCAGGAGCAACTTTTCCGGCTCCGCTTTACGAACGCTATGCTCGTGAAGTAAAAAACAAGTATCCAGACTTAAAAATTAACTACCAAGCAATAGGTAGCGGCGGCGGTATTCGTCAAGTCACTGCTGGAACCGTTGACTTTGGTGGTAGTGATGCTGCAATGAAAGATAGTGAAATCGCTAAAGTCAAGAACGGTGTAATATTAGTACCCACAGCAGGCGGTGCTGTTTCTGTTGTTTACAATGTTCCAGGTGTTAATAATCTCAAATTATCCCGCAGTACACTACCGGCAATTTTCTCAGGTCAAATTACCAAATGGGATGACGCAAAAATTAAAGCTGATAATCCAGGTGTCAATCTACCAAATCAACCAATTAAATTTGTTGTTCGCGCCGATGGTAGCGGTACAACTTTCATTTTCACTAACCACTTAAGTGCTACTAGCAGTTATTTTAAAGGCAGAGTTGGAGTTAACACTGCTCCCAAATGGACTCTGCCAAACGTCCTCAAAGGCAAAGGCAACCCAGGCGTAGCTGCTTTGGTATCTCGTACTCCTGGTTCTATTGGTTATGTAGAATATGCCTACGCTGTCAAAAATAATCTGAAATCGGCGCTGATACAAAATAAGAGAGGAGAATTTGTTGCTCCTTCTTTACAATCTGCAAACGCAGCTTTGTCAACTGTCACTTTCCCAGATAACTACCGCGTTTTTGTAGGAGATCCAGGACAAGGTTATCCTATCGTCGGTCTTACCTGGATAATGGTTTACAAACAGTATGCTAATGCTTCTAAAGCTGATGCTATAAAAAAATGGATTAATTGGGTATTGAAAGATGGTCAACAGTATAACGATGACCTTAACTACACCAAAATTCCATCTGATGTAGCAAATCGGGTGCTTCAGACAGTGAATAACTCTGTCAAGCCTTAATTTGTAATTTTTAGGACTTATACATAAGAGATCCCCCAACCTCTTTAAAAAGGGGTCTAAAAGTCTCTTAAAACAGTGAACAATTAACAGTTATCAGTGAACAGTTATTAGTTAACTATTCATTGATAACTGATATCACTTTACTAGGAAGAAAAAATCTATTTTATTAGTTTGTAATGGCAAATTCATTGGAACCAGCCGACGGAAATTCATCAGATGATTTAAATCAAAGTGATGAAAATTTCAATCTCACAGCTATTGGCGGCACAAATCTCTGGTTTGACCAAGGTTTTACACGGCTAGTATACTTTTTTGTCGCGATTACCGTTGCAGTGCTATTTTTGATGAGTTGGGTAATTTCACACGAAGCTCTACCAGCTATTAAGCAGTTTGGATTGGGGTTTTTGTGGAGCCAAGATTGGGATACGGGTAATCAGCTTTTTGGTGCATTACCCTATATTTATGGAACTTTGGTAAGTAGTGCGATCGCTATTTTATTCGCCGTCCCAATTGGCATAGCAGTAGCCCTAGTTACTAGTGAAAATTTCTTACCTCCATCGCTCCGAACAACCCTAGCATTTGTTGTTGAATTAATTGCAGCAATTCCCAGTGTCATTATTGGTTTGTGGGCAATTTTTGTCTTTATTCCAGTTCTAGAACCTCTACAAAAATGGCTAGCCAGCACTTTTAAATGGATACCACTATTTAATACAGAAGATCCTTCTGGAACTAATATGTTGACTGCTGGAATTATTCTAGCCATCATGATTTTGCCCACAATGGCAGCAATTACTCGTGATGTTTTAATGGCTATCCCTAAAGAATTACGTAGCGCATCTATGGCTTTAGGTGGCACTCGTTGGGAAACAATTTTTCGGGTTTTGCTACCAGCTGGATTTTCTGGAATGGTTAGCGCAGCAATGCTCGCCTTGGGACGTGCTTTAGGTGAAACAATGGCTGTCACTATGGTGATTGGTAACTCTGCTCAAATCAGTACTTCTTTACTCAATCCAGGTTATACAATTCCTTCTGTATTAGCTAATGAATTTGCTGAAGCTGAACCTGGGTTACATATAGGCGCTTTAAGTTATTTGGCGTTGATTTTGTTTGGGTTGACTCTAGCTGTAAATATTGGGGCTGTACTATTAGTAAAGTGGGTTGGTAGGATAAAAAAATGATACTTTTTCACCGTGTAGTAAGACATTTATTAATCAAAATTTGTAAAACTTATGAGTGGTTATATCCAGTCAGAAACTGATGAATCCCTAGCAACAGAATTATGCAGCCCTCTGCCAACAGAGCGAGTAATATTTACATACGCAATGAATGCGATCGCCTTTGGTTTTACAGTTCTAGCACTCATTCCTTTATTATCAATTTTGTGGGAAATTTTCGTTAGGGGAATCTCTGGACTGAAATCAGAAATGTTTGTCAAAGCAGTTATTGACAATGGCTTTGGCAATGCCATCTTAGGAACTATAATCATGGTGGTAATTGGTGCTATTTTAAGCATTCCCACAGGAATAATGACAGGAATTTTCTTAGCAGAATTTGGTCAAACCAACTCAATTGCTAGTATTGTTCGTTTTATCAGCAGTATTCTAACAGGCGTGCCTTCAATAGTTGTAGGCGTATTTGCTTACGGCGTGATAGTTTTAGTAACTAAAGGATTTAGTGCGATCGCAGGTGGTTTTGCTTTAGCCGTAATTATGTTACCTGTAATTATACTGACAACAGAAGAATCTTTAAAGCTGATTCCTATATCACAACGTCTAGCCTCTGCTGCTTTGGGTGGAACTCGCTTTCAAACCACCCTTCGCATTGTTGTCACTGCTGCAATTCCCGGAATTACTACAGGCATTTTATTAGCTATAGCTCGTGCTGCTGGTGAAACAGCACCATTAATTTTTACTGCTTTATTTAGTCTAGATTGGTCAGAAGGATTATTAAGTCCAACAGCTTCCTTACCAGTATTAATTTTTAACCTCTACAACGACCCCGATCCGCAAAGAAACCAATTAGTCTGGACTACATCTATAGTTCTACTAGGCTTAATTTTATGTGTCAATGTTCTTTCTCGCTTAGTTATTAAACAAAGAAGAATGAAATAGAATAAATAACTTTTTCTATTGTTTCGCATCTTGGTAGAATATGATATTAAAATGAGAACTCTTCAGTATAAAGCCTTGTTTTATATATTGATTAAGAATTACAAATTAGCAGCATGAGTAACCTAATACCAGCTATCAAAGTTAAAAATATCAGCTTTTACTATGGCACAACAAAAGCGATTGAAAAGGTGTCAATAGATATTTATCAAAAGCAAGTAACCGCAATTATTGGCCCTAGTGGTTGTGGTAAATCTACCTTTATCAAAATTCTGAATCGCATTAGCGAATTAGAAGGGCCTGTGAAAGTTGAAGGAGATGTAGAATTTTTTGGTCAAAATATTTATGCTCCTCGTGTCAACATCAATCGGTTACGCCGCCAAATTGGTATGGTGTTCCAAAAACCCAATCCTTTCCCGATAAGCATTTACGAAAATGTTGCCTACGGTATGAGGATAGCAGGCAGGTACTCAAAAGTAGAATTAGATGAAATTGTCGAATCTGCACTTCACAGTGCTGCTCTTTGGGATGAAGTGAAAGATAAGCTAGATAAATCAGCTTTAGGGCTTTCTGGTGGTCAACAACAAAGATTATGTATTGCCCGTGCTTTAGCAGTCAAGCCGAAAGTTCTGCTGATGGATGAGCCTTGCTCGGCTCTTGACCCCATCGCTACTATGAAAGTTGAAGAACTACTCCATAGTTTGCAGTCTGAATTGACAATTGCGATCGTTACCCATAACATGCAGCAAGCCGCTCGCGTCTCTGATTTTACAGCTTTCTTTAGCACTGATGAAAGTCGGATAGGTCAAATGGTTGAATTTGGCGCTACAGAGCAAATTTTTAACAACCCAATAGACCCCCGCACCCGCGACTACATTTCAGGGCGTTTTGGTTAAGGCAAGTTTTATCATGACTTAATAATTTTTGTCGATCAGATTGCTATATATAGAACTAATGTTTGATTGCTGAAAAGCTATTCCTTACTCCCCACTCCCCACTCACATAGATAATTTCAAAAATCAAATACGATTCCTAATATATGTCAATGTGACAAAGGTGGGTATAAAAATTTATAAAAGATGATTTTTGAAGCATAGCTTTAATATAAATCTTTGCTAACAGCTTATCTGCTGGTTGACTACTGTATAACTACGTAATTTCAATGAATATCCCCTTTTGGGAGTAACATAGTGAAACAGCGCTGCTGATTTGTACTACTTTACTTCGTCAACTTTTATTTCATACGTTTTGGGGATATGAGTAAACTAATTCCAGCCATCAGAGTCAAAAACTTCAGCTTCTCTTACGACGCTCAAAAGATAGTTGAAGGCGTGTCAATGGATATTTACCAAAACCAAGTCACGGCAATTATTGGTTCTAGTGGTTGTGGCAAGTCTACTTTTCTTAAATCGTTAAATCGTATGAGTGAATTAGAAGGAGATGCGAGGGTTGAAGGAAAAATAGAATTTTTTGGACAAAGTATTTATGAGCGTCGTGTCAACATTAATCGCTTACGCCGCCAAGTTAGTATGGTTTTTCCCAAGCCAAATCTTTTTCCCATGAGCGTTTATGATAATGTTGCTTATGGGGTGAAATTAGTTGGATGGCATCCGAAAGTAGAATTAGATGGAATCGTTGAATCTGCTATCAAAGCTGCCGAACTTTGGGATGAAGTAAAAAATAAGCTGCATAAATCTGCTTTAGAGCTTTCTGGCGGCCAACAACAAAGACTATGTATTGCCCGTGCTTTAGCAGTCAAACCGAACGTTCTATTAATGGATGAACCTTGTTCAGGTCTTGATCCTGTTGGTAGTATGAAAGTTGAGCATTTGATCCATAACTTGCGCTCTGAGTTGACAATTGTGATGGTTACTCACAATATGCAGCAAGTTACTCGTCTATCTGATTTTACGGCTTTCTTTTGTAGTAATGAAAATCGTATTACTCAAATGGTTGAATTTGGTACTACAAATAAAATCTTTACTAACCCTGTGGATTCTCGCACCCGTGACTATGTTTTCGCCCGCGTTAGTTGAAGTTTTTCTAAAATTATAGCTATTCAGTAAGCTACCACATAGTCTTGCGTAAATTAGGATTGAAATCTAATTTTTGCTTGTTTTGAGTTTTCGTTATGTTGAGCAATGCAAAGTGATGTTGACAGTAATTTTTTACACTGTATATTGAGAGGCAAGCATCTACTCTAGACTACCCAAATCACAAAATGAAATGTCCTCGGTGCGAATCTACTTTATATCGGAAAAATGGTCGTCGGAATGACAAGCAGAATTACCTCTGCAAAAATTGTGGGAAACAATTTCTTGAGCCTGCATTACCTCGTTCTTTAGAAGGTGAGTTACTTGCTAACAGCAATGGACATACTAAAGTATCTATAACTGAAACTACGGAAGTTCCTTTAGTAAAAGACTTACCAGAAGCAAAAATTACAGAGAAGAGTCTTAGCTCTTTTAGTCTTACATTAGCTGAAGAACTGCTGCAAACTATATTATCACCTGATTGGCTAGAATCTGCTACCTTCAACCAATTTATCCAAAAATTTCAACAAAAAACTGAAATTAAACATCAATTAGAGATAGGAATCTCACTTCTGCTTTTAGATGCAGAAAACTTAAAATTAGATATTAATTCAGAATTGTTTTTAGCTAGTGTCTGTAAGTATCCTCTCCAAGTTAAAATTGCATTTGCTAACTGGAGAAATCCCAGTACTGGTAAGCAAGATATTGAACTATACAATCGTGGTTATCAACTTGTCCATGTGCCTGGGGGTAAAGACAGTGCTGATGCAAAAATGATCGCACTTGGTGCTTGTGTCTTACGCTCTTATCCAACAGTTAAAGAAATCTTGGTCTGTTCTGGCGATGGAATTTTGATTCATCTCTGTAACGAACTTCAAAATCAAGGATTAATTGTTTACTGGGTACGTAGACAAGGACAAAATTTGCAAATAGAAAACCGGAATACTGGTAAATTAACTCATTATTCCTTATCAATGGCAACAGAAATTCCATCTTTGGAACAAGTGGTTGATAAAATTCAAGATTTAATCAAAACTGAACAGGAATCAATCAATACTCGATTAAATAGTTTAGTGGCTGTTGCAACTTTATTTCAAGAAAGATGTGATATTAATACTAAACATCATTCAAAACAACCAGAAATTGAAGAGATAATTCCTGTTATAGATAACTCATCGGCACAATCTATTCAAAAAGACAAAAAAGATTCTGTGGAAAATTTTGATGGAGAAACATTAGATAAATTACTATTAGAAATTATTCAAGATATACAAATTAAATCTCCTGAAACTAAATTATCTGTGTCCAAGCTAGGTTCAGAGCTACAGAAAATAACTAGAAAATCTCCTAATTCAATTATTAAAGAATTAAAGTTAGGTTCTAATTTCACCAAATATCTAGAATCATCTCCCACATTTACATTAAAGGCCAGTAGCAAGGAATATGAGGTAATACCGCTATGTGAATAAATACTTTCTACATGTGTACCTACAATCTGAGTCTGTAATTCAGTATTGTATTATGTAAAAAGATGTAAATAAATGTAAATTTTACAATGCAGGATAAAGTCGTTGTTATTGTCGGTGCTACTGGTGGCATTGGTTCAGCTTTAACACACAAACTTGCGCCAACTGGAGTCCGGTTGGTATTGGCTGCCAGAGATGCAGTTCGTTTAACAACACTGGCAAATGATTTACCAGGGCAAGTTTTGAGTATTCCCACCGATATTACTGACCCCAAACAGGTAGATACTTTGATAGAAAAGGCGATCGCTGAGTTTGGTCAAATCGATATTTTAGTGAATGTGGCTGGTGCTGGTATACTCAAGCCTTACAATAGCCTGGAACCTGCTGATTTAGACAAAATGTTAGATGTCAACTTGAAAGGCAGCTTTTACACCACTCAAGCGGCTGCTGAAGAGATGCAAAAGCGCAAGTCTGGTCACATCTGTAACGTGGTTGGAATTCTGGGCAAGCATTCGATGGGAATGGCAGCAGCCTATTCTGCTTCTAAGTTTGGTGTTGTCGGTTTCAGCAAATGCATGGCAGAGGAACTCAAGCGTTTTGGTATCAAGTTCACGCTATTCTACTTTGGTGGGGTAGATTCTCCTTTCTGGGATAACGTCAGCCTAAAAGTAGACCGGAAAAAAATGCTCAGTCCTGAAACTGCTGCCAATGCGATTTTCTTTGCCCTTTCTGCCGAACCGCAAGCTGTGCCAATGGAAATTAATATTCAATCTGATAGTCATTTGTTCTTTTAATGTGGGAGTAAGCTTACATAATTCTTGCCTAAGAAAGACCTGAAAATTTAGCAAAAAAGGCAAAATTTACAGAGATATAAGCTGTTATGCTGGATTTTCAGTATCTATGAAAATTGATCACGTTCATTTCTATGTAGAAGACGCCAAAGTATGGCGGGATTGGTTTGTCCACCATCTTGGTTTTCAAGCAGTAGCCGATCGCAGCATTTCATTTCACACTTGTACAGAAGTGGTAAAAAGTGGTGCTGTCTGCTTTTTTCTATCTTCACCACTGTTACCCACAAGTCCAGTAGCTGAGTTTCTGCGTCAATATCCCCCTGGTGTAGCAGATGTCGCTTTTGCTGTCGAAGATGTAGAAGGCGCGATCGCACTAGCTCAAAAACACGGTGCTACAATCCTACAACCCACCCAGGAACGCCAGGTGGGTACAGAATTCCTTAAGTGTGGCAAAATTGCCGCCTGGGGTGGACTGACTCATACGTTGATCGAAAGGTCATTAGTTTTTGACAAAGGACAAATAACTAATGACAACACTTTTACCGCCATAGATCACATAGTGTTAAACGTGGCTGTTGGTGAATTAGAAAATGCTGTCGCTTGGTATGAAAATATCTTAGATTTTCAACCTCAGCAGGCTTTTAAAATTAAAACCAATCGTTCTGCTTTACACAGTCAAGTCATGGTTTCGCACAACGGTAGCGTCCAATTGCCAATTAATGAACCAGCTTCCAAAAATTCCCAAATTCAGGAATTTTTAGATGTCAATCGGGGGCCGGGTATTCAACATATTGCCTTGCGAACAACTAATCTTGTGAGTGCGATCGCTAAATTTCGTGCCAGTAATTTATCTTTACTCTCAGTTCCCCAAAGCTATTACACGCAACTAAAACAGCGTCCAGGATTGCCTCTATCACCCTTAGAACTAGAAGCGATCACTCAACAGGAAATTCTCGTGGATTGGCAAGAATCTACTCCTTTAGAGGGAGGAAATATTGCACCCTTATTACTACAAATTTTTACTCAGCCAATATTTGAACAGCCGACATTTTTCTTTGAATTTATTGAACGCCGTTACCAAGCTCAAGGTTTTGGCGAAGGTAACTTTCGCGCCTTATTTGAAGCCATTGAAAGCGAACAAATTAAACGCGGTACGCTGCAATGAAGCCTAAGTTCAAAATATCAATTGAAATTCATCCAGACTCTAAAGAAATTGATTTTATTGACAAGCAACTTCAAGATTTCAATATAGGCAAGATTGGAGATTACCAATATACGCCACTGTTTCTATTACTTCGTGATTCAGAAAAAAATGTCGTGGGCGGCTTGGAGGGTTTTATCGGCTTGGGATGGTTCCATATTGCTACTCTCTGGGTTGCAGAGCAGTTAAGAGGTTATGGATATGGAAAAGCACTTCTTTTGGAAGCAGAGCAAGAGGCTGTTAATCGTGGCTGCTTAAACGCATATCTTTTTACTTACAGCTTCCAAGCTCCCAAATTTTATCAGCACTTGGGGTATGAAATTTTTGGAGAGTTAGAAGATTTTCCTCCAGGTCATTGTCGATACTTTCTTAAAAAGAGTTTACAAAAAAACCTTTAGCTAGACTTGATACCCTGAAAAAATAGCCATACATCTGAGATAAACTTAATAAAAATTAACTTTTACCGCCGATGCTAAGACTTATTACTGACTTCGACGGCCCAATTATTGATGTTTCCGAACGGTACTACCGTGTTTATCAATTCTGTTTAGAGAAAACCCGTCGCCCAAACCAAATAGTGCAAGAACTTCCGAAAGCAGAATTTTGGCAGTTAAAGCGATCGCGTGTTCCCGAAAAACAAATTGCCTTGAATTCTGGGTTAGACGAAGCCCAAGCCCAAGAATTTGCCCAGTTGCGACGGCAAACTGTGCATACAGAACCCTACTTTGACTATGACACCCTCGCGCCTGGTGCTGTGGATGCACTATTAAAAATTCAACAAGCTGGCATTGATTTAGCAGTGATGACCATGCGCCGAGTTCGGGAACTGGATTATGCCTTCAAAAAACACAATTTAGGAAGGTTTTTCCCAGAAAACCGTTGTTATTGCTTGAGTAACGACTACGTTAAAACTCGTGATATTGAAGATAAGCCATTGTTGATGGCTAGGGCATTAAAAGAACTGCCCCCGGCTACTGATACCTGGATGGTAGGAGATACGGAAGCCGACATCACCGCAGCTACAAATTATGGGGTTAAGGTGATGGCTGTGGAATGTGGCATCCGCGATCGCACCCAATTGGAACTTTACCACCCCGACTTAATCGTTAAGGATTTCAGCGCTGCTGTAGATTTAGTCTTAAAACCTAAACAATTTGTCTAGAAAAGCTTTCTAACTGCAACAGATTGAATTAATCGGTATTCAGATTGCAAATTAAAATAGGAGTCAAAATAGGTATTCTGACTCCTGACTCTCAAATTTTGAGAAGAACACATATAAACCATGCCTTCTTTACGGAAACTTGCTTACGGGTAGCATTTACCGTAGAAAGCTACTAACCAACCACAATAATATAAACGTTAGTACAGTAGAGAACTGATTCGATGATAAATTTAGGAATGGTATTTGTGGTAAGAGCCAGCCAGCAAGTAGTCCCCCCACGATTAAGCCAATTATTAAACTGACCAGGGTGAACAAAACTGCTCGACCAAATTTGCTTTCCTTGCGATTGAGGAAGTAAATACTAGTACCTACCCCAACTACCAATGCCAACTGCAAAACTTGATCGCCTCCCTCTGGGTAAAACACACTGATAGAACTCAAACCAAGAAACCAAGCTCCTGGTAAGAATATATCAGCAGGTGAAGGCTTATCCAGCATCCGTTGCAGCCATGCAGGTGACTGTTCACGAGGGGCTGGGCTTTCTTTAGGAGGCGATTGCACTCGCAACTCTGGAAACCGAATACGCTCAGGGACTTTAATTTTACCTTCTTGGCGCATCCGTAAGCGATCCATTAAAATCGCATCGTAAGCAGCTTCAATTACTTCTAAATGCTTGGCATCGCTACTATATTGCTCGAATAGGCGATTACGAGCATCCTGAATTTCATCGAAGCTAGCCTCTTCTGATACCCCAAGTTTATCGTAGGGATTTTGATCGCTCATGGGAGTTTGTTAATTCAGCCTCAGTCAGCGGCAGTCTTTTGTCGAATAAAAAACAGCTTTAGGTTTTGTTTTAATCGAAACTAAAGTTCCGACTTAATTTTATGCCCTAACAGGATAGTAGCACGGGTTAGTTTAATCAGACTTTGTAATTCTAACTATAGCCACTTTAACATATCGATATAACTCCGTGTATACCCTCATGTCGTTGTCTAATTCTGGCTTTAATCTAGAATTTGAAGGGAGAGTACCTAAAACACATAGTTTTTATGAAAATATCAACTTTAATGTTTCAGATTTGGCAACTTACTGTGCCTTAATAGAAATTTTTTAATTATACTGAATAATCGCTTGTGGTATATATCCGCATATCGATTTAAAATTGAGACGTTTTAAGTTACCACCTAACTAGGATCAAGAACGTGTCATGGTGTTAAGAATTGTTGCGGCTAAAGTCAGAGTGCTTATATACTGTGCCTAACAGAAATTTAGCGTTCTCATTGCCCACAATCCTGATTAGAGTATTTATTTTTGAATAATCAGGAATCTCATCCCGTAGACATGTAGATTCTTAGTTAGCCACTAAGTGGCAACTGCGTTTTTACGCAAACCTTTTGTTAATCTTACGAATTTTTGTGCAAAGTAATGGTCATGGCTCCTGCCAAGATTCTTGTAGTTGACGACGATCCTGCGGTTCGAAATTTAATCCAACGCTTTCTGATTAAGCAGAACTATCAGGTAGAGGCTGCCGAAGATGGAAAAACAGCCTTAAATCTATTTGAGCAATTTAACCCCGACTTGGTGATTCTAGATGTGAATTTACCAGATGTAACTGGGTTTAACCTCTGCCAAGAGATGCAAGGTCGTAATGGTGTGTTTGTTTTGATGTTGACTAGCCGTGCTGACGAAGCTGACAAAATTCGCGGCTTTGCTAAAGGTGCTGACGATTATCTCACCAAGCCTTTTGGGCTAGGAGAGTTAGAAGTCAGAGTCGGAGCAATTTTGAGGCGTCAACGAGTGATAACGACTGCCGAGCAAAAACGCTTGGTATTTGAAAAACTGATGATTGACCCAGTACGGCGGGAAGTGGCGCTTAATAACCAAGCAGTACCTTTAACTGCTCTGGAATTTGATTTGTTGCATTTTTTAGCCAGTCATCCAGGTCGAGTTTGGCGGCGTGCGGAGTTAATCCAAGAAGTATGGGACTATGAATACGTTGGCGACCAACGGGTTGTAGATGTCCATATCGGGCAAATTCGCAAGAAGATTGAAATTGATGCTAGTCAGCCAGCATTAATTCAAACTGTACGTGGCGTAGGGTATAAGTTTGAATCTCCTGCTCATCCCCAGCACTTGGAAGTTAAGTCTTGAGCTAATAGTCTAGAGTTTTTTAACTCTTGACTGTTAATTCTTGGGGGAGTGATTTGCGAATTTCTTTGGCTTTAGTAAAAGACAAATTTAAACAGTCAAATAGGTGAATATTGCTCAAATACAGACCAGCTAGTTATTTGAGATATTTATTTATGCGTTTAAGACAGTGAGCAGGGAGAGATTCCACTGGAAAATATTTATTTGCTTGCATCTTGACCATTTTGATAGATACAACGGTGTTTTAGGTTGGAGTTCGTAGCGGCGCACAGCTATCATTGGTGTCAAACCCAATAATATTTGGGCTTTATCTTCTTAATTTGACACCAATGGGCAATTGCTGCGTCCCTAGTACATATTTGGTTCAAATAAATGAAACCTGTTGTAAAACATTAACAATTATTTACCACTATAGAAAAAGGCAATTTCTTTTTCTTTTAAGGGTGCAAAACCAGCATCTACAAGTAATTGGTCAAGTTCTGCTTGGGGAATGTGTTTTGCACCAATTCGCACAATGCGCGATCGCATAGTATTAGATACGCCACTGCGCTGTCTATTGGCTTCTAGCGCCATAACTTTACCATAAAGTTCTAGTTTGGCAGGCGGAATGGGAGAACCATCAAAATCAATTCCCTGTGCGATCGCCTCATCAATAGCATCAGCACCTGTGGTAGTTTGATTTCCTGGGTTAGTTTCGGTAGGCATGGTGATTTACTCTTCTTCGTTATGGGTAGATTTTACCAGTCTTGCTGACACCAAAGTTGGTCAAGCTCACCTTCACTTAGGTAGCCAACAGACTAATTACGAGCTTGTCGCGTTACTAAACCACCAACAAACGCCCCTAAGATAGTGCCTGTCCACATCCCTGTTGTGCTACCTTGCCATATTGCTCCTGGTGTCACCCAAGCGTTGCACATCTCCTTGAAACCCCAAGGTTGGTTTTGACACTTTTGGCTATGCAACATTATGGTGATTTGCCCACTGATGTAAGCACCAAAAAAACCTGCTGATAGCGCCAAAAAAGTGCAAATTAAAATTCTATTTTTTGTCATTTGTCATTTGTCATTTGTCATTGGGCATTGAAAAGAAGCAAAGGTGAAAATTCTTCTCCCTTGCTCCCTGCTCCCCTGCCTCTTCCCCACTCCCCATTCCCAATCAACCTGTATTTCTCATCCCAGCAGCAATCCCATTAATAGTTAACAATGCTCCTCGCAGTAACTCGCCTTTGCTGTAACGAGAGTGGATGACTCCAGAAGTAGCAGTAGTATTGAGTGACTGCCGTAGACGCTTGAGCAGTGAAACTTGGATAAATCCCAAGGGGACAATTGTGCCATTGCGTAATTGCACAGATCGTTGCAAGACAGGATCGCCATCTAAGAGTCGATTGTGATCGGTGATTTTTAATACCAAATCTCTTGTGAGATAAAACTCGCTAGCAATTTGATCAAAAACTTTGGCAAAACGAAGTTGATCTTCTGGTTTTGATAATTCCTGGACGTAGTGATGCGCCATTTGCATATCTACTTTTGCTAACGTCATCTCGGCTTTAGAAATCACCATCTTGAAGAACGGCCATTTAACGTAAAAGTAGCGCAGCAATTTCAAGTGTTCTTCTGGTTCTTCGTTCAAAAATTCTTGTAAAGCTGTGCCTACGCCGTACCAGGAAGGAAGTAAAAAGCGGGTTTGTGTCCAACTGAATACCCAAGGAATAGCTCGTAGACTACTTAAATCTTTCTTACCAGATGGACGGCGGGCCGGACGGGAACTAATTTGTAGCTGGCTAATTTCTTCAATGGGGGTTACTTCGTGGAAGAAGTCAACAAAATCAGGCTGTTCGTAGATTAAAGCACGATAATGTTGACGCGATCGCACTGCTAATTCTTCCATAATTTCATTCCAGGGTTCAATATCATCAAACCCTGTCCGCAGCAGACTAGCTTGAATTACCGCAGTGGTAATCGTTTCCATGTGGTACAATGCCAAGTCCAACAAGGAGTATTTAGAAGCCAAAACTTCCCCTTGTTCGGTAATCTTGATTCGCCCATTGATACTATGACCCGGTTGAGCCAAAATCGCCTCGTAAGCAGGGCCACCACCTCGTCCCACAGAACCACCGCGTCCGTGGAAAATCCGCAAATTTACATCATAGTTTTCTGCTATTTGTTGCAGTGATTTTTGGGCTTTATGAATTTCCCAGTTGCTGCTTAAAAACCCAGAGTCTTTGTTGCTATCAGAATACCCCAGCATTACTTCTTGTAAGTTTGGGGAGAGGGGGGAGGGTGTAGGAGAGGCAGGGGAGGCAGGGGAGGCAGGGGAGGCAGGGGGGGATAAATTTTCATCCACAACAACCTCTGTTTTTGTTTGTTCGTAGCCGCCAGCTAATAAAGCGCGATATAAGGGGAGTTCAAACAGTTTCCGCATGACGCTTCTGGAGCGTTGTAAGTCTTCTACTGTTTCAAATAGGGGGACAACTTGAATTGTTCCGGCAGCAAGGGCGGGGTCAAAAAGTCTGGCTTCTTTGGCTAACAGTAATACTTCTAGCACGTCGCTCACGTCGCGGCACATGCTGATAATGTAAGTTTGGCAGATATTTAGACCAAATTCTTGTTGTAGCGATCGCACGACGCGAAAGGTTTCAATTACATCGTTGGTTTTTTGAGAAAATGGCAATTCTGCCGGAATTAATGGCCTGCGGGTTTGCAGTTCTCCTGTGAGCCAAGCGACTCTTTGCTCTTCGGATAGTTCGTTGTAAGGTTGAGGTAATATTTGCAGGTATTCCAATATTTCATTGAGCGCATCGGCATGGCGAGATGATTCTTGGCGAATATCTAACTGTGTCAAATTAAAACCAAAAATTTCTACCTGACAGATCAGATTTTCTAATTCTCGACAGCTTAAACCTGTTTCTGTCAAGTTGCGCTGAATCATCCGCAGTTCTGCTAAAAAATCGGCTCCTGAAAGATACAGGGGACTATCTTGATTTTTTGGCGTTTCCCGATTGTACAAAGCTAGATTGCGATCGCGAGTATTTTCTAGGCGTTTGAGCACATAAGCCAGTTTGAGCCGATATGGTTCTTGCCGATAACGCAACGCCAGTGCGTCATATACCTCACTCAACTGGGACTGATCCAATTCTAAAGATTCCAGTAAATCTGGTAAAACATCACTCCAGTGCATCGACACACTCAATAATTCAATCAGATTTTTCACTGACTGAATATATTTCCCAAGCACCATTTTGCGCTGATAGCAAGCTGTTTGCCAGGTAATTTCTGGTGTGACTGATGGGTTCCCATCCCTGTCTGAGCCTACCCAGGAACCGAAAGAGCAAAAGTTTTTACTCGGTGGTTCTAACCAAGGAAAGGTATTCGATAGGGTGTGTTTGAAACGTCTATAAAGTTGAGGAATGCCATCAAATAAAACTTCTTGGAAGTAGTGCAGGGCATAATCTACTTCATCTAGCACAGTGGGTTTGAACTGGTGAAGTTCGTCTGTACGCCACCAGAGGCGAATTTCTTCGAGCAATTGTTCGCGCACATCTGCTGCTTCCCAAGCATATCCCCCAGTTGCCGCACCAGAATAGTTTTCCAAAGCATCCAGTTTTTGCAAAAGTTGTACCACCTGGCGCTGCTTATCCCGGATGGTATGACGAACAATTTCTGTTGGGTGCGCTGTAAAAACTAACCGTACATCCAGATGTGCAATTAAACGTTGAATTTGCTGGGGTGGTACATTCAGTTTGAATAAATAGGGAAACAAGGCAGCAAAAGTACCTTTTGGTTTGACTTGCGCTTTTTCTAGATAATTCTTTCTGAGCAACTCTGCTGCTATTCCCCTGCTAACAGGCGCGTCATCTTCTCTTTGATTGGAAGAATAGTTGACATTAGATGCTATTTCTGCATCTATAGGCTCTGTTTCTACCTCATAGCGACTCAATTGCTGCCGTTGTTCGTATTCCTGCTCTATGATGTTTATCAACTGAAAATACAGAGCGAAAGCACGAGCCGCGCGAATTGCTTCATTAATATTTAGTTGTTCAATCAATTTTACGGCTGAGGATGCTTGGTCATTTGTTGCTTGTCCTTCTGGTGAACACAAATCTCGCAACTCTCGCAACAAATCTACCATGTTTTGACCGCATTCTTGCCTTAGAACTGACTCCCACAATTCTTCCACTACCTGGAGACGATGACGCAAAAATAATTCCGACACCGGGTATATATCAGCAGTTTGAGACGAAGAGTATAAAAGGGAACCCATATTCTCTATTGTTGTAAAGCTAATAACTGTTTACGCTTCTAGGTTGTGCAATTAATGCTCACCAAGTTTTTCCTGAGCAAATAATTATTTGGTGTATATTTTCTAAGTTTGATTAGTTTCGCTATCTTCTGGGAAGTCGAGATTGGGTAGGCGATCGCCTCGCAATAATTCTTCACTTGCCTCCCCTATGGCTTCTAGTGCCCTTACTGTAGTTTTTCCGGTAATGAGCAGCAGTAATATAGACGCTGTACCTATTTGTAAAAGGAAAGATTGGGGAATGCTAAAGAAATCCAGATTGGATGTGGGGTTAGTTGAGGGTTGTTGGTAGGCAGGAGGCATTGCTAATTCTTGGTTATGGGAATATGAGTCAAAAGGAGTCAGGAATTAGAAGTTAGTAGAGGCGCGATTAATCGCGTCTGTACAGGAGTTAGGAATTATGATTACTCCGAGGATCATCAATACACGGAGTTTAAATGAGATAAGCTTGTTGTTTGTTTCGCCCATCCGGGTCATTAGCTTAGTAGGACGCAAGTCCAGTTTTAAAGGACAATTCATCAGCCAGTCATATAGAATTATTCTGACTCCTGGCTTTTGTACAGACGCGATTAGTCTCGTCTCTCCTAGCTCCTAACTTCTTAATTTTGACTCCCTATTAGTAAAATAAACGCAAAACTCAACATTAGTCAGACTTGCAACCTGTACAAGACTATCTTGGCCGATTTTATGAGCTACGAAGGTAACAAAATTGTTAAAAAAAAACGTCAGAGTGTGGTAAACCTATGGTTCTAGTTTACAAGTGCAGGCACTATCCCCCAACAATCGCTTCTTGTAAAGTTAACTGAGCATGAAAACAGTATTACCAGATCGCCAGCAATCCTTAGTACAGTGGGTAAGCCAAGCAACAGGGATCAACACTTTCGGGGTGAAAGTCCGGTTACGTGGAAATAACCTTCATATTCTTTGTGAAGGTACAGAATGTCCGCAACGTTGGCATACTTTGTCTGACTTGCTGCAAGCATTACAGCAGACAGACTTAGATGTTCTTACAAGTGACGAACAACCCTCAATATATCAAGTATTTGTCTATGGCCGAAGAAAAGGGGAGCAGCGCCCCTCATGGTGCCATCGGGTTTACTTGAATCAAATAGATAAGCACCTGGAGCAGGTAAAGCAAGCGCTGCTAGAAGATTCGGAAAAATCAAAGCAATCGGCTGGGGCGCTGATTGTCTCTAACGAAAGTTTGGCACGCCAAGGGAACCCAGAAGCGATCGCTCGATATCTAAGCGAAACTCTGAGTACTTTAGGTGTATCAGTACAGGCAAAGATTAAGCCATATAAGTCAAAGAACTCTCAGGCGGAAGAAGATCGCCTGTGGATATTTTGCCAGTCGAGCTATAGCCCCGATGCATCATTGCTTGCCGAACCAATAGCACAGAAGTTGCGTTATCTCAAGCTTACTGGCTACCAAGATGCAGTAATTGTTTCCCAGGTGAGCGGTGAAACAGCCCCGGATTGGCTGCTGCGGGTGGATTTAACCCCACCAGAGGTAATGCTGAAGGAATGGGCGCGTTGGGGCGATATACAAGCGATCGCGCGATTATTAACTGAGGTATTGTCAGGGTTAAAAGTAGCTGTCCAAGCTTTTCTGAAAGAATCAACACTACATATCTTTTGTAGCCCAGCTTTTGATCCTTTAGGGACTGCGCCAATTCCCGACAAAGAAGTGTGCTTAGAGGCGATTTTACCGCAGCTAGAAGCGATCGCACCTCAAGGCATTCTCGCCGCCACCATATACGGACAAAAAGCAGGCGACAATGAACCAACTTGGATTGATTGGGTAGCTTTACCTGCGACAAATTATCCCGCCTTTGCCACATCACCGTTAGATTTGGCAAATACTGGCGATGAACCAGCGATCATATTTTTACTAGAGCGTTTACTCAATCCTGACTTAGATTGGCGTTTATTAACGGGCGGAGTTCGTGTACTTCTGCTGAACAAAAATAATTTATTGCACATCATGTGTGATGCACCTGTTTGTCCAGGGCGTCAACAAGTAGCAACTAAAGTTACACAGTTTATCCGCCAGTTAAAAATCCCCGGTATTATGGGGGTACGTGTCTACGGTCGCCGGGCTGGGAATAAAGAACCTTTTTGGAACTATGGCGTTGATATTGAGCATCGTCAACGTTTGGTACCAGAAGCAACTCCAGAATTTGCTGCTACTTCTAAATACGTTAATGAGCTAGTAACCTCTGAGACTAGTGAGCCAATTTTGCGCCCCGACTTAACAACAGAAGAAGTTCAAACTTTTGTCACAGAAGTCGCACGAGATTGGATGACAACGGCGAGTGCAACCACAAAAAAATTCCTGTTACAAAGCCAGCTATTTATCGAAAGCGATCAGTCAGCAGAACAAAGTCCTGATGTTCAAGGACTTAAGGTTGCTTTAGTATGGGGAACACTAGGATTGTTACTTACCCTTCAAACTGATTGGGTGTTGGGTCGAATTATTGCAATTACTACACCCTCGTCAAAAGTAGCCAGTGTGTTGCCTTCATCATCTTCTGGGCAAAAGGCATCTTTAATATCTGGGAAAACTCAGAGTGAGAAAACAACATTTTTTACCAGCACTTCCAAAACTAAATCTTCTCCAAATCAGAGTTCTGTATTTAATGCTTCGGAGTTTACCCAAAGTGATGATACCCCGACAAATAAATTAGCAGCCGCACCACTGAAGGAAAAAGCAACCGCTACCGCTATTCTTTTAGCAGCGCGATCGCAGATGCCAAGTTTTAATGTCAGGCAGTTAGACGAGCAACTAGCACTGTATAAACAGCGTTTAGCTAGAACTGGTACTCCGCCAGATGTGTTGATTATTGGCTCCTCCCGCGCTCTCAGGGGAGTAGATCCCGCAGCACTTTCTAAAGCTTTAGCGACTCAAGGCTATCCAAATCTTGATGTATTTAACTTTGGGATCAACGGTGCTACTGCACAAGTTGTAGACTTTGTGATTCGCCACGTATTGGAACCATCAGAACTGCCTAAAATAATTATCTGGGCAGATGGGGCCCGTGCCTTTAACGGTGGACGTGAGGATATTACCTTTAAATCAATCGCTACATCAGCTGGTTATAAACAAGCATTCCAAAAAGCCCCAACAAATGCTAATAGCAGCGATTTACCCGAAAATAAGGTAAATTCGGCAGAAGAAAAGATAAAAGAAGAAAAGCCGGAAATTAGCGCCTATGAGGCTGTGAATCAGTCATTAAATCAGGCTCTAGCATCTCTTTCTGCTAGCTATTCAAACCGCGACCAAATTAAAAGTTTACTGCAAAAACAACTGCTTATGAGTGGTCGCAATCAGACGGTTGGATCGCAAAAACAGCTAACAGACGGTACTTCAGATGAAAGTACTTCCCAGCAAGCAGTTGATTTTGATGGCTTTCTACCTTTGTCAATTCGCTTCAATCCTGCAAGATACTATCAAAAACATTCTAGAGTTCCCGGAAATTACGACAACGACTATAAATCTTTCCAAATAGAAGGACAGCAAGATGCTGCGTTTCAAGAAGTGCTTCAGTTTACCCAGGCTCAGAAAATTTCCTTAGTGTTTGTCAACATGCCTCTTACAGAAGATTATTTAGATCCAGTGCGTAGACAATATGAGCAACAATTTCAGCAATATATGTTGCGTCTAGCTACTAGTCCCAACTTTATTTATCGAGATTTGAGTCAACAGTGGCCAAAAGCAAATGATTACTTCTCCGATCCCAGCCACCTCAACCGCTTTGGAGCATACGAAGTTTCCAAAAAGCTGGCTAATGATCCGATGATTCCCTGGCCAGTGAAGTAGGGAGATGAGGGAGCAGGGGAACATATTCCCAATGCCCAATCACAAATAACAAATGACAAATGACAAATAACTAAAAAATGAACTTTATATCAATTTTTTATGGGCTGTTCTTGTTGAGTGTACTAGGAATTTATTGGTCTTTAGCACAACAGAAATTGCGATTATGGACGCTGCTAATTGCCAGCTTGGTTTTCTACGCATCTTTGCAGATCCAGTACATACCATTACTATTAGCATTGACGTATATTAATTTCCGTGTAGGGCTAGAGATTGGTAAAAATACTTCACCAGGAAAACATTCTCTTGACTGGCAAATTTCTAATGAAGAGTGGCAATTTGCCCAAGGTGACTGGAATCGCCGCCGTTTAAAAGTGTTGTGGCTGGGGATAGTTCTAAATGTTTTACTATTATTAGGTTATAAGTATTTTACTCCTTTATTCAAGTTTGTTTTTAATGTGCAAACAAACTCACCCGATAGCTCTTTTAAATTAATTGCACCTTTAGGGATTTCATTTTTTACCTTTGAATGCATTGCTTATTTAATAGATGTTTATCGTGGTGCGCCTGCTACCGATCAGTTTCTCAAATTTGCTACCTACAAATTATTCTTTGTAAAACTGATTTCAGGGCCGATTACGCGCTACCACAACTTAGCAAATCAATTCAATACATTAAACTTACCCAATAGCGATAGAGTTGCTGAAGCACTGTGGTTGATTGCTAGAGGCGCAGTCAAAAAAGGTATTTTTGCAGACCACCTTGGTATTTTCGTCGATTTATGTTTTGGTAATCTACAACGGGCGGGTAGTATCGATCTCTGGTTAGCTACATTCGCCTACGGTTTGCAATTATATCTAGATTTCAACGGTTACGTAGACATCGCCCGTGGTAGTGCGATGCTTTTTGGCTTGGTTCTACCTGAAAATTTCGATTTTCCCTACTTCAGCACCAATATTTCCGAATTTTGGCGGCGCTGGCATATCACTCTAGGAGATTGGCTACGTAACTATATCTACTTTCCTTTGGGTGGTTCCCGTCGGGGTTTAGTCCGTACCTGCTGGAATTTATTTATTGTGATGCTAATCGCTGGTATCTGGCACGGTGCTGCTTTAGGTTATGTAGTTTGGGGCATATTCCACGGTTTAGCCTTGGTGGTTCATCGACTTACAGATAGTATGAGCGATCGCTTTGAAAATCTAGAACAATTCTGGCAAAATCCTCTGGGTATCTTTGTCGCTTGGTTATTAACTCAACTGATGGTTTTTACCTCTTGGATTTGGTTCCGCCTACCTAATCTCCAAGACTCTTCTTTAGTAATTCGCCATCTTTGGGGTTATCCGGCTGACGCCCAGTTTGCTGAAAAAGTCTATGTAGAAGCCTTAAATATGAGCCAATCTCAACTCGCTTGCGTACTTATAGCCATAGCTGCCCTTATGGCTGTAGTCTATACCTTCAACCGAATACTGAAGTTAGAGTTTAACTGGCCTCTTAAGCTTGTTTTCGTTCCCCTATGTTTCTACGCTGTTTGGTTATTAGCTCCTGAAGGCAGTTTGCCCTACATTTACTTTGATTTTTGATAAAACATAAGACAACTTACAACTTATTATTTCTTTACAAATCAACAAAACTCAAAATTTTTCTCACAGACTCTTTGTAAAGAAATGTAAAGAAAGTTAACTAAGCGATCGCCTCATTGAAAGTTATAGCTAGTTCAGTGTTGAAACGCCTTAGAACGCCTTAATCCATTACTTTTATGACTATTGTTTCTAGTAGGAAAACTTTACAGTTCGATGAGCTTGTTAAAGTATTTTGTTACAGAATATTAAGTCAGAGATCGCGTCAAAGTAAATTCATGTAGACTGTATTTCAACAGGCAAAATAAATCTTGCTTGTTCCATATTTGACAACCCATAGCACTTATAAAACAATGACCACAACCTTACAACGGCGCTCTGACGCCAACGTATGGGATCGCTTTTGCGAGTGGATCACAAGCACCGACAATCGTATTTACATCGGTTGGTTTGGTGTACTCATGATCCCAACCCTGCTAGCTGCTACTGTTTGCTTCGTAATCGCTTTCATCGCAGCACCTCCAGTAGACATCGACGGTATCCGTGAACCTGTTGCAGGTTCATTGATCTACGGAAACAACATCATCTCTGGTGCAGTTGTTCCTTCCTCTAACGCTATCGGCTTGCACTTCTACCCCATTTGGGAAGCTGCTTCCTTAGATGAGTGGTTGTACAACGGTGGCCCTTACCAATTGGTAATTTTCCACTTCTTGCTCGGTTGCGCTTGCTACCTGGGTCGTCAGTGGGAACTTTCCTACCGCTTAGGTATGCGTCCTTGGATTTGCGTAGCTTACAGCGCACCTTTGGCTTCCGCTACCGCAGTATTCTTGATCTACCCAATCGGTCAAGGTTCATTCTCTGATGGTATGCCTTTGGGTATCTCTGGAACCTTCAACTTCATGATTGTGTTCCAAGCAGAACATAACATCTTGATGCACCCCTTCCACATGTTAGGTGTGGCTGGTGTATTCGGCGGTTCCTTGTTCTCTGCAATGCACGGTTCCTTGGTTACCTCTTCTTTGGTGCGTGAAACCACCGAAACCGAATCACAAAACTACGGTTACAAGTTCGGTCAAGAAGAAGAAACCTACAACATCGTTGCAGCCCACGGCTACTTCGGTCGTTTGATCTTCCAATACGCTTCCTTCAACAACAGCCGTTCACTGCACTTCTTCCTAGCAGCTTGGCCTGTCGTCGGTATCTGGTTCACCGCTTTGGGTATCAGCACGATGGCATTCAACCTGAACGGTTTCAACTTCAACCAATCAGTAATTGACTCTCAAGGTCGCGTTATCAGCACCTGGGCAGACGTAATCAACCGTGCCAACTTAGGTATGGAAGTAATGCACGAGCGCAACGCTCACAACTTCCCCTTAGACTTAGCTGCTGGTGAAATTACTCCTGTTGCTCTGACTGCTCCTGCTATCAACGGTTAATTCTGAAGATTTAGCTAAATAAAAAGCGCCCCCAGAAATGGGGGGCGCTTTTTTGTTGTAATTATTTTAAAACAGAACGTTTAATAAATCCTGTATTAGATTTTGTTTTATAGCGATGCTTCCACATCACAAAGCCAGTAACGAACAAAATCAATGGTGCAAGTCCGACAAATACATAGAGTATGCGGGTTGGTAAGCCACCAAAAGTTCCGTAGTGCAGAGGTACAAAAAAATTGAGGACGCGATCGCCCAACCGCATCTTTAAAGCATTATCAACTCGCAAAACCTTACCACTATACTGATCGAGATAAACATTACTATCACCGTAATCTGAACTTTCCTGCGGTAGCTTCATACGAATTTGTAAAGCATCTTCTGGTTTACCAGGCAAGTAAATGCTTTTAGTAACAGCACCAGGTAAGGCAGCATCGGCAATTTTCAATTGTTCTGTCAGTCCGAAAGCCGATTTACCAGGAATTGGCTTGGATAATAGCTCGGATGGTTTTGAGGTGAATGTAACAGCGTAAATGATTGGTTCAGTCAAATCGTAGAAATTCCAGCAAAAGCCCGTAAAGCCAGTAAAGAATAAAAAAACCACACTGACAATGCCAGCCACTTTGTGAATATCGAAGTTCACCCGCTTGGGATGAGCATCAAACTTAACTTTGAAGCCGATAATTAGCTTACGCCAACCAGGCCAGAGAACTAAACCTGTGACGGTGAGGATACACATTAGAAAGGCAGCAATGCCAACAAACATAGTTCCAGTTTCGCCTGCCATTAAGCTAACGTGCAGTTTGAGGAGCATACCTATTAGAGTGTTATCCGATATACGCTCACCGATAATTTTGCCTGTATAAGGGTTGACAAAAACCTCTATCCTTTGCTCATCAGTTGATGACAACTGCCCCACGTAAGGAGAAGAAGAAGTATCTGGTAAATAAATACGAAAAAGATGGAGATCACTTCGCGCAGCATACTTCGCTTCAATTGTATTCAGCACAGACTCTGGAGATAACTGCACCTGTTGGGGAGTAATCTGTCCATACTTTTGAGTAATCATAAAGCGATCGAAATCTTGCTCAAAAACTAACAGGCTACCTGTTAAGCCAACAATAAGCAGCACCAGTCCAACAATAAAACCGATATATTGGTGCAGGTAAAAAACGATATCGTGTATTTTTTTTCGGTTCATAATTCCCACCAGAGCAAGTTAGATTTTTTACCCCCTTTTATCCTGCCGATGGATTGGGGGAAGAATTACAGTGCCGAAGCGCGAGCCTCGGTGAGGGTTAGGGTAGGGTCAAAACTCCACAGAAACCGTCCCTAGAACAGTCAACGGCGCTCCAGGACGCAGATAGTAGCCCTGAGAATCGTAATACTGAGTATTAAAAAGATTTTTAAAGTTCAGTCCAAACCGCCAGTTATCGCGTTTGTAGAAAATGGTGGCATCAGCGCGGACGTAAGAGGGGATTTTGAACGTGTTGGGAAGTGTGGCTTCGCGATCGCCCGTGTAAAATACTCCCCCACCAAACCCTAATCCTCTCATACCACCGCTTTGAATTTCATAGCTCGTCCACAGACTACCACCAGTACCGGGAGCATTTACAAGAGATTCACCTACAGGATTATTTTCGTCACCTACACTTACAAATGCGTCGTTGACGAAGTAGGATGCAATCACATTCCAGCCTGGTAGAATCTGTCCAGAAACGTCAAATTCCAAACCGCGACTTTTCACCTCTCCTATCGGGATGGAATAGTCAGAGTTACTAGGATCGGTTGTAGCGACATTTTGCTTGGTGATATTGTATGCGGCAAAGGTAGCGGATAGCCTGTCTTTAATCAGTTCCGTTTTGACTCCGACTTCATACTGAGTGCCGCGTTCTGGTGGCAGTTGAGT
Organism: Nostoc sp. CmiVER01; assembly: GCF_034531135.2. Classification (NCBI taxonomy): domain Bacteria; kingdom Bacillati; phylum Cyanobacteriota; class Cyanophyceae; order Nostocales; family Nostocaceae; genus Nostoc; species Nostoc sp. CmiVER01. The sequence goes on from NZ_JAVRBU020000006.1 coordinate 203,952, forward strand.
TCTATCTACTGTCTGCGAAGAACTAGGATTAAACGAGCGGCTGTAGCTAGCGTAAATAGAAATTGGCGGTAGAGGCTGATAAACAATGCCAACGCGAGGGGAAAATGCTTCATCATAAAGCCGTTCAACTGTAGCATCATCAATCGGCTCTCTACCGAAAGAATCCAGCGATTGAGAGCGATTTTTGCGATGAATAAAGTCATACCTGCCGCCCACCAATAGTTTTAGATTTGGCAGCAACGTCACTTGATCTTGCAGATAAAGAGCGATCGTATTGCGCTCAAAACGATCCCTTGATGCTGCCTCATCAAACTCTGATGGCTGGGAAGCGCCATACACAGGATTGAATAAATCAATACTGGGAGTCACTGAAGTAGAACTTCGCAGATAATCGTAGCCATAGATATATTTATTCCACTCCAACCCCACAAGAACTTGATGTTGGATGGAACCCGTACTGAAATTACCGATTAGGTCGTTTTGCAGAGAGTAGTTTTGTAAATAACCAGGGCCAGCAGCAAACCTTCGCTGGACGGTACCATCTGCATCAATGCTATTCGGGCGAAACTCTGACTCTTCAGAATCATCAAGCGTAACTGAAAAGCCACTGCGAAGCCGGATGTTTTCACTGAAGTGATGATTGACATTCAGAAATACAGAGTGTGTCTCTTCGGAGAAACGATCGCCTGGTTCCCCCAAAAAACGACTGATAGGAGCTTGAAAAACGATTGGATCGGGCGGAAGACCATCATAATAGGTGCGATCGAGTTTGAGATATTCATACTCCAGCGTCAATGTTGTCGCATCACCAATTTTGTAGCTCAGTGCTGGTGCGATCGCTAATACTTCCTGATTACCAAAATCGATAAAACTACCAGAGTTTTCGTATGCAGCATTCAGACGGTACAGCAACGTTTTGTCTGAATTAAGCGGCCCGGAAATATCAATGGAGGGCCGATAAGTGCTAAAACTTCCGGCTGTAAATTCAGCAGAGTAGTAAGGCTCGCTGAGTGGTTGTTTAGTAATGTAATTCACCACACCTCCCGGCTCAAACTGTCCATATAGCACTGAAGCCGGGCCTTTGAGAACTTCGATCCGCTCAATGTTAGTCGGATTCACAAAGTTATCCTGAGCGGAAAAACCATTTCTCAAGTTGTCATAGGTTGTAAATCCCCGAATGTTGTAATTATCCGTAGCCCCAGCATACCCCCCTTGCAAAGTCACGCCACTGACATTACGTACAGCATCGCTAATCCGCGTGATTTGCTGATCTTTGATGACTTGTTGGGGGATAACTTGAATTGACTGCGGAATGTCACGTTGAGGAGTATCAGTTTTTGTCGCAGTTGTACTATCTGGTACACTATATCCGTCTTGTTCACCCGTTACTACCAACTCGATTGGTTCATCACCCGCAGCTGATGGTTTTGGCTGTGCTTGATTCTCTGGCTTTTGTTGTTCAGGAGTTGGTTGAATTTGCGGTTGTTGTTGGGCCAACGATGCTGCACTAGTCACAGAGAAGATAAGACCCTCATTCGGACTATCAAACAACTCGACTGTTGGTACACTCCCCTCACCAATCACTGTCACTCGGATAGTATTGGCATCAAAGTTAGTAACTGTTATCTCAGTTACACCCGCAATTGGTTTTTCAGAACGGAATGTGAACGCATCACCCGATGGTAGGCGTAGTTGAGCATTGGGAATATCAGTGATGAAATTGCTACCAGCACTATGATTGACTAGTTGCAACTGTTCCCCTTTGGTAGTCTGTAAAATCACCTCCACACCCTTATCAGTGGGATTTGCCTTAACTGACGTAACTTGCACAACTTCAGTTAATGGTGCTGGCGACTGTACCAGTAACATTTGGGTGCTGCTAATAGCGGGTTTTACCTCACTTAGTCGCTTAAGCCGATTAACCAATGAATCAGATTTAGGAATATCTTGCGCTTTGGTTGGCTGAACCACCAAAACTGTTAAAAGTACCAACAGCCACTCCAGTCTGCAACTGAAGATTTTAAATATTCGCTTGCTCATTTTCTTCCCACACACCGTAGTATCCCAGATTACACCAATCTTTAATTAGGATTTATTATCAACAGCATAGGGGAATTTGTTGCGAGAAATCTTATCAAGGTATATGCCGAAACGGATTTTTTTAGGTGTTTTTTGCAACAATAAATCTATCTAAGTATTGACTTGGTTGGATGCCAAAGCGCTTTTTAAAAGCCACAGCGAAGCGACTAGGACATTCGTAACCCACGATCTTAGCTATCTGTTTTATGGTCATTTGTTGACTCATAATTAGTTTTCTGGCTTTCTCCATCCGGTGAGCATACAAATAGCCAAATACTGTTGTGTTAAAAACCTGGCGGAACCCGATTTTGAGCTTGTAATCGTTTAAACCTACTTGTCGCGCCAATTCTAGCAACGAGGGGGGATTGTCAAAATCGCGGATTAAAATTTCTCTGGCGTGGTAAACTCGGTTAATATCATCTGTTCGCAAAATGCGCGATCGCATCAGTTCCCGTTCCCCTGCTGTATCGGGTTCCAACTTCAGCGCCATTAATTCTAAGCATTTTGCTTGCAAGTAAATCTCTTTAATCAAGCCGTGAAAGGGACAATTAACTATTTGATGCAAAATAATTTGCATTTCGGGAGTAGTTTGCCCGATACGAAAGTAGTTAAGAAAAGATATATTATCAGTTTCTAGATACAACTGGAGTGATTTGGGTAGGAAGTCTAAGCCACTAACTTCATGTCTGCAAAAAAATTGTTGGGGGTTGATTCCAACTTCTACGTGCAGAATGTGTTGACCTGCGCGTAAATAAACTCCATTACCAGGAATCCCCTCATCGAAATCAAAATATGTTGCCGTACAATTATGTCCAACAGGTATTATTTCTGACGTATAATTACTAATAATTGCAAAACTAAATGCCATGAAGGGAAGATTATAGAAATTTGTCTCAAGAATTAAATCCTCAGCTAAGTCAAATTGTGACACTAGCAAGTTAATACCTGTTGGGAAAGCTATAACGTTTTCGTAACCCCGACTTTGTTGTTTTGGATCGTCCAACACTGCTTGATATCCAGTGTTATATGAGTTGATTTTTGTAGCTTCAGAGGTTGGAGTAGTATTTTGCTGTTGTCGATAAGCTTCTCTAGCTGAAAGAAACAGGGTCATTTTTGTAGCTTATTGATATTTTATCCTAATTATTATATGGCAATCGCTTGGTTTACTAGTTATAGAAGCTTAAACCAGAGAGATTGATTCTAGCTGCTATTTGGTAAGCCTTGCGATTAATGCTAAATTTGCATCGAAAAGGCCTAGATGCCATATTGGGGTCTTGTTTAAAACCTTGCGCTCCACTATGTTAAATTCAAGCTACAACTCCTACGGATGAGGAATTAGGTAATGGCTGCTTCTGTGGAACATGGCTTAAATAATAGCGCTTTTATTCCTCCTTTAGAAAGTGGCGATCGCTTAACCCGCCACGAATTCGAGCGTCGTTATAAAGCAATGCCTAATAAAAAAGCAGAATTAATCGAAGGAGTCGTCTACGTGGCATCACCCCTACGTTTTAGAAGTCATGGTTTACCTCATGGAAACTTAATTGTTTGGTTAGGAAATTACAAAATTTCTACTCCAGGGGTAGAGCTAGGCGATAATGCTACCGTGCGCTTAGATTTAGACAATGAACCACAACCTGATGTTTTGCTGTTAATAGATAAACCAGCCAAGGGACAGGCACAAATCAGTGAAGATGATTACGTAGAAGGCGTACCAGAATTAGTAGCAGAAATAGCATCCAGTAGTGCATCGATTGATTTGTACGACAAAAAACGCGCTTACCGCCGCAACGGAGTGCAGGAATATATCGTTTGGCAGACTTTAGAAAATAAACTTGACTGGTTCTGTTTGCAGAATAGGGAATATTTGCCACTGGTGGCAGATGTAGATGGTGTGATTAAAAGTAAAGTATTTCCGGGTTTGTGGTTAGCTGTCACCTCACTAATCACAGGAGATATGACAAACCGTGCCAATTTGGGTATAGAAGTGATGCACGAGCGCAATGCTCACAACTTCCTCCTGGATTTGGCGGCTGGTGAAGCAGTACCTCTGGCAATGTTTGCACCCGTAATTCACGGTTAATTGTAATTTAAAATTCACCGCGCTCTCTATCTAGAGGGCGCTTTTTTTATATAAAAATTTACACAGATAAAATTTAAAAAAAATATCTGGTGTATTTGGGTACAATTACTAAATTGTTACTCATCTATATTAGTAAATGCATTGGTATAAATAAAAATAATTATCAAAACTTTAAGCAGTGAGTAAACTAAGTACTGACGTTCTCTTCAGAGTTAATATTCATTGTATTTTCACTGACTACATCTCTCAAATTTTAGTTTTTGTCTCAATTCAATATAAAATCTAAAACTTAAAATCCAAAATCAACATGGCAAACCTAACTCCTAATTCTAGTTTTAGTTTGACACTGCGCTTGCAGATTCCCAATCGTGTAGGGATGTTGGCATCGATAACCCAGGCGATCGCAACTACTGGCGGTAATCTTGGTCAAATTGATTTAATCGAGCAAACCCGCAAAGAATCCACCCGTGATCTGACTGTAGATGCTGCTAGTACTGAACACGCTGAAACCATTGTGCAAGCAGTCAAAGCATTGCCAGACATCAAGTTACTCAGCGTCTACGATCGCACCTTTAATTTACATCGCGGTGGCAAAATCAGCATTACTAGCAGAATTCCCTTAAAAAGTGTGTCTGATTTAGCAATGGCTTACACACCCGGAGTTGGTCGGATTTGTACTGCGATCGCTCAAGATCCAGAGGAAGTTTACAAGTTAACCATCAAACAAAATACTGTTGCCATTGTTACCGATGGTAGCGCCGTTTTAGGATTGGGAAATCTCGGCCCAGGAGCAGCCTTACCAGTCATGGAAGGCAAAGCAATGCTATTCAAGGAGTTTGCTGGGCTAGATGCTTTTCCCATTTGTTTGGCCACCCAAGATACAGAAGAAATTATCCAGACAGTCAAGAATATCGCGCCAGTTTTTGGGGGTGTGAATTTAGAGGATATCGCTGCACCTCGCTGCTTTGAAATTGAAAGAAGATTACGCCAAGAGTTAGATATCCCCGTTTTTCACGATGACCAGCATGGTACAGCAATTGTCACCTTGGCAGCATTGTTTAATTCTCTAAAGCTGGTACATAAATCAATGGCGGAAATCCGCATCGTGATTAATGGTGCTGGGGCGGCTGGAGTGGCGATCGCTCGGTTACTGAGGAAAGCTGGGGCAGAAAAAATCTGGATGTGCGACTCTAAAGGAATTATCTCAACCAGTCGTACCGATTTAACAGAAGAAAAACTGGAATTTGCCGTGAAAGCGCAGGGTACATTAGCGGGTGCAATGCAAGGGGTAGATGTGTTTATTGGAGTCAGCGCACCGGGAGTTTTAACACCAGAAATGGTGCAATCGATGGCGAAAGATCCAATTGTCTTTGCAATGGCAAATCCGATTCCAGAAATTCAGCCAGAATTAATCAGCAAAGATGTAGCTGTGATTGCTACCGGTCGCAGTGATTACCCAAATCAAATTAATAACGTTTTAGCTTTTCCTGGGGTATTCCGTGGTGCTTTAGATTGTCGGGCCCAGACAATTACCACCACAATGTACCTAGAAGCTGCAAGTGCGATCGCTTCTTTAGTTAAGCCTTCAGACTTGGATCGGGAACACATTATCCCTTCCGTCTTTGATGAGCGCGTCGTTACTGCTGTTGCTGCTGCTGTACAACAAGCAGCGCGTCAAGAAGGTATCGCTCGGAATTAATTAAAAGAATGGTGTTGCTGATTCCATGTATGAAAATGATTTTGCATAATACCAAAATCCTTTTAGAGACGTAGCACTGCTCCGTCTCTACATCCAGATTCATACTTCAATTCAGCAACGCCAAAAGAATAATTCTTGTAAGATTCACAAAAGTCTGAGCGCTGGCTTCCAGCGCTCAAAACTTTAAATTATCTCGTCCATTCTTTATTATTTAGACTACAATCGACTGCTCTATCGACTGATAGAGTGAAACAGATGGGAATTGATGTCTAAATTTAATGAAGTACCAAGCTGGAGGCGAGTTTATACAAGAACTACCGTTGATTTTGGCGGGGCCAATTCTAAAACATACTGAACCGAAGTCAGTGACGGTATGGGTGGCACTAAAACAGTCTTGTCAGGTAGAACTCAAGGTTTATGGCACAACAAATGATGGTAAAGCACTAGGAAATTGCTTATTAGAGGGGCAACGCTCTACCGTCGCTTTGGGCAAGTATCTTCACATTGCAGCTATAACAGCTCGGTCTATGGAGGAGCATCGTTTAACTAGTAACCGCATATATGCATACGACCTCCAATTTACTCTCGCTCATCATTGCCTGCAAATGCAACAAGCATTATGCTCAAACTCCTCTCCTACAGTCAGCATCAGCTACTTTGAGCATCAAAAACCAACCTTTGTTTTGCCGCCAAACCGTCTGCAAGATTTGCAAATTATTCATGCTTCCTGCCGTAAACCTCATGGTCATGGGTTTGATGCACTGCCGATTCTCGACAATTTGATTGAAGCAAAAGCAAATCAACCGCAACATCGCCCCCACCAGCTATTCCTCACCGGAGATCAAATTTACGGCGACGATGTAGCAGAACCATCGCTGTGGGTTGCCAGTACACTTGGTGATGCCCTTTTAGGTTGGGAAGAACAACTTCCTGTGAATGGAATATACTACACTCCCCAGCAACTACCTCCTGGAGAGCGAGCTGATGTGGCGACAAATCAAGCTGGATTGACCGCAGGATTACATAATAAAGCTGAGAAAGTTAACAGTCATCTTTTCAGTCTGGGTGAATATTACGCTACTTATTTACTAGCTTGGTCGCCAGTGTGTTGGCCAGCCGCATTTCCCAAAGGACACCAAGTAACGCACAAAAAGAAAACTATCAAGAACTGGAACCGACAAGTCCGGCACTTGCGCCAATTCATTTATACCCTTGGGAAAGTGCGCCGCGCCCTTGCCAATATTCCCATGTACACTATCTTTGATGACCATGATGTTACTGATGACTGGAACCTAAACCAAGCTTGGTGTTTGCGAGTGCTAGGACATCCTTTAGGACGAAGAATAGTCCAAAATGCCTTGTTAGCTTACACGGTGTTTCAAGGTTGGGGCAATACGCCTGAGCAATTTGCAGCAGGTAAATCCGGTGAAAAGCTGTTGGCGGCTGCACAAGCTTGGTCAGCTTCTAAAGGGAGAGATGCAAAGGCTGATGAGGCGATCGCTCATTATGTAGGTATGCCAGCTAACGATCCCCACACAGACTTACCGATTTTAGTTCGAGATGGTGCAGTGTTCATTCTGGATCGACATCCTGAAGCAATCACCTGGAACTACATAGTCAGGAGCGATTGCTATGAAGTAATTGTGCTGGACACGCGAACTTGGCGAGGTTATCCAGCTGATCAAAAACCAATTGCACCACCGATGCTGCTGTGTCCAAAAGCCTTTGAGCAACAACTAGTTTTACCTTTACAAGAAATAGCTGAACAAACTCAAATTCAAACTACATTTGTGATTGCGCCCACGAATGTATTCGGACTACAAGTGATTGATTGGATTCACCATTGGAATTTACAACAGGAGAAAGTTTTTTCAACTGATGTTGGAGATGCCTGGAACATTAATGTTGAAGCACTGGCGAAATTTCTAACTACTTTGTTTGAGGAACGTCAACAAGTTGTTATTCTATCAGGAGATATTCACTACAGTTCTGTTGCTCACTTGTCTTATGCACGCACTCATTCCAAATTACAGTCTGTCTTAGTGCAATTAACCGCTAGTGCATTGAAGAATGAAGAAATTTTGACAAGGCTCATTCATACACGATTGAAACATTGGCTACTACCAGAAAAAGTGCGACATTGGATAGGTTGGATTGATCCACCTAATATGGTAGAAATTTCGGATAAACAATTACACCATAATCGCCAGTTACTGACTAACTCTGAGTGGCATTGTGTGTTGGAGTGGGTACCTCGAAACAGCGTTCAGACTTCTGGCTTTGGAGCAGATATATCATCGTTGATAGCTCCCTGGAAACGAGCCGAAAATGCCAAATGGAAATGGTTACAACCCCTGATGTTTTGGAAATTTCGTTGGGTTCAGGAGGGGCGAGAAGTAGTTGGATTTAATAATTTAGGTCTGGTTCACTTTGAATTAGTAGATGAGAGTAGTTATTGCAAAGTTATTCAAGATTTGTACTGGTTTTCTTCTTGGTATCCAACCCAAGTTGTTTACAGCCGTTTTGAGAGCCAGTTAACGCCTAATCAGTCATTGTTACGATGACCAGTTTTAATTAATTCTGGGTACAAGGCCCCACTGTGTTCCAATTAAAAATTGATAATTAAAAATAATTCTTTAATTTTTAATTTTACATTTTTAATTGGGTTGACCCCAGAAGATCCCCCCAATCCTCGAAAAGTGGGGACTGGGGGAGGGGTTCTGATGTTCCTAACTAAACTTTTGCTTCCAAAGACTTGAGTAACTCTGTATTCACACCCGATTCACGAGTCAGGGCAACTTTGCCAGTGCGGGCGACTTCTCTCAAACCAAATTTTTGCAACACCTGCACGATCGCTACCATTTTACCTGGATCTCCTACAACTTCTAAGGTGAGAGAATCTTCCGCCACGTCCACGACTCGCGCCCGGAAAATCTGAGACAGTTCGATCACTTCTGAACGATTGCTGGTACTAGCATTCACCTTCAAGAGCATCAATTCCCGCTCTACACAAGGAGTTTCGGTAATATCCTGTACCTTAAGGACATTGACTAACTTGTATAGTTGCTTAGTGAGTTGCTCGATAACGCGATCGTCACCAGGTACAACCATCGTAATTCGAGAGACTCCTCCTTGTTCAGCAGGGCCAACAGCAAGGCTTTCAATATTAAAGCCGCGACGGGCGAATAAACCAGAAATGCGGGAAAGAACACCCGCCTCATCTTCTACGAGAACTGAAAGGGTATGTTTCATCTTCGCCAACAGAGGCTAGCACAGGATTTGAGGAACGCAGATTCTAGTACCGCTTGGCAGAATTCACTTATTCAATCAAAATTCCTTGAGTTACAAACTCTTGACATTTTGTCAAATGTAGGTTTTTTCTGTCGTAGCGTACTACTGCACTAATTGTCAGTGCGACCTTTTATTGTAAACTCAATAGCTGCACTCATTGCATTCTCTAGAAATAAAAAATTGAGCAAAAATCATCCTGCAAGGAGGGATTTCATTAAATGCATCTCTTTTCTTAGGCAGATGCGGCATTTTTGTGAAGCTTTTATACTCAGATTTGATAAACCGAGAATTAGGAGAAAAGTTTTTATGGGTTGGTTACAAAGATTATTTGGGATGGAAAAACCTCAAAATGCACAAGTAAATCCTACTGCACAGTCGATAGCACAAGCTCCTAATACTAATGATGCTCCTACTGCTACTCAATCAATTCCCCCAGAACGTGTGGGATTAAGCGGTGAATATGACCAAAGTGGTTTGGCAAAGCGGGTAGCATTGGCATTTGATCAAGACCCCCAACTCGATGATGTTGATACCCTTTGGGTTGCTCAGACTGGTAGCACTGTGGTGTTGAAAGGTAAAGTTCCCAGTCAAGAAATTCTCAACAAAATGGTTTCTGTAGCTCGTTCTGTTAGTGGGGCTACAGATGTTGACACTAACCAAGCCACGATTGGCTAGGTGTTAAGCAATTCAAAATTCAATAGTGGCTGCGATGCCTATGGCGGGCTACGCCTACGCTAACCCACCTCCCAATCCAATCTAAAATAGCTTGGTTGACTTGTTCAGGACATTCATCATGGGGACAATGACCAACATTTTCTAAGTTCAACACTTCCAATTTCTCGTTGTACTGGGCAAATTGACTAGCCAGGGCTGGGGGAACAAACCGATCCTTTTGTCCCCAAATTAATAACATGGGAATTGTTAAGGTTGGTAATACTTTCTTGACACTGGGACTAAAGTTAATTCCAAGGGTAGCTTTGAACAAAGCACTGAAAGCTCTGGCGGAACCTCTATCTTGGGGAGGCCCTGCTAGAATTTCTATGAGTTCATCGGTAATCGCCTCTGGGCTAGCGTAGGCAAGACTAGCCCAGCGACGCAGCACCCCAGGACGGCGCACGAAGTTAAATACAGGTTTAAGAATCAACGGCGAAGCGACAATATTTTTAATTGCTCTGACAACTGGTTGCAGTACAAGTGGAATTGCTTCTTGCTCTAGTGAAGGGTCGGGTAAACTCATCATCACCATACCCAACACCATATCGGGATGAGTAGCGGCGGCGGCCATAGAAATCAGTGAACCGTTAGAATTGCCCACCAAAATCGCTGGTTGACGGATAAATGTTTTCCAGAAATCGTAAACCTGCTCAACCCAGAGTTCGATGCTGTAATTAGCTGCGGCTTTTTCAGAAGCGCCAAAACCCAGCATATCGATGGCATACACTGTATGATGCTCACCCAATACTTCCAAATTATGTCGCCAATGACCAATAGAAGCGCCAAAGCCATGTAGCAATATTAGTGGTATTGTATTGTGCTGATTTGGGCTAGGGCGAATGTAAGTGTAGCGTGTTTGCCAGCCGCGCCAAACCCAATCTCTTTGATTACCAACCCGTTCCTGCCAGTGTAATGTAGTGGTCACAGTCTCCTTTAACTCAGCAGTGTGAAAATACTATTATAAAATTTTCTTTAATTTTAAGATAGAACTTACGCAAAAATGACCAAAAAGTTTCATTTATCGAACCGCCAAGAGCGCCAAGTACGCCAAGAAATAATAATTTAAGAGATTTGGCGCGACCTCACAAAGAAATGGTATTAGATTTATAAAAGAGTCTTAAAAAATGAGTTGGCTACGCTATTTTATTTGCCTTTAGAGCAAAGCACCACCACAACTAGAACCACATCCAGCTGTACAACCATAGCAATAAGCAGCAGTTTGTATCTCACTAATCAGGTCTAAACTGTCAGCTTCTAATAGTTTGCTAATCGTTAAAGCTTCACCATTGCGATTTTTTGCAGGCAAATTCATCATTTGGTTAAAATCGCAATCATATACATTGCCTAGATAGTCAATTGAGAGTTCATCGCGGCACATTAAATGTTCAACTGTGTCAGGATTAAAATGCGATTCTAAAAACTGCAAATAGCTAGTGTACAGTTTTCTCCGTTCTAAATGCATTTTGGTTCTACCAACTGGTAGGTTGGTAATGGTGAAGAGGTTACTAAACACAATATTAAAATGTTCTTGTAAGAACATTTTGTAATCTCGTTCTAGGTTAGTCTGTTCGGGAGCTAAGGAAAAATTTTCATTCGTGGGTAACTGGGGATTAAATACCAAGTCCAAAATTAAATTTGGCTCTTTACCATAGCCAAGTTGGTTAAGCCACTGCAAAGCTTTGACTGAACTATCAAAAACACCAGCACCGCGCATTTTATCAACATTATCTGCTAGATAGCAGGGTAGGGAAGCCACAACTCTTATTTGGTGTTGAGCAAAGTATTCTGGTAAATCAGCAAATCCATCTTCAAAATAAATGGTCAAATTAGACCGGACAATTACCTGTTTATCAGCTGCTTTTGCTGCTTCTACCAATGGCTTAAATCCATAATTCATTTCTGGTGCGCCACCAGTTAAATCCACAATTTTAATTTCAGGAAATTTATGGATTAGCGAAATCAATTGTTCGCAAACTTCCGGAGAAAGTTCTTCTGTACGTTTTGGGCCGGCTTCGACATGACAGTGTGTACAAGCAAGGTTACAACGCTTACCTAGATTAATTTGTAAAACAGTGATTCCCTTTTTCGTAAAAGGATAATTGAGTTTGTTTTTAAATGGTGTAACTTTAGATTGAGTTTGCATTAGTTACTCTTTAAATATGGCGAAAATATATTCAATTCTTCTAACCTTGCAATAATCTGTAGGTTATTGCACTAATAATTGCAGCAGTAGGCAAAGTTAAAATCCACGATAATAGTATCTGATAAAAAACACTTAGATTGGCTTTTTTGCTAGTCAACCCTACTCCAAAAATAGAACCAACTGAAACGTGAGTGGTAGAAACCGGAAGCCCAAACTGACTAGCTGCGATTACCAGAATTCCAGTTACTATATTTGCTGATAAGCCCTGAGTATGATTCAATGAGGTAATCTTTTCACTCATGGTTACTGCAACTTTTTGGGAGTTGATTAAACCGCCGAGTGCCATTGCGATCGCAATCGTGATCATTCCTCCCTGAATCGAAAAATACTCAATAACTAGAATGAGTGAAAAAATCTTGGGAGTATCATTTAATCCTCTAGCAAAACTGACAATTCCAGCGCTGAGAAAATGGCAAGTATCAATTATTTTTTGATTTATTGCTAGATTCCATTTTGGAATTATATAGTTATATAAACTGTAAATTCCTGCTCCCAAAGGAATAGCAATAATTGGACTGAGTAATAGAGGCAAAATAAAAGAAGTTCCCAAAGCTGCAAAATTAACTTTGAGTCCGATCGCAACTAATCCAGCGCCAACCAGCGCACCTGTTAAACTATGAGTTGTGGAAATGGGAAACCCCATGAAGGTGGCTATCAGCACAGTTAAACCAGCAGCGATCGCAACTGCCAAATGAAACTCTGGTGAATTAGCGATCGCATCAGGCACTAGTCCTTTACCAGAAAAGTTTTTAATTAGTGTACTTGCCACAAAAGTTGCTGCAACTGCACCAGCAAAAGTTGTAAAAGTTGCCCACAAAATAGCTGTTTGATAGCTACAGGTTCGGCTACCAAACAACGTTGCGACCCCTTTAAAGTTATCATTTGCACCATTAGAATATGCTAAAAAAAGCGTGGCGATAAATAGACTAATTAACAACATTTTGGGGTTTATAAAGAAGAAGTCATAATCCAGAATCCAGAATTAATAATGCAATTAATGAAATATTCAAATTGTGCATTCATTCCCAGCCGTACAGAGTAATTCTGACTTCTGGCGCCTGAATTCTTTCTTAAAAAATTAACAGCAACCACCACCGCTATAGTGCCAAGTTGAATTGGTGACAATTATTTCTGCTGGGTTGATAGCCGCAAGTTTAGCAGCAGTTTTATCACACACTGCGGCGGGAATCCCACGCTGGAGTAGATGACCTGCTGAGTCGTCGAAGAATGGTTCCAAGCCAGCATAAACTGCTGTTTTTCCCGTGAAGATACAAGCACCATCTTCTGGAATAGGAACTTTAAATGAGACGGAATCCAGACTTTCTAAAAGTAGATGTTCTTCTAAATTATAAGTCTGGGAATCTAGTAAACGGTAAGGACGACGAGCGCGAATTTCAACTTGACCAAAGCCAGCATTTGTAATCCGTTCAGTATACTCTTGATATGTGAGTGCGCCTGATAAACACATGGCTCTTAGTCGTTCATCTTGTTGAAGATGTGCTGGAATTTGACTAGTAGCAATTGGATCGCTCATCTGCAAACGTCCGCCTGGTTTTAATACTCGATAGGCTTCTTTTAAAGCACGGGTTAAATCTTCTGGTTCAAAAATATTGAACAGGCAATTTTGCGCCACGATATCGACGGTACTATCAGCAACGGGTAGGTTAAAAGCATCGCCTTCGCGGATTTCTACAAAGCTGGTGTCAAACCACGGGTTTTCTTGAGCAGCAATTTCCAGATTGCGTGCAGCAGCTTCCCTCATGGCCCCAACCGGTTCAACGGCAATTACAGCACCTGCATGGCGGGAAAAATAAGCAAATTGCAACGCTTCTAAGCCACCGCCAACACCTACATACAGCACGGTAGGTTGGTTTCCTAGTTCAGTGGGGTGAACGGTGGTGCCACAACCATAGTTCATTTCCTGCATTGACAAAGGAATTTTCAACCCTGGTAGTTGCAGGGGTGTACTTTGCACACAACAAAGTCCAACTTGCGGGGTTTCGGCAACTTCGCGGTAGAATTGCGCTGCTGTTTCTAGATAGGTCATGCAGTTTTAGATTTTAGATGATGACAGCTTTGTGCATCCTAATATAATTAACCCGGAGTTGGATGAGTTTTTACTCAGATTGCCAAAAACCCCAAATCTTCCTGGAATAGAAAACTTTGGGGTTTTACCGTTACTTCACACTGGAAAGGGGGGAAGGAAGGAGAGTTTTTTCCCCTCTGCCTCTTTTCAATGCCACATCCCAAATTCAATCATGCAATGTGTAGCCGACACCACTCACAGTTTGAATGAGACACTTTTCGTTATTGGCTTCAAGTTTCAGCCGTAGGTAGCGCATCTGAAGTTCAATGATGTTGGCATCGCCCATAAAGCCGTAACCCCAGACTTCTTGTAAAATCCGATCGCAGGTAATTACCTGTCGCGGATGGGCCAGTAAATATTCTAGTAAATCAAATTCCTTAGCAGTTAACTCAATTAACCTCTGATCTCGGTACACTTGGCGCGTGCGACGATTTAAAGTTAAGTCTTTAAATTTTAAAACATCTACGCCGTCTACTAGCTGGCTTCTTCGCAAGCGATCGCCAACTCTGGCTAATAATTCATCAACGCTGAAGGGTTTAACCAGGTAATCATCAGCACCAGCGTCTAAGCCTACAATGCGATCGCTCACTTCGTCTTTGACAGTTAATAAAATTATCGGCACTTTCTCAGCAATACTTCGCAAGCGGCGGCAAATTTCTAATCCCGATAAACCAGGCAACATCCAGTCTAAAATTACTAAATCTAAATGTAACTTACGCGCTGCGGTAAGTGCAGTTAATCCATCGTAGGCAATACTGACTTGATAGCCTTCGTAATTCAATTCCAATTCGACAAATCGTGCCAGTTTGACTTCATCTTCAACCAGTAAGATGTGCGTCATGATAATGTTAATGATTTCAGCAGGATACGGTAAGCAAAAATACTGTCTGGAAACACTTTAGGGAGGTGTCAGCTACTTAAATAGCCAAACATCTAAATTGGGTGTACGTTAGCTTAGTATAAACCTGAGTAAGTAACAACCGTAAATCTACAATTACTGATCGCTGCTTGATCAAAAAACTATCCAACTGGCTATTAGCAATAGACTGTGACATCTTCACCGCATTCATCGGCAAGATAACAGAGCGCTTTAAAACGCAAACCAACCACTTCCTCGTATAGGGGATTTAATTTACACATCGGAGGAATGTGAAACAGCTTCCGGCTAAAAAGCGTGATGTCTCGCTCAAAGGGACACTGAGCAGGAATAGCTTTGCACAATAAATGAGCTAATTTGGAGTTATGAATTTCTATCGTTTCCAACCACTGGCGGACTGGATGGAGTAAATCATTGTGTAACCGGGTTTGAATAAAACTTCTCATAATTTTTCACCTTAATAATTTCAAACTAGATCAGTTGGTTGTATTGGAACCTCTATAAATATATACGGTTAGGTTCTATAGTTTTATGCACTGATTGCTCGTTTTTTAGTTCTCTACAGAAGAGATAGAATGAGTCTCTAGGCACACTGTTAACTACAGATTCAATTGCCAAAATTTCGGATGATTTGCCAAGATGAGCATACTAGATATTGCCGGACTGCAATATAGTTAACCAACTTATTTGAGGCGCAGCTACTTACCCTAAAAAAGCATTTAGCTTCAGGTGAACTGCGAAAACTAATGACTAATGACTTTTTTAGTAACAAAAAGTTCCTTTTTGACCGATGGGCGCCAAGTTACGACTGGCTCTTTCCTTCAGTGTTTTATCAAGCCATTCACAAACGGTTGCTGGAGTACGTCGATTTACCAGAGACAGCAAATGTACTTGATATCGGCTGTGGTACTGGACGCTTACTTGAGCGCCTTGCAACTCAGTTTCCCGACCTGCAAGCGATCGGATTGGATCTATCTGCTAATATGTTGCGGGTAGCCAGACAAAGTAACCGCCACCGTCCACGCTTAATTTATGTCGAGGGCAAAGCTGAGTCTCTTCCCTTTGCTGATGGTCAATTTGATGGTGTTTTCAGCACTATCAGCTTTTTGCACTATTTGGAACCTAAACAGGTGCTTAGTGAGATAGCACGGGTACTTTCCCCCAGTGGACGCTTTTATTTGGTTGATTTTACCTCTATCAAAGAGACAGAATCTCAATTATTGCCAGTTTCTACCCTTGGAATTAGACTCTACAGCCCTAATCAACGTCAACTTCTTGGCTCCTCGGCTGGGTTATTGTGTTTGAATCACTACTATTTACTAGGGCCAGTCTTACTAACAGTCTTTGCTAAACCTCAGATTTGAAAATGGGGAGTAGGGAATAAGGAGTGGGGAATGGGGAAAGTAAAGGGTTGGAAACAGCTTGTATCAAGCCTTGTTCTGGGATCTTAATTACGAATTACGAATTACCTCGATGTTCCATAAACACCACAGGAACTTTAAACAGCCTTTTAGCTAATTGCGAAAATCTAAATTTCCCCTTGAGCGAAGACTTGCCTTTTGTTTTAGGGAATTGTGGTAAGTCTTCAAAAGATATTGGCACAAAACCAAAGCGACTGTAAAACTGCGCCAATCGTTCACCTAAACATTCAAGATAAAGTGGTTGCGTTGCTGTATTAATCAAATGCTGCGTTAGCAAAGTACCTAAACCGCGACCTCTCCAAGGTGATGCAACTACCAAACTACCAAGTTCTTGTGCCCCTGAGAAATTACGTAGTTGTCCACAAGCTACCAGATTCCGTAGGCTTTGCCCTCCGTAGGCATTGCATTCAACTACCCAAAATTGCTGCCAATTTAATTGGGTTGGATCGAGTTTCGCTGAAAACACTAGCAATCGAATCGACCACTGATCCCCAGAGGTTGCCTTGCGAAGTATACACCCAGATGGTAACGACAGATTGCTCTGATTCATTCATTACACAATGATTAGTTTGTATCACAATCATCACATCATATTATTCACCTAGTACAGACAGGCGGCAATAAACTTCCCTTAACTATAGAAAGCGCTGTAAGGTTAAAAAATTCTACATTCCTAGATTTTTTTCAGTATACATGAGTATTACTAAACAATACTTCCGATAGAGGTAGAAATCAGCCATAACTATATCTGGATAGATGCACTCACACCCCTAACCTTCTTAAGATAATATCAACAATAAAATTATTAGGAATGCAATAATGTCTGAACCACAAAAATCTGGTAGCCAAGAAAATACACCCGCTTCTGGTAATTACGAAACCACTCTTGACGAAGGTAAGCGCAAAACTGGCGATGATGAAAAGAGCGATGCTAAATCCACTGCTACACCAGAAGCACCAGAAAATGATTCTGTAGCAGGTAGCCCCAATCAGGGAACTGAGTCACGTTAATTGGTTTGATCTTTCTCAAGCTTCAATAATCTACTTGGGTTTTTTTAGTAATCCCGATTTACAAAACTTTGAGTGGATAGTTGTGATTTATATCACGATTATCCACTTATTTTTTTGTGTGAGAATTATTTTTAGGAAAGCTGAGGGCTTAGGTGATAAGTGCGTAGATGCAGCCCACTATAGGCTATCACTTTAGTACAATATCTGAAGTTTGTCAGCACAACCTTAAGAAAAAATCACCTATTTCTGAAAATCTGCTAAACTTCACGATTCTTAATCATGCCAGCTTACTCCTGTGGCTGACAGAAGTCACACAATCCAATAGGCTGATCTTAAAGTGGTAATTTTTCATAAAGCTCATCTGCATAAAAAGACAGGCTTCGTTGTCCAGCATTTTTGGATTGTTGCCTATCCTCTCTTATCACTTAACCCTTAATAGCTACCTATACAAAAAATGCCCCTGAAAATCGTCCAGAACTTTGATAGCAGTTTCACACTCGAAGCACAAGCCCAAAAAACTTTATTCAATTTATTGACCAGCGAGGCTTTCTTAAAACAAATTTGTCAACAGTTACAGTGTGAGCAAGTTAAATTTACAGAATTGCTTTTTCAACCAGTTCCTTACAGCTTAACTACGACTAAAGGAATGCCAGAAGAATTTGAAAAGTATCATGATTCTGATGAATATGCCATTATAAACGTTCCACCAAATTTTATGTTTAGTGCCAAGGTTTTTAAACCCAGTCGTCTTTGTGCAATTTACCAAAAAGTGGATAACGGGTAATTTTAAAGATAGTTTTTTCCTACTTAGCAATTTTGCAGGCAAAAAATAGTAAGTTTAATATTTGATGTATGGCTCTTGAAACTAATCTTTCTTCTTTGGCAGCCCTGGAATACATACCTTACATTGACGATCGCGGTCAATTACCCGAACAATTTCAAGGTAAAATCGGGGTATATGCTATCTTTGACCAAGAAAAAGTGCTGCAATTTGTAGGATATTCCCGTGATGTTTATCTCAGCCTCAAGCAGCATTTAGTTCGTCAGCCACAGCAATGCTATTGGGTCAAAGTTCAAACTATTGAACGTCCTAGTCGTACAATTTTAGAAAATACTGAAAATGCTTGGATTGCTGAAAATGGCAGTGTCCCTTGGGGAAATGGGGATCAAAAGGAAAAATGGACTCATCCTATTGATGTCAAAGTCGTAATGACACCTGAAGAACAGGCAAGTTATCAAAATCCAGCTAATGATGAATTAGCACAAATAAAAATTCTTAAAAATGTGGCGCGGCGAGTAGAAGCAGAAATTTCAACGCAATTATTGGAAGTACGTGGTTTGCAAATGCAAATTCGCTTCAATCCGAAATTGAAAGAAGAAGGTTTATTAGATTTGAAGTGAAGGTAGTTTTGGGGAAAACTATCTTAAGAATATTGTTTCTAATCTCCCATGACAATACAGCTGCTGAACGATCGCTATCAAGTTATCCGCACACTGGGCGCTGGTGGGTTTGGTGAAACCTATCTAGCAGAAGATACCTATATGCCCTCAAAGCGCCGTTGTGTGGTTAAACAGCTAAGACCGATTCACAACAATCCCCAAATTTACCAGTTAGTGCAAGAAAGGTTTCAACGCGAAGCAGCTATTTTAGAAGAACTTGGTGGCGCAAATGACCAAATTCCAGCATTGTATGCCTATTTCTCTTCTGGTGGACAATTTTACTTAGTTCAGGAGTGGATTGAAGGCGATACCCTAACTGGAAAAGTTCAAACGCAGGGGCTATTTAGTGAAGCCGCCATCCAGCAATTATTAATGAATTTATTACCTGTCCTGGATTACGTTCACTCTAAGCATATCGTTCACCGCGATATTAAACCGGATAACATTATTGTGCGTCATCGGGACGGTAAACCAGTCCTGATTGATTTTGGCGCTATCCGGGAGTCAATGGGAACAGTAGTAAATTCTCAAGGCAATCCTACCAGTTCGATTGTGATTGGTACACCTGGCTATATGCCTAGCGAACAAGCCGCAGGTAGACCAGTTTATTCGAGTGATTTATACAGTTTAGGAATGACGGTAATTTATTTGCTGACTGGTAAACAGGCGCAACAACTAGAAACGGATTCCCAGACGGGTGAAATTGTCTGGCGAGAGTACGCAAGTCATGTTAGCCCAATTATGGTAGGAGTAATTGATAAAGCGATCGCATATCATCCACGCGATCGCTATCCTACAGCTAGAGCAATGCTGGATACTTTGCAGAGCATAGCAAATCCAATTCCACCCACGCAACCCCTGTTGACTCAACCAATAGTCTCTGCATCGCCACCTCAAACAGTGCCTGTAAAACCACAGCCTACCCCTCAAGGTGATAATCAGAATAATATCCTCATTGGTAGTTTGATTGCAGGTGGGCTAATCGGTGCATCTGTGATTATTAGCCAAGTGTTACCAAAATCTTCTCAATCTACAGCAGACAAAACGGTATTACCTTCACAAACACCGTCAACTGTCACAAGCCCCGTAATAGAAACTCCTAAATTTATACCAACCACCCCATTTCCTACTCAATCTATAACAATATCGCCAGATGCTACTACGCCTGTCAGCACTTATTTCTGGCTTTCCCAAAGACTTGTAACTGATACAGATTTGGATGGAAAAGACGGTTTTGAACTAGATATTATGCGAAATTCGATTTTTGCTAATCATGGTCGCCGTTTTGATACTCCTGAAATACAAGATTACTTTAATAAGCAACCTTGGTATCACCCTATATATTCACCACAAGCATTTCCACCTAAATTACTGTCAAAATTAGAGCAACAGAATGTAGAGTATATCAGCAAGTATCAAGATCGTTATGGCTTGAGATATTTTAAGAAATAAGATTTTTGTAATTATACCATTTTTTTGTAATTCAACCATTTCACAAAATATTTGATATATATATAACGGTTATCCTTTGCATAAACTACTTTTTTGAACCTTACCCCAACCCCTCTCCTTACTAAGGAGAGGGCATAGTGCTGTACATCCTTACACGCGATGCATTTATTGCAAAATATTCTTGTAAATGGTATAAGTTCTAAGTATATTAGCTGGGGCTTATCAAAGGATTTATTGCTGCTTATTAGATAATATCTAGGCTAGCTAGTGTAAGATAGTAGACAGATTACTAAATATTTAATAGCCTAAAATCGCTAGCTATTAGATGCTAATGCTAGCGAAGTCTATATGGAGTTAGAGCTAAACTGTTCTTTTCTTACCCAAAGTCCATCTGTAGATACTAGGCAGTTTGAGAACCAGGCATTTATATTTAATATATAAAATTGCTATCTCCAAGATTAGCAATCCATAAGTTAAAGAAATGCCATTTTTATATTTTCTTTGTTATTTTGTATTTAACGGGACAGTTCTTCCCGATTTGGTGGGGTTAAATAACAATTAGTTAAACAATTTCCCCCTAAGGATGCATGTAAATTATTTGCCTTGTGCTTCTTTTCTTGGCTAATTTACAAGCACAATGCAAATTGGTTAACAGATTACATGTTAATATTTCCAATCGGCAAATAGTTCATCTACACAAGGAAAACCTTGCCTACTACTATGCTTAAAACCATTAATCAGCGTATTTTTCTGCCTGCTTTTGTTAGCCCTTTAGAAGAAAAGAATAAAAAAGGTAGTAAAAAGCAATTTACTAGACCTAAATTAGATTTACTGCAACCATTACGTCAATGGCTGGATAAAATTGAGATTCAGAATCGGAAATTAGCTAAATTTATTGCTAAACTAATTCCTGCTCAGTGTCCATTCGAGCGCGATATCATGCTTTTTGGTCGCAAAATAGGGCATATTCCGCCAATGTGCAAACTTAATCCGCTTTATAACGAACTTGTCTATTTGCGTTTTCGTGCTTTGTGTTATCTAGTAGATCAGTGTGGAGAAGATATTCAATCCTACTGCTAAACATAACTAGAGAAAACACAATATGGAAATTAAAATTGAGCATCAACCTAAAACTTGAACGCCTCAATGAATTGGGTATCTCTAAATGGGATATTTGGGAAGAAGGAAGTCTCAAAATTCCCTTTGACTTATGATTCTCAAGAAACTTGCTACTTTTTGGAAGGTTATGTTCTTGTTACTCCTGATGGTGGACAGCCAGTGCAAATGGGTAAAGGCGATTTAGTAACTTTTCCTGCTGGCATGTCCTGCACCTGGGAAATTACAAAGGACGTGAAAAAACATTATTACTTTGATTAATCAACAGAAAAGATTGATCCCCGTTGTCTAGTTGATGATCCACAATACCAACATCTCACAACTCAATTTGGATTTCTCCTATAAGGGGGTTCGCAGCGAGTGTCATAGGATAAAGTGGCAGAATCAGTAAATTGCTTATATCCATATCTCTCGAAACTTGTTGCGACTCCATCCCCTAAACAATATTCATAGAAATAAATAGTCTCATTTCCTCCGAATTTTGCAGAAAGTTCTTGCCAAATTGGTGGCTGATAACTAAAAATATAGTTGTAAAATTTTGCTGCCTCAGCTTGGTTGTAATTATAACTTCCTTGGTATTGAGAAAAATCACCGTTGAAATTTAGCTTGATATATTTAACCTGATTCTTCACAAAGACGATCGAAAAATTGCTTTTAGGAAACTCACGAAATAGCCGCCGAAAGCTTTGTGGAGCATAGATATAGCTAACGGTATCGCCATTGGTTTGTTTGGTAATATAACGGCCAAAATAGCGCTCGATTCTTTGAGGCGTTTGATTAAAAACATAGCGTCCCGCCATAGCAGAAAAACTATAAATACTGTTGATGAGCAAAAATATTCCAGTTAATCCGATAAAAGTTTGGCAGAGATGATGGAATTTCATAGCGTCGCCACCACAGAAAATCTAGAGAGTTCATAATCATGTTAGTGGGGCTTTAGCAGAAAAAGGTTTCATCCCACTGCCATTTTATTGAGGAAATTCATTAAAAATGTTACTACATTTAAGTACTTGGCAAGAAGTCGAAGCTTATTTACAGCAGTCAAAGGGGATTATTTTCCCTATTGGTTCCACAGAACAACATGGGCCAACGGGATTAATTGGCACTGATGCCATTTGTGCAGAAGCGATCGCATCTGGTGTAGGAGATGCAACTGGTGCGATTGTTGGCCCTACAATAAATGTGGGCATGGCACTACATCATACTGCCTTTCCTGGCTCAATCAGTCTACGTCCTAGCACTTTAATTCAAGTAGTGCGAGATTATGTAACTTGTTTAGCCAAAGCTGGTTTTAGCAAGTTCTACTTTATTAACGGACATGGTGGTAATATCGCCACCCTGAAAGCTGCTTTTTCAGAAACTTACGCCCATTTAGAAGATTTGCAGATTCCTAATGCTCAACAGGTGCAATGTCAAGTGGCAAACTGGTTTATGTGCGGTTCTGTATATAAACTAGCTAAAGAACTATATGGGGATCAAGAAGGTTCTCATGCAACGCCAAGTGAAGTAGCTCTCACGCAGTACGTTTATCCAAATGCGATTAAGCAAGCATATCTTTCACCAGAAGTTGCAAGTGGATATCGGATTTATAGCGCAGCTGACTTTCGAGTGCGTTATCCAGATGGACGTATGGGATCAAATCCGGCTTTAGCAACGCCTGATCACGGTAAGCAATTTTATGATTTGGCGGTGAAAGAACTTAGCAGTGGGTATCTGGAATTTGTAAACGCAGAATAAAAGTTATGAAGGATACTGTAGAGATGCGATTAAAATTGCGTCTCTGCACAAACTAGCAATCCTCAATTAAACGCACAGAAACAAGATCCCCGACTTCTTCAAGAAGTCGCGGATCTGCGAGTTGCAATTCTGACAATTAAAATCAGATATGTAGCTCAAGCCTCCTTTTGCTGAAACTGGCCCAATAACCAAGCTCCAACTTCAGATTGATTTATTTCACGGCTACGGCGTAAAGCTTCTTCTAAAATAGACATCGCTAATCTAGCCAACACCTGTGATTCTTGAATACGTTTACTGCCTTGATCCGCGATCGCATAGGCAATGATTTGGGCATTTTGGACATCCACTATCCAGTATTCAGCAACGCCTAATTCTTCGTAGAGCGATCGCTTTGTACCTAAATCATCCAACAGAGATGTTTTCGCAATTTCAATCACTAAATCTGGTGCAGGATAGCGATCAAGGTTGACAATTCCTGTACCTGCTGGGATAGTTTGAGCGCGTTCTCTCAAGTAATAGGCAACATCGGGCTGACAATCCTGAACACCAGTTTTACGAAAGGTGGTTGTGTCTAAACCTGTCGCCAGTATTCCTTTAAGTGCCGCAAATAAAGTTAC
Organism: Nostoc sp. CmiVER01; assembly: GCF_034531135.2. NCBI lineage: Bacteria > Bacillati > Cyanobacteriota > Cyanophyceae > Nostocales > Nostocaceae > Nostoc > Nostoc sp. CmiVER01. The sequence continues at coordinate 227,775 of NZ_JAVRBU020000006.1, forward strand.
CGCAAAAATAATTACAACATGGTCTTTACCATGATCAAAACTAACTGGTGGCATTTCCAGCCTCATGTGTCCTTTGTAGTAGTAACTCTTTCCCTTCTCGTTGAGTAAATTAGCGATCGCTTGCTCATACTCTTGCCAAGAAGCACAAATCCATATATCTGTCGGTAACTGGGTCTGAGTTTCACTCATTGCCTAACCCTTCTGCCAGTAATCTATATCCTTGTAACTTAAATTCTAAACTTCTAGCTCGACTCTTTAAACTCTGAAGCCAAATGTTCGAGTTCTGAAGGGGATGTTTGAGCTTCTGAACTGGGAAGTTTGACCTTTTTGCTCGAACGTTGAGCCTCTGAACTCGGAAGTTGCGCCTTTTTGCTCGAACGTTGAGCCTCTGAACTCGGAAGTTGCGCCTTTTTGCTCGAACGTTGAGCCTCTGAACTCGGAAGTTACACCTTTTTACCCGAACATTAAGCCTTTAAACTCGGAAATTGCACCTTTTTACCCGAACATTAAGCCTTTAAACTCGGAAGTTGCACCTTTTTGCTTGAACGTTGAGCCTCTGAACTCGGAAGTTGCACCTTTTTGCTTGAACGTTGAGCTTTTGAAGTTTAAGTTTCGGGTTCTGAGGTTAAAACTTGAAGGTATAAGGTTGGATGATGGTGATTGAAGAGGCGCTTTTCTAATTACTAGAAAGCTGTTGAGTTATTTTTTCTTTTTTAATTTTGGTTTCAGATGATCTGGCAGATTCTCAGACTGAATTGCATTACAACCCCATTTATAAGCATTTTCAATAGACTTTCCTGCTCCAAGAGCATCATAAAATCCCGTAGCAAAATGAATTGCGGCAGCATCTCCAATTGCATCATTCATCCCAATCACATAGTCAATATATTCTACAATTCCCTCGGCTTGCACCTCAGAATAGCAAGCATTAAGGAGAACACATTCGACGTGTTCAGCACACAGTTCAAATGTATTTGCTAAAGCCTCTGTAGTGACTAGTTTTGATTGTCCGTTTTTATCCTCTAGCACCAATCCTTCATTTCCAGATCCATGTCCGCAGAAATGGACGATTTGTGGTTCATGATCTAATAAGGCTCGACGTACATCAGCAGCCCGAACAGCCCATTTCTGTTCTAATCTGAATTGATCACGTTTCTGAGATCGACGTAAACCCTCATCAATTTCTCGTACCTCCTCACCCAAACGTAAGGGAGTTGAATTATTAGGATTTGCTGCCAAAATTAGTATTGTTTTCATGGGGGATGACTTTTTGTGAGTCACAATCTGGAGAATCTCTTCTGGTTTAAGTGGTTGCCAATTTTTTCGCCGTTTAACGCTGTGGGCTTTCAGCAGCGTTTTTTTAAGCCACGTTAATTCAGGAAACTCCTCAGCAATATGCTCAATCTCAATACACGCTTGAGATGTCCCAGTTTCCCTAAGTTGTGTTAAAACACTGTCTCTTAAGTTAGCAACACTTTCTCTAGCGCCCATATTGTGAGCAAGAACATCATTACTGTAATCAGGATCTCCACAATGAGGATACTGACAAACTAGCCAGATGTATAAATCCGCTAACTGTTTTTCAGTCAGCTTCAAATGCAAACCATGCGAGTAGCGGTAAGCAACTGCTTCAAATACTTCTCGCCCAAAGTCTGTATTTTGGTGGATAGCCGACCAAATAACCGCCCAGCTACTAGGTTCTGCACATTCGACTAATACCCTACCTGCAACTACAGCTTTCTGGTGTGCTTCTTCTTCTAAAGGTAGAGGAATAGAAACAAGGGATTTAGCAAACTCTCTAGCTCCAATCGATTCACGCTTTAAAAGTTCTTCAAGTAACTGTCCTATACATTTAGGCTTAATTGTTGCATCCTTAGCCTTTTCTAAAAGAACAGCTTTGAAAGGCTCATCCCAGCATTTCTCAAATTTATTAAGAATAAAGATATAGCCATGTTCCTCATTCTCCTTATTAATTATGGACAGCAGCGTATTCAGGGTTTCAGAAGGGGCATTTATGTATGCCCGCTTAACTAATTCGGTGTAGTAATGTTCTCTTTGGGTGGTGCTGCTATGAGGAAAGGCGACAATAACAGATGCCCACCGTTGCCATATCTTAGATGATATAGTATCTAAAAATTCTGGAGTTTCTTGTAAAAGCAATTGTAAAGCTTTACAGCCAGCTAATGCTGGACGATCATACGTATTTGTCCCTATCCATTCATAAGCTACTTGATTATATTCTTGAATATACTTTTTAGCGCCGTTGATAATTCTTTCACGAGTTTTTCTATCAGCTTCTTGCCATCCAGGAAGTTTTGTTAAATCTGATTCAAGCTCTTGTTCATAAGATTGACTATCTGGCTTAAGCAGCATCTCCATATTTATTTGCCACCAAGCTAATAGATTTCCTGACTCTAGTTGCTCTAAAAATAGAAGTACTCGTTCTTGAGGTGGTGGGTCTAAAATAGGTTTTTGTCTACGATTCTGCTGTTCTTGCATCCTTTGATAGTTAGACCTCAAATTCTCAGCCTGCATTGAATCCAAATCAATTGTTGAAAAATAGAATGCAAATTCTTCACGCAAGATATTATTAGTCTGAGTAGCTTCAAGGACAGCATTTATCTGTTTTAAATCATCACGCTTAAATTTCCACTGAATTAGGGCTGTCCAAATTCGCTCTTGCTGAGAATCAATATTTTGAAGTTTTCCGAGCATCCAAAAAACATCTTCTGTCAAAAGGGTATTTTCTGTTAATGAATGCAATAAAAAATATATATTTTCTCCTGATTGGGAAACTGTTATAACTGCCTGCTCAACAAGCTTGCGCCGTTTTTCAAGATTATTAACAAGTGATAATTCAAATTGTGCTTGAATCTCATTGTCGAAAGTTATGATTTTCTGATGTTCTCTCCACTGTATTAGAGCGACTTTAGTAAAACTTTCTGCTAGGCCAGGTAAATCGAGATGTTCCCAAGCTTTTAACATTATCGCATCTGCAAGTCTTTCAAATGAATGTCCAAAGCACCTAAGACCTTGCTTTTCGACCCACTTAAGAGCAACTAGCAAATCACATGACTGTAGTTTTGGTACGAGTTCAAAATCAAGAAATACTCGATACGATCCTGTAAAGTTTCTCTTCTTAGGTGGAGTTAAGACATTAAACAATTCCTCTACTGGTAGATGATCTGACCAAATTGCTCTGAAAATATACCCTTTAAGTTGGTCATCCTCATCTTCTGGCATTTGACTATAAATTAGAGACTTCAGCCGCAATCTTGCACTCGCATTACCAATTGTGCAGATTGCTTTTGCTGCACTAGCTCGGAGGTAAATTGATTGAGATGAATCAAGTGCTAGGTTTACCAACTCCTCCTGAAGTTCATCTACCTTACAAGCCTCAGCAATATCTATTGCTGCATTTCGTGCATCGATTGGCTTGCTTAAATCCTGAATATATGGAAGCAATTGTACAGCTAACCCAGAATGTTTAAACTTCTCGTATCTGGGATAATTATCTCTATGTGAATCAAATAGCTTTCCTTGCTCGTACTGTTTTAATAAGTTATCAACTATTGCTGCTCGAAGATTTGCATCTGTGGGTATGTCGCTTCGCAACAGTACATCAGGATCAGTCTTCATGATTTCCTGAAGTACGTCAGTCCTCATACTAGCTAGCCATGCTGCTGTCTCATGAAGTTGTGGGATTAACTTATGTTCAGGATCTTCAGGTGAAACAATCAGTTTTATTACCTCATTCAAAGGTGTTTCGTGCTGAACTAAGTACCATGCAGCCAGAAACTCAGCATAGGTTTGGTGTGCCCATCCCATACGACTTAATTCACCACGAGATGAGAATAAACCAGTATCTAAAACTTCTTCAACAGCTTCTTCACTAATTTCAAACTCTCTACCGTCAACTGTTTCGGTTCCTTGGCATATCTTCTCAATAAATACGTCATCATCTGGAACATCGCTCTGAATACCAGTCCAGATCGCAAATTTATTGCCAAAAATCGTGATTGCTGCAATCCTAGCCGCAAGCATTAAACGTTCTTGCCGTTTAAGTTTGCCTTTTAATTTCGATGAAATCCGGCTCTTATTTCGTTCTTCACAAAGCCAGAGACATCCTTCAAGATAAAGTTCATGCAACCTTTGATTAAGAGGAAATTTACCATCATAGTTACGATAAGTTTTAATCAGAAATTCTAATGTAATTGGTTTAATAGCCAAAGGTACAACATTTTTCCTGTTAATTTCTTCTAGAAATGCTTCAGAATTATCGATGCCTTCAATCTTTGCAGCTTTACTCACATCTACACGTCGAAGTGGAGCTAGTTCATAAATTCCTACACTATCTTTACCCCAAATTTCCTTCAGTCCTTCCTCTAAGACTGGTTGCCAAACAGCTGTTCGGCAGGCAATACGAAGATGTAAACGCTGGATATGATTCTGATAACGTTTGAACTCGTCAACTAGGAGTGTTGCTAATGTTTTTATTCGTAGCAAGCATTCATCAAGACTATCTAAAAAAATATGTAACTGATGAGTGCCTTTTAGCCATTGAGTAAATTCTAGACTGTCAAATAATCTGCTAACCAGTCTGTCTTCACTTCCATAAGAACGGATATCTAACGAAAGTACCTGACCACCTTGTTTTTGAATTTCCTTAATAATTTCATTTTTCTCTGCCTCTATAGTATGACTTTTGCCAATACCTGGCTCACCCAAAAGTGCTAAACATGGTAAGGCAGAAATAGCATCAAAGGTTACTAAATCTGGATTGTATATTTTGCCCCACTTCTCTTCTGGGTCGCATAGATAACCGCCATCAGCTAGATTAATGTGACCTGACCGAGGACACCAGAACCGCTTCCATTTGTAATCTTGACTTGGCATTTTCACCGACAAAAGGCTGAAAACATTTTTACTATGTTAACCTCACTAACCCTTAATGATGCCTCTTAAAAGACAAGTTTTCGGGATAAATACTTCTGTGTAGGCGTAGCCCGTCGTAGACATCGCTCTCAAAATCTTAACTTTCAACCTCTGAACTCGGAAGTTGCACCTTTTTGCTCGAACGTTGAGCCTCTGAACTCGGAAGTTGCACCTTTTTGCTCGAACGTTGAGCCTCTGAACTCGGAAGTTGCACCTTTTTGCTCGAACCG
>NZ_JAVRBU020000006.1:233035-356804 GCF_034531135.2 Nostoc sp. CmiVER01
ACGTTGAGCCTCTGAACTCGGAAGTTGCACCTTTTTACTCGAACTTTGAGCCTCTGAACTCGGAAGTTGCACCTTTTTACTCGAACTTTGAGCCTTTGAACTCCAAAAATAAAGCTCAGAACTCGAAATGTCGTGCTTTTAACTCCAACATCCAAATTCTGAGCCTCAATGTTGCATCTTTTAAGTGCAAGTACTGAGCTATTATCTACAATGCTGCTTTTTGAGACTTGGATTTTCCAGATTTACGAGCAAATCGTTGTCCAATTTCTACAACCACTGCATCTAAACCCGCGCCTTGTCCACTGGCTTTAGCGTAGTTATACACCTGTAAGGCGGCTGCATAAGCTTCACTACCAACTGCAAGAGATGTATCATCCACCAATTCTTGTAACTGCGTCAACGACAACAGCACCGGATACAACGCTTCAAATAATTGTACGTCCTTCCGCATCTCTTCTAAGTCGAACGATCGCGGTAAAAACTCTGGATTCTGCGCCGCCACCTCTAATGCTTTGCTGACAAAGGCTCGACTCTTATCTCCCATCTTGGGTAAAGTCTTACGATCGTCGGAACTCAAATCAACTAAAAATGGTAGCTTTTCTTTAATGGTGGTAATGGCTTGCAACACAGCATCTCTGTCTGTTTGTGCCAATGTTGCACTAATTGGGGTCGTAGACATAGAAATCACTCTCCAGTAAGTTTCTTTAATCTAGAGTTCCCATCTATACAACTCAAATTTCAATGTGTAGAGCAAAGTCAATCGTATACACTGTATTAGACTTCTTGCATAAGTCGGGAAAAGGGTAAGGGGGAAGGGGGAAAGGTTCTGTATTATCCCCTTCCCCTTTAACATGAACCCCTTTTTTCCCTCTTGCAAAAAGTACTTTTGCAAGAGGTCCATTGCCTTAAGCTTCCAACGAACGGCATTTATTATGCCTCACGTTACCTTAACAGTGTTGTTGTTTTTTGAACAGTGACAATAACAAACACACGAGTCCCATCACTACCAATGGCACTGAAGAAGCAGATTCTGGGACAGGTTGAGGGTTTTGCACAGGCTGATAATTGATGAAATTCCCTTGAATTGGGCTGAGTGATGCCAAAAGTTGTTGAATATCGCTAGATATATCAATATCATTACCAACACTTTTAGAAGAGATGAGGCGGTTAAAGGTTTGGCTACTCGATTTATCAAAATCTCCTGTGAACCCAAGAAAATTTTTACCTATTTTACCTATAAGAGAGTCAATCAGATTGTTAACATCAGTTTTGATCCCTAGAGGGGATAACTTTAAACTGCTGAGATTATTGACGTTTCCAATTTTTGTGTTATCAGTCTTTGCTAACCAATTGCCGTTTCCAATAATTTCATTTCCATTGGTAAAAACCCAGTTACCATTACCAATAATTGTGTTATCAGTACCAAAGTCCCAATTGCCGTTTCCAATAGTTGCGTTGTCGCTGCCGAAGTGCCAATTACCATTACCTAATGTTGAATTATTACTTCCGTCATCCCAATACCAGTTGCCGTTACCAAGGGTTGTATTACTCTTTCCAAATAGCCAGTTGCCATTACCAATAGTTGCATTGTCATTATTAAAGTTCCAGTTTCCATTGCCAATGGTTGCGCTGTTACTGCCATAATCCGAGTTAAAATTACCAATAGTTGCGTTATTATCACCAAGGTTCTTGTTACCTTTACCAACCGGTGCATTCCCCTCATTAAAGGTTTGGCTACTAGGATTAGATGTATTCCCAGCGTTACTAAAGGGTAAATTATTACCAAGGACTTCTTTCAATGGATCGAAAGGCGATTGTTGAAGCAGACCTCCAGCACCTGCGATCGGGTTATCACCACCTGCAAAGGGGTTTCCACCGCCTGCAAAAGGGTTTTCACCGCCTGCGATCGCATTACCACCACCTGCAAAAGGGTTTCCACCGCCTGCGATCGGATTACCACCACCTGTAAATGGGTTTGCATTACCTCCACCTGGAATCGCATTACCACCGCCTACAAACGGGTTACTTCCTCCTGCAAATGGGTTACCTCCTCCTGGAATCGCACTACCGTTACCTGCAAACGGGTTAGTAGCCCCACTTGGAATCGCATTACCGTTACCTGCCAAAGGGTTAGTAGCCCCACTTGGAATTGGATAACCACTGTTTGCAAAAGGATTACTACCTCCTGCCAATGTGTTGTCAATATCCTTGAAAAAGTTATCACCTAAAATTGACTTTAATCGATCAAATATTAATTTCTGAAGCCCACTGCCAGCATCGCCTGCAAACGGATTAATACCGCCACCTGGAATGGAATTGTTACCGTTACCTAATAACAGATTGCTACTACCCGTCAACAGGTTGCCTTCAGTAGACAAATTGACATTGGGAGCAAAAGAACTAACGCTGTTAAGGACACCTGCATTTAAAGGATTAACTCCACCATTAAGGGGATTGACAACAGACTCTTCCATTGGCACTATTTTTCCTATTATTAGTTAAAAAGGTTATAGGATCTTCAGTACTTCTTATACCAATTGTGAATTTACTAAACCCAAATCTATTTAATAATAAAGGCTTTAATCATCTTACTGTCAAATTAGCAGGAAGTATTTCTCAAATCCTTACCTGTAAAAAGTTTTAGGGCGTAAAATAGCAAACTAGTACAATAAGGCGGAAGGTACATCACCGATAATACACGCTTTTGAGTTTTATCGAATTGTATGTTTATTTATGCCAAGCTGCACTAGCATACTATGTACTGAAGAACTCATTATTGTTCTCCTCTATTTATCTGCTGATTTTCACAAGGATTCTATTAAGCGAACGAAATTTATCGACCGCCAAATACTTATGCGCCACCGGCACCGCCAGCAAATGGGTTACCGCTACCAAATGGGTTACCACCACCGGCACCGCCACCAAATGGGTTACCACCACTGGCATCGCTACCAAATGGGTTACTACCAGGGTTACCACCACTGCCATTGCCACCAAATGGGTTACTGCTACCAGCACCGCCACCGACACCGCCAGCAAATGGGTTACCGCTACCGACACCACCAACCGATTCCTTGTCAAGCTTTGAGTTAACTAGGCTGTCAATAGTAACCCTCAAATCGAACCCGTTCGGTATTTCACTTGTGCTAATACCATAGGTCTGGCTACCAGTACCTTGGTTACTACCACCTGCGGGTGGCTTCTCAGCACCTGCGAATGGGTTATTGGCAGCAGCACCGGTTAAAGGGTCGCTGCCACTACTTTGCTTACCATCGCCTGCGGGTGGCTTACCACCTGCGAATGGGTTATTGGCAGCAGCACCAGTTAAAGGGTCGCTGCCACTACCTTGCTTACCACCACCTGCGGGTGAGTTACCAGCGACTTTGGATGGATTGACACCGCCTGCAAAGATATTCCAGAAGTTGTCGCCAGCGAAAGGATTACCACCATAGGCTAAATCAGCTTTACTGCTATCGGTAGCATCACTACCAGTAGCACCGCCACCAAATGGGCTACCACCACTTTCTCCTTTACCAACACCACTGAATATTTTGGGAAGGTCTTTCTCAGGGATAACTTCTTTTAAGCGACCGAAGGGTGATTGTGCAAATTGTCCAATCGCATCGTTCCCACTAGTAGAGGGCTTACCGCTACCACTATTACTTGAATTGTCTGCCATTAGAATTAATCCTCGTTATTGTTTTGATAAAAATTTTGCTAGCATCGCAACATAAAATAAACAAAGATTAAGTCTGCTTTGTGACTTTGTTGGTTGTTTTATTGTTAGCAAAGCTAGTTGGTAGCTACTAGATTATTTGGTTATCTCTATTAAGTGTAGATAACAAACCTTTCATAAATGCTACTTTCACCTACAATTTATACGAGTTAATTTTGAAAGACAATGAAAAATACTTTGATAAATATATCAAAATTTTAGTTATTTTTAGATAGAACTGAAAAAGTTAACTGATACGTTTGTATAATAAATTTAAATTTGGTTAAATATTATATTGCAATAAACAATCTTTTGATAAATTTGCCAAATTTTTAGATACTTAATTAATTTGCGTTTAACCGGGCTTCTATTACTTTTAGCCGATGTAATCTCGCCAGACTGATATTAATCAATAGCACAATTTACAACACACTGCAATACGTTGCATGATATTAAGTAAGTCGGTGATAAAAAATAAAGCAATGCAACAAACTATAAGGTTAGAAAAGAGACTATAAGTAAATAGTTTCAAGGTTTTTATAAAACTCAACATACCTTAGTTTTATCATGCCTACTTACCTAACACTACTACGAAGTACAGCAAAAAAAGCTTTAAAGAATTACTTCAGATAAATCAGCAAATTCAATCCCGGAATTGTGCGGGAAAGTGTCCACAAAACTAGCGTGATGTAGATTACACCCAAACTCCATTGATACCAAGCAAGTGCAGAGACGATACCAGGTAGGTGTTCGTCTCGCAGTCGAATGTCGTTAAATCCTAATTTAACTAGGTTGTTGAGACTAAAATCATAGTAGTTGAGCCAGTTCCAACGGCGATCGCACAATAGAGGCATATATCGTTCCCGAAATGTCTGATTCCTTGGTATGACTGGCAAACGTCCAATCAACAATCGTAATTGGCGGAATGTCCCGTCTTCTGTAAAGTAAGAAACATCCATTAAATCGTGATAACGACCTTGTTGGTAAAGTCGGATCAATAAAGCTATTGGGACGGGGACAATAATTATTAAAAGACACCCCAATGTCAGCCAAGGTTGTTGAGCATTACGAAAGATGGCTAGTAAGCTCAATAATTCTAAAACGCTAAAACTCACAAATATCGAAATGGTTTCGTAAAATGTGGGAATAATTGGTACAGGATGCAGCCGACGATAACGATCCACTAGCCAAAATAGTAAGCCGAAATAAGCGATCGCAACTCCTCCCACACCAAAGACTAACCAAAAATTCGTACCATAGCCACTCAACAACAGCAGTACACTCAACCCCAACCAACTCCAAGCTTGCAGTAACCATCCAATGATCGAAAGAGGTTCACCAACAATTAAGCGCTTACTCAGTTGTGTGTATTTTTCTAAATCGATATCTGCTAAGGTCAGTAACTCACTGCTATTGCGAAACGATTTTATCAGACGACGTTGGGCGATCGCTTCGGCTTGAGTTGCAGAAAAACCCAGATTAATCAAACTTGCGACGGATGCGCTATTAATATTTGTAGCTGTCAAACGGCGACTCATTTCTACTAATCGGAGTTGTTGTTTTGTATATTCCAGTTCATTAGCATCGGCAACTTGTTGTTGCTGACGAAAATTTTGCCCCAAATTCCGCAAGATGTTTTGATTACCTTGCAATGTAGGGATGCAGAACATCTTACCAATCTGACCCGGATTGCCTAAAATTTTTGCTTGGTTAGAGTTAAAAGTTAAACCGGGTACGCTTAAACAAGCTTCTGGAGAAAACCTCGCATCGCTAAAATCTGCTTGGTTGAGAATGCTTGCACCTTGCAAATTTACCGATTGATTAAACTCCACTTCTCGAAATGTGACAGCTTGCTCAAAAGTTGCTTCTGTTAAAAGGAGGAACTGATTAAAATTTGCTTTATTAAACTGGGCTTGATTCGCAAAACGGACATTAGAAAAATCAGCATTATCTCGCCACTGCCCACTATTGAATTTAGCTAACTGCTTAAAAGTGGCTTGGTTGAAGTTAGCAGTTTTTTCAAAAATACTGCCTTGAAAATCAGCAGTTTCTTGAAATTGAGTTTGTTTAAAATTAGCTTTTTCAAAAAAAATACTGCCTTGAAAATTGCTTGGTTGGTTGAATTTAGCACTGTTAAATTTGACGGGACGAGCAAATCTGGTTTCGTTCCAATTAGTGGATTGAAGAAAAGTTGCACCTAGGGCATCCACAGACTGAAGAAAAAATGTATTGGAAAACTTCATTTCGCCATTGAAACGAGTTTGCACTAGTGTCAAGACACCACGAAAAACGGCGATTTCACTGGATGGAGTTGATTGTGTTCCTAACAGCGATCGACAATCTTTGGAGTTCGTGAGTGACTCTAGACAAACGAAGCGCAAACGTTCTAGTTCTTTTTGTTCGGGGACGCTGAAAATTGAAGCGATCGCTTGGGCGTATAAGGGGGTTCTTAAACCTAAATCGCTGCCTACAAAATCCCCTAAAATTAGGGTATAGCTGAGGTCTAAACCCAGAGGTTTTGCATTTAGTCCTTTTCGCATGAGTTGATAAAAGGCATCACGAAAGCTAGCATTTTCTGGGCGCAAATCAATCACCATTTTCTGCAAATCTACGGTCAAATTGCCTTCGCGGAGTGTAGGTGTGCGTAGACGTTCTTGTAATAATTCTAGAGTTAAGGGTGTGCGTTCTGGTTGCGTTTGTGCTGCTGAAGTAGGTAGGGGGAGGAGGAGAAGAAGTAAAACGCAAAGGAACGCAATCGCAAAGCGTCTCGCAGAGAAGGGAAGCGCAGAGGGACGCAGAGTGAAGTTTTTGGGTATCTTTGCGTTTAACCTCTGGGTGTATCTATGTTTAAAAAATAAATTATGCAAATTGTTCGATCAATCGTCGCTAATCAGTAGAACAATTTTACCTGTCACAGAACCGCTTTCGATTAGTTGGTGCGCTTTAGCGGCTTCTTTTAAAGGAAATTTGTGACTAACATGAATTTTTAATTTGCTTTCATCGATCCAGGTGGCACATTGTTCGAGAATTTCTGCCTGGTGCTGGAGGCTTTCTTCTAATCCTAGTAACGCTGGTGTGAGCATTAATTCTAAACCAATGCGGAGATTGCGTTGTCTAGCAGTTTTCCAAACAGTGTTGGCATCTGGTTCGAGAATCGTCACAATATCACCATATACTCGCACTGCGGGGAAGGTTTTGTGAAAGGTTTCGCCGCCTACGGTATCAAAAGCCAAGTCTACGCCTTCGCCGTTAGTCCAATCTAATGCTGCTTGTACAAAGTCTGTTTGTTTGTAAAAAATTACATGATCAGCACCTAATTGTTTGACGAAATTAGCTTTTTCTTCAGAACCGACTGTAGTGGAAACAGTAGCACCTTTAAGTTTTGCTAATTGAATTGCTACATGCCCGACACCACCAGCACCTGCATGAATCAAAACTTTTTCGCCGGGTTCCAATCGTCCTCGTTCGTATAAAGCTTCCCAAGCGGTGATTAACGCTAAAGGCGCTGCTGCTGCTTCAGCAAAGGAAATAGACGTGGGTTTACGTGCTACAAACCGCTCATCCACAACGGTATATTCAGCATAATTACCTTGGTGTGCGCCCAATCCACCATAGCAAAAATATACTTCATCACCTGGGCGAAAACGCTGAACACTAGCACCTACCGCTTCGACTATACCAGCACCATCACATCCTAAAATTGTCGGTGTGCGATCGGGGTAGAAAGTGCCTCGGCTACGAAGTTTAGTGTCAATGGGGTTAATACCAGCCGCCACCAAACGCACTAAGAGTTCACTATTACCTACAGGAACACTAGGGTTTGGCACTTCCTGTAGTTGCAGAACTTCGGGACTGCCAGCTGCTGTCATCAAGACTGCTTTCACAACTCTTTCCTCCTGGCTTTAAATGCACGTTTTTATGTAACTTTAGCGCAAGAGGGTAGACACAAAGTTATATCTGATTCTTAAATACGCTTTGTACGTACTACGAACTCATCAAAATTAATGAGACAAACCACTAGGCTTACTCTGTGTAAGGTAATATGTTACATTAATTGTGCTAGATGTCCTGCATCTGTGAGCTTGGTATTATGGAGATATAATGTTGCTCAATTGTTGCTTAATGCGATCGCCTACGGTAGACGGTTACGCCATCGCAAAAAGTATTGCTAAATCATTGTAATAATATTTAACATGAGTCTAGGTTGTGTAATTTAGATTAACTATTGGAGAGAAAGTATCTCAGAGTTAGTAGAATGACAAATACAAGGACGCAACTCTTTTATGGATTAGTTACTCTAGAACTGTAGACTATGTTTTCAGTCCTGAGTTATTTTTGTATTTTGCCTCTGAGGCATACCAATCAAGACCACACCAAATCCTTCATTAAGAGCTCCCACAAATCATAATGCCTGTGATTGAGAAGAAAAGAACTCGCGATCTGCCCCAAATTAACGAACGAATCCGCTACCCGAAAATTCGGGTAATTGATACTGATGGTGCCCAACTGGGAATTATGCTCCCACAAGAAGCACTACAACTAGCAGAAGAGAAAGAGTTAGATTTGGTGCTAATTAGTGACAAAGCTGACCCGCCAGTTTGTCGGATTATGGACTACGGGAAATATAAGTTTGAGCAGGAGAAAAAGGCGCGGGAAGCCCGGAAAAAGCAGCACACGGCTGATGTCAAAGAAGTTAAGATGCGCTACAAAATAGAAGAACACGACTACAACGTGCGTGTTAAGCAAGCAGAGCGCTTTTTGAAAGATGGCGATAAAGTCAAAGCTACTGTCATGTTCCGGGGTCGAGAAATTCAACACAGCGACCTAGCAGAAGATTTGCTTAAGCGAATGGCAACTGATTTGGAGCCATTTGGGGAACTGCAACAAGCGCCTAAAAAAGAAGGGCGAAACATGATGATGCTCATCTCGCCTAAAAAATAATCCTCTAACTGTATTAATAGACCAAGTTTGAAAATCCCCTGGCTTAAAGTTAGGGGATTTTTTGATGTTTCGTTTCCATGCAACATGCGCCCAAAGCAGTGAGGTTGTATAAATTTATCTAAAATCGATAATTCTGAAGGCTAAGTGGGAAACATAGTACTCAGTTGCCCTTTGTTATTTCCTAGAGATGGGGGAGATGAGGAAATATTTTCTTCTTCTGCTCCCCTGCTTCCCCCGCTCCCCATTACGCGGTGATACTACCAGAAAATAAAACTGCATGGAACTGAAAAATTACTGGTTGGCTCCAAATAAAGTTGCTTTACCACGCCTAAGACTACTACAGTGGGTGAATCTCCGGCCAGAGGAGAGTGAACGAACTCAACTCATGTTCTTTTTTTACACAACTGTATGTGTAGGATTGCGGTGGGCAGAGGACAGTACTGTGGCGCTGTTTTTGGACGAATATGGGACTCATTTACTGCCGTGGATGTATATTGCCAGTGCCGTTATGAGTGCAGCACTAGTTTTTTTATACTCTTGGCTGCAAAAGATTTTTCCTTTGCGTCGGGTGATTGTAGCGATCGCCCCTTGCATGTTGATGCCATTACTATTATTAGTTGTATTACGTTGGGGAGCGCATGTTTCATACCTGGCAGTTATTTCGGCATTTGTGCTGCGGCTGTGGGTAGATGCACTTTATGTAGTCAATGACCTTAATACTTCTATCGTTGCCAACCAAATATTTAATATTCGGGAGATTAAACGGACTTACCCATTGGTGAGTAGTGGGCTTTTAGTCGCAGATGTGATTAGTGGCTTTAGTTTGCCTTGGCTATTGCAATACACCACGCTGAATAAGATCATCTTCATCGCTTGTATAATAATTTTATTAGGGTCGGGGATTTTATTATATTTAACTCATCAATATCGAGCAGCTTTTCCTGAAACGCCACAAAAACTAGTTACTGAAGAACAAGCTTCACGACAGCGTTTTATTAAAAGTCCTTTGAAGCGATATGTTTGGCAACTGTTTGCTTTTGTCGGTCTATTGCAAGTCATTGGGTTATTAATAGATTTTCAATATCTACGTGAACTTCAATCTAATTTGGGCGACCGAGAACTTGCCAGCTTCTTAGGTCTTTTTGGTGGGACATTAGGACTGTGTGAGTTATTGTTGCAGTGGTTTATTTCCAGCCGAATTATCGAACGGATGGGGGTATTTTTTACAGCGACGCTTTTACCTATTACCGTAGGCTTTTCACTACCAGGAGTGCTGGTATTATTTTATTTAATTCCCGCTATCCAATCACAAAGCTTTTTTTGGGGTTTAGTAATTGTCAAATTCTTTGATGAACTTCTACGCTACACCTTTGTCATGAGTAGCGGCCCCATCCTGTACCAACCAATTCCAGAGGCAATTCGCAGCCGGATGCAGACTTTATCTGGTGGAACTGCCGAAGCGATCGCTACAGGTTTGACAGGAGTGCTAATTTTTGCAACTATATTGTTTTGTGGACAGTTTATACCCGTACCGTTGCAAAAGTGGGTGTTAGTAGCAGAAACAATGCTGATAACTGGCACCTGTTTAAAAGTAGTTTGGGAATTGCGATCGCGCTATGTTGAACTGTTAGTCTTGAGTGTGGCACGGGGCCAGTTAAGTGCAACCAATGTAGGCTTACGATTCTTCAAGCAAGGTGTAGTCAAAGCCTTGGGAGAAAAAGGCAGCGAAGCAGATAAACGCTCTTGTATTGAACTTTTAGCCCAAATTGATCCCCAAGGATGTGCGGAAGTTTTAGCACCTTTATTAGTCAAGTTAACCCCAGATTTGCAGTGCCAAAGTTTGGAAGTCATGCTGACAGCAGGTGCAAATCCCGCTTATCTAGCTGCTATCCGTCCTTTGCTAGAACAACCCCAAGAAACTAACTCCGAAGTTTTCGCCCTAGCGCTACGCTACGTTTGGCTAGCTGAACCAAATCCCAATTTAAGTATCCTAGAAGAATACCTGAACCCCCGGCATAACTCGCTCATCCGCGCCACCGCCGCCGCTTTGGTTTTACGTCAGGGAACGCCTATGCAGAAGGTAGCAGCTACCCAAACTATGCGCCGGATGTTGACTCATAAGAAAGAACGGGAACGAGTAAATGGAGTCAGGGCGCTTAGAGAAGCAGTTTATTTACAGGCGTTGCGAATTCACATTCCGAATTTATTACAAGATGAGTCGTTACGGGTGCGCTGTGCCGTATTGGAAATGATTGCAGCAACCCATTTAGAAGAGTACTATTGTGCATTGATAGCAGCACTTTATTACAAATCAACCCGCACTACAGCAATGTCAGCTTTAGTCC
This sequence comes from Nostoc sp. CmiVER01, assembly GCF_034531135.2. Lineage (NCBI taxonomy): Bacteria > Bacillati > Cyanobacteriota > Cyanophyceae > Nostocales > Nostocaceae > Nostoc > Nostoc sp. CmiVER01. The sequence continues at coordinate 244,037 of NZ_JAVRBU020000006.1, forward strand.
GGCTAGAGAATGAAGTTATAGAGATGCTGTTGCGGGTAGCTACCAATATTTACAAACCAGAAGTAGTGCGAATGTACGCTTGGCGTACCATTGCTCAAATTGGTACTCAAGAAGCATTGGAGATTCTATGGGAAAAATTGGAAACATCTTGGGGTACAACTAGGGATCATATTCTTCGCAGCTTACTAAAAATACACAAACAACCAGGAATTAAAGGTTTAGTAGACCGATTTTATGAAAGTCGGGTAGAAAATTTAATTGAGCAGGAATTGAAGTTTTTAGGTGAGATTTACGCTGCATATATAGACTTGAAAACACTAGACGAAAAAGCAAATCAGCAATCTAGTGAGAGGATTGTGATTGTCTCTGAGTTATTGCAACGCGCCCTTTTAGAATTGGAATTGGATGTTAAAGAGCGGCTGTTACTGCTATTGAAACTGCTTTACTCGCCAGAAAAGATGCAGGCAGCAGCATTTAATTTGCGATCGCTCTCAGTGGTAAACTTAGCGCGAGGGTTAGAAATCCTAGAGCATACCATAACTTTGTCTTCAAAATCTCTGTTGCTGAATATTTTAGATAACCGACCACTGCCAGAAAAATTGCAACATCTGGTAGAAGCTAAAATCATAGAATATGAAAATATGATAGTTAGCGATCGCCTCCACAGATTGCTGACGTTGGGTAACTTCCTTTCTGACTGGTGTCTAGCTTGCTGTTTTCATTTTGCTCAAGTAACTCGCACGCCATTGACAAGTTCTGAAATTTTGGTGTGTTTGCGTCATCCAACCGGCTTTGTTAGAGAAGCTGCGATCGCATATTTAAACATGGTTTCACATCGTGTTCTCCGACAAATCCTCCCCCAGTTAGAAAAAGATCCACATCCTTTGGTAGCTGCTCAAGTCAAAGAGTTACTCGAAAAATACCAGTTTAATAATTAAAATTTATAGCCTTATTAGTGCAATTACCTCTAACTTCTTACCAAAGAAAATTTGATTCCTCCCTGTGGAATGTAGTACAACCTGTCACGGAAGTTTATCATGTGTTCACTGATATGGATGCTATTAAAACTAAATGCTGGTGACAAGAAATGACTAATAATCAACAACTTGCTTATCGTCTGATTCAACAAGAGCATATAAAACGTCTAGGCACAGGCGAATTAGTCCTGCTCCGTAATCGCCGTCAGCAAAAGCCTGTTGGGATAAATCCAAGTTTTACTAGTCGGATTCTAAACACAATTGCGGTTGCCTCTATTGCCAGTACTTGCTTATTTGGGATAGGCACGCTTTCGTGTTGGGGCTTAGAGATTATTGAGGCGAACACAAAATCAATTTCCCTCAGTAAAGAGCATGAATGGCAGACAAGAAAACATATCTGTTTGGGCTGGATGCTTGTTGGGTTTTCCAGCTTTGTTGCTAGTGCCTCGTTAGCTGAAAAGCCTCAGCGACAAATTAATGAATAGACTAACTGTTAAAGACTCGTTTATTCATTAAGCAAACAACAGCATTTTAAATATGAAACTACCTCAAATGATTGTCACAACAGTGGCAGCAATCACTTTTGGATATATCGGTTCCCAATACTTCACCAGAAATATTATGTATATCATAGGCGGTGGAATGGTTGGGGTTGGTGCAGTAGCATACGTAATCCCGTCCAGAACCAAACAACAGCCAACCCAGACACAACCGAAGGAGCCTGCGGAAACTACTCGCCACTGAGCGCCGTAGTTCTTAGATGGGAACAAATGCTCAAAAAATTAATGAATGCTCATTGCAGCCAGTCTATCTGCAACTGACCCTGTTTCTGTCACTGCTTTGTTTCGTGAACTGGGTGTAGATAGTCGTCTTGTCACCTTAATGGAAGGCGAAAGCTTGTTAAATGATGGCATGGCTGTAGTTGCCTTTGGTTTTTTGTATGCAGAATTTGTCAAATCCGGTCGGTTAAATAAAGAATTGGCATCTATGCTTGAAGATGTTTTGTAGTTAGTCGTAACATAACAATCTTAAATAATTCGCGATCAACAAGATCCCCGACTTTGTAAAAGTTGTCGGTAATCTGCGGGTTGCAATTTTCACAAGTTTGAATTGCGAATTGCGAATTGCTTTAATCCCCCTGCGGATGCTCATCCCATAAAGTTGTCAGTTCTCGTAAACTCTGATGAGCGCCATTACCTAAAATTAGATGATCTAGTACCGGAATGCCCAAAAGCTGCGCCCCTACTAATAACTGACGCGTCAATTCTATATCTTCCTGGCTGGGTTCAAGGTTTCCAGAAGGATGATTGTGGGCAACTATTACCCGCGTTGCACCTTGACGAATAACTTCCCGAAAAATATCGCGAGGAGAAGCTAGGGTTTCGGTTGCTGTGCCAATGGTAATTATTTGTGTACCTAATAAGCGATTTTTAACATCTAAAAGCACCACTGCAAAACGTTCTTGTATTTGCCACATCAAATCTTGACTGAGGGTAGCAGCAGCAGCAAGTGGGCTATCAATTAATGTGCCATCATTGGGGCGAGATTGAAAGGCGCGTTTACCCAATTCAATTGCTGCTAAGATACTTGTCGCTTTCGCTGGGCCAACACCAGAAATTTGCATCAACTCAGCAGGGCTAACTTCTCGCAAAACTACCAAAGGATCGCGTTGGTGTTTGCCTAATTCGCTCAAAATATATTGTCCCAAACCCACGGCTGATAGTTTTCCTGGCCCCTGACCGGTGCCTAGAAGAATTGCGATTAACTCTGCTGTGGCTAAAATTTTTGCACCATGTGTCATTAATCGCTCACGCGGACGCTCATTTGTAGGTAGGTCGGCAATTCTGAGGCAATAGGTCATAAACTAAGATAATCATTACCACACATCAAACTATCTTTAGTTATCCCTTGTTTGCTCTAGAAATTATCTTAATTTGAAAAAATCTTTAATCTTTAGCAATTTTTTCCTTTCAGCACATCTTGCCTTCACAAAAATAATGGTCATCAATAGCAAGCTGTTACACCTAGAGTTAGGTGGCTTTATCAACTATGCTGTTATATGTGTGGTAATTGAGATTAGATAAATGTTAGTTTACCTAATATAATTCAATAATCTGTCATAAATCTCCGATATGAAACTCAATATCCGTGACGGATTTCATTTAACTAGCATTTACCCCACAGATAAAACTGCTTACTTAGAACATTTCAACGATAGAAGTATTTCTTATACAATTCCTGTCATTCCCTATCCTTATACAGAAGCTGCCGCAGATTGGTGGATACAGCATAGGCTTGAGTTTTTGAGAGAAAATGGAAGAGAAATATCCTTTGCACTTCGCAACCCTGAAGGTTATTTAATTGGCTCAGTTGGTGTAGATGACTTAAAAGTTGGACAAGCACATAGAGCAGAGATTGGCTATTGGCTAGCTAAAGCATATCGTGGGCAAGGATTAGCTACTGATGCGCTCCGTGTTTTTGTTAAGTACGCGTTTGATAATCTTGAAGTGATTCGCCTAACTGCTCATGTTATTGATTTCAATACCGCTTCAGTAAAGGTTTTAGAGAAAAACAGATTTAAGCTAGAAGGGTGCTTAAGGCAACATACGAAAACTCAAAACGGTATATTCAATACACTTGCCTACGGTTTGCTTAAAGGCGAGTGACAGCAGCCTAAAACCTATAGTCTAGATTCTTCATTGTGCTTCTCTATGAGAGGCTTCACTCAGAATGGCAAATTATACCTTCTTGGACTTTCCAAACATCTTCTGAAGTTTGAATAGCGTCAGCAAAGGGCGTAGTTTACCGCCGTAGGCATTGCATAATTCAGCAGCCCAACAAAACACTACATGCAATCGCAAACCCTGTAAATCCCTTCATTTTCACTGCTCACTGATAAATTTGCGTTGCTTTGAGCATGTGGTAGGTAATGATCAACTGAGTCAAAGCGAGAGGATAACTTTGGAGTGTTTCTCCAGTTGTACCAGCAATTTTTCCCAGTTCGGGATTACTTTCGCGATCGCAAATACTTCGTAAATGGGGCATATCAGAACAAATGATATGCTCTAGCTTATTCACCTGGTCTAAGGTTGCATGACCATCAACTTCTAAAACATCCACCGGCTTACTCATATCTCTGTCTAGTCCCAGGCGGATTGCTGAGTCAGAATTACCATAGCCAGAGTTGACAATCTGAGTAAAATCTGGATGGGGAATTGTTGGACGTAGTACCAAACGCACATTCAGGTGTCCATTGGTTTCATCATCTTCCCCGGTGGGTGGGTAGAAACTGATTACTATATCAGACCATTGTCGCTGCGGACGGATAAACTCTGCTGAGTCTGGTTCGCGTTTTTCTAATTCTGCTAGTACCTGTTCTGGTGTGTAGCCGCGCTTTTGTGTGTCTCGCTTAACTTTCCACTTAGAGCGTAGTTCTTCAGGCGGTGCTAGGTAAACTTTCACGTCGTAACAATCGCGGGCACCACGCGTAGAATAACCGAGTAATCCCTCAATAATCACGAATTTATTCGGCTTAATATACTGCGGTGGCTCGAATGTGCCAGTTTTATGGCTATAAACTGGTTTAAGAATTGGCTGTCCTGTGCGTAGCAGCGACAGGTGTTGCTGCATAATATCTAAATGGTTGCAGTCTGGGTGGAGGGCAGTGATGCCAATCTCTGCACGCTGTTGGCGATCGTAACGGTGATAGTCATCTGTGCATATCAGCGTCACATTTTCTGGGCCGAGTACCTGAGCGATTCCTCGCGTTAGTGTTGTTTTCCCAGCAGCGCTGTCGCCTACAATACCAAGAATTATTGGACGGCTCATCATACCTCCCAGAATACAAGCAAGTTTAGTAATAAAATTTCCCTACAATAGTTTTTATTCTAGAAGGGTTTAGGCAAGTAACTCAAACAAAGGCTTGGTATGCAATATCTCTACATATATAGAATGTGTGTGCGATGCCTACGGGAGTAAACTACGCTGTTGGCGCAATAATGACAATCTACCTTCCTTTTAGAGTTATCTGTACGCATAATGAGCGATGTAAAAGTAGATTGTAATTTTAGACTTTTCTTGCGGAATCCACTCTCAGCCGTAGATACTCAATTTTGATACAGGTATCCATCACTACGTTGAGTCCTGCTTCTGTTGCTTTTTGTGCTGATGATTGATCCCAGATACCCAATTGCGCCCACACAGTTTTAACGTTGATCGAAATTGCTTTATCTACAATTGCTGGCAAGTACTCAGAACGCCGAAACACATTAACAATATCCACAGGTTCTGGTAATTCCTGAAGTGCAGCATAACTGGATTGACCGTCAATTTCTTTAATTAAAGGGTTGACGGCATAGACTTTGTAGCCAACTTGCCGCAAAAATTGGGCGATTTGATAGCTGGTACGATGGCGTTTATCAGAGTAACCCACAACAGCGATAGTTTTGGCTTGCGTTAACACCTTAAGCAAGAGGTTATCATCTTCTTTGAGGTTTGGCATGATCTAAATATCCTGAGCGTAGGCGCAGCCCGTCGTAGACATCGCTTTGATCATTATACTGAGTTGTATTTAAAGATAATTTTGACTTCTAAAAAATCCTTGGCGAGTATCAAAGACTCATTCACAAGTTCATAATCCCCAATTTTATGACAACTCAAACACTAGGACTCGAACAAAACCTTTATGACTATTTACTATCAGTCTCTTTGCGAGAAGCGGAAATCTTAACCCAACTGAGACAGGAAACAGCCCAGTATCCAATAGGGAGAATGCAGATTGCTCCCGAACAGGGGCAATTTTTGGCATTATTGGTGCAGTTATTGGGAGCTAAAAAAACTTTGGATATTGGGGTATTTACAGGTTATAGTTCTTTGGTGGTAGCATTGGCGTTACCGAGAGACGGTAAAGTGGTAGCCTGTGATGTGAGTGATGAATTTACAACGATCGCTCGGCGCTATTGGCAGCAAGCGGGAGTGGCGGATAAAATTCAACTGCACATTGCCCCAGCTTTGGAGACTTTGGATCGGCTACTAGCAACCAAAGAAGCGGAAACCTTTGATTTTGCTTTTATCGATGCAGATAAGAGCAACTATGATGGTTATTATGAGCGATCACTACAATTAGTGCGTCCCGGGGGACTGATTGTGATCGATAATGTCCTCTGGTCAGGTAAGGTTGCCGACCCCCAAGTGCAAGATAATAGAACTAAAAAGATTCGTGCCTTTAATCAAAAGCTGCATCTTGACCAGCGAGTTAGTCTGAGTTTAGTAGCGATCGCAGATGGTTTGACTCTGGCACTGAAGAAATGAGAAGTCCTGCTGAAGAGAGAATTCAGAATTCAATATGCTTAGGTTAGCGCCAAAAACCTTGAAATGTGTAGGTTGGGTTAAGCAAAGCGCAACCCAACCTACAATTTTCCACAAAGCCAAGCGTATTGATTCAGAATGTTTGAATTTAGAATACCCCAGTAGTCAAGTCAGGGCTAAGAGTCACAAAAAAAAGAATTTAATATCACGCGCGTTTAAAATCGCTAATCCATTCTGGATTCTGGCTCCTGAATTCTGAACTATTGAAGTATCTTTAAATTTTGAATTTTGAATTTTGAATTGTTAATCGGTTGTATATTATTAATATACTAAAATTGAATAAATGTCTCTACTAACTGTTTAACCTTTAATAGTAATATTCGTGGAAGATATTCTGCAAGCAGTAGAAAGAATTTTGCAAGACAAGCCTCTTGCATCAATTCAATGTTTTGTGCTATCTCAATCGTGGTTGGGCAAAACTTACGAGGAAATGGCAGAGGTATCAGGCTACCGCAACAATTACATCAAAGAAGTTGGCTCTGAGTTGTGGCAAGACCTTTCCGTTGCACTTGGAAAGAAAATAACGAAAAAAAATCTGCATTTAGCCTTGCAGAAATATCTCCAAGAGAAGATAACTGATCGAGAGAATCAGAGTCAAGAAAAATTGGGCGAAGAATCTAGCTTAGAAATGGTTTCTCCAGACTTGTCTTCAGCAAGCAAGATCGAATTTCCAAGCGGCCCTGTACCACTGGGTTCTCCTCTTTACATCAACCGCCCTCCCTTAGAAGAACTTGTTTATAACGAGATTTTACACCCTGGTTGCTTAATCCGAATTAAAGCACCTAGAAAAACGGGAAAAAGTTCTCTGCTGAACCGAATGATTGCTTATGCTAAAGAGCAAGGTTATCAAATTGCCTATTTGGACTTTCAAGAAGCTGACGAAGATATTTTTGCTTCTCTGGATAAATTTTTGCGTTGGTTTTGTGTCAATGTCAGCAGACAATTAAATCTCCTTCCCTGTCTAGATGATTTTTGGGATACGGAAATGGGCAGCAAGGTAAGCTGCAAAATCTATTTTGAAGCATATCTGCTGCAATACATTGAGCAAAGTCCTGTAGTTTTGGCTTTGCATGAAGTCCATCGAGTTTTTGAACATCCCAATATTGCCCAAGACTTTCTGCCAATGCTGCGATTTTGGCACGAACAAGCAAAGCAGGATCAAATCTGGCAAAAACTACGAATGGTAGTAGTTCATACCACAGAGATTTATATTCCACTCAAGCTAAACCAATCGCCTTTTAATGTTGGGATCACAATTACATTGCCGCCGTTTACCCTCAATCAGATACAGAAATTAGCATTAGCTTACGGGCTACATTGGGCAGCAGACTCTGAAGGGGCAAAACGCCTTGTACCTTTACAAGCAATGGTAGGAGGACATCCTTATTTGGTGAGCCTGGCGCTTTATCATTTATATCATGAAGAAATAACATTAGAGGTGTTACTAGAAAGCGCATCTACACAAGTGGGAATTTACAGTCAGCATTTACGAGAACTGTTGAGCTTACTCCAAAAAGAACCAGAATTAATGTTAGCTATGAAAAAGGTAATTGCCACAGACGAAAAAGTGGAGCTAGACGCGATCGCTGCTTACAAGCTAGAAAGTATGGGCTTGGTTCAATTAAACGGCAATCAAGCTCATACAATGTGTGAGTTATATCGCTTTTATTTTAGCCAACAACTAGGACGTTCAGGATCATAATAGTTCTGGTAAACTATTGAAACAGAGATAATAAAAATACTTGTTCTCGTTCTTAATATGAATTTAATCAATTATCTCGATGCAAATTCATTTATTAAAAATGAAAACTAGTTTAAAATCTTAAATCAAATGAACAATTATCGATACCAAGTTGGTGGAACCCTGACAACTGACGCTCCTAGCTATGTTGGGCGCAAAGCAGATGTAGAACTTTACGAAGCCTTGAAGCAGGGAGAATTTTGCTACATCCTGAGCAGTAGGCAAATGGGCAAATCCTCACTTATGGTAAAAACAAAGCATCGCTTTCAACAAGAGGGCTTTAAATGTGCCACCGTTGATATGACTAATATCGGTTGTGACAATATAACTCCAGAGCAATGGTATAAGGGAGTGGTAGGTGATTTATGGTTAGGTTTTAAACTGTTAGGTAAAGTCAATTTGAAAAGCTGGTGGCAAGAACAAAAAGATATTTCTTTAGTTCAGAAAGTTAGCCGATTTATTTCGGAAATTCTGTTAGCTCAGTTTCCTAACGAAAGACTATTCATTTTTATTGATGAAATTGATAGCATTCTCAGCCTCGATTTCTCTGTTGATGACTTTTTTAGCTTGATTCGCTTTTGTTATAACCAACGAGCAATTGATCAAGATTATCATCGGATTACATTTGCAATTTTTGGTGTTGCAACACCTTCAGACTTAATTCGATATCGAAATAATACTACTCCGTTTAATATAGGTAAAGCCATTCAAGTAAATGGATTTACATTTGAAGAAGCTCAAACTTTATCTTTAGGACTGAATATTAAAGATAATCATCCCCAAAAAATTTTGAAAGAAATATTAGCTTGGACAGAAGGACAACCATTTCTTACTCAAAAGCTATGTCGCCTACTTGTCACTTTATCTCAAAATGATGTGAGTAAAAAATTCAAAATTCCCCCTGGTGCAGAAGAATTTTGGATAGAAAATGTAGTGCGATCGTACATTATCGAAAAATGGGAATCACAAGATGAACCAGAGCATTTACGGACAATTCGCGATCGCATCCTGGGAAACGAACAAATTGCCGCAAGATTGCTGGGAATTTATCAACAAATTCTCCAAGGAGTGAAAGTCCTAGCCGACGATAGCCGAGAACAGGGAGAACTGTTGTTATCTGGTTTAGTAGTCAAAAAACAAGGTTTTCTCCAAATTAAAAATCGAATTTATCAAGAAGTTTTCAATTTAGAATGGGTAGGAAAAAAATTAGCTTACTTACGCCCCTACTACGAAACCTTCAATGCATGGATAGCCTCAAAGGAAAAAGATGAATCTCGGCTCTTGCGCGGACAAGCCTTAATTGATGCTCAAGCTTGGGCAAATGGCAAAAGCTTGAGTAACTTAGATTATCGATTTTTAGCTGCTAGTGAAGAATTAGATCGGCGAGAAATGCAGCACGCATTAGAAGCCGAACGCGCCAAAGAAATTGAAGCACGACTTGCAGAACAACAAAAAAGGCTGATTCAACAAAAGAAAACTGCTACAATAGTGACACTTTTGCTCGTGGGAATGACAATCAAGTTGATGATTTCTATAGTATGGGGAGTGTCGCTTTTACGAAAGATTGATGCTTTAGAATTACAGTTAAAATGTAATCAGGTAGGGCATCAAGGTAAAAGAATAACTACAAATCCTCGCTTAGGTAGATGCTGAGGTGAATTAGAGATTTTAGAATATCATAGAGAAACGCAGGGCTTCCCAAAGCTGCCGATGATGTGAGTTAAAATCCTGATATCTTCAATAACTACTCACGCAGACAGCCCCGGAAAAAGCGATCGCTATGCTTCAGTACCCCAATCTCGAACAAGCGCTAAAATATCACTTCGGTTACGACAGATTCCGCCCCGGACAACGGCAAATTATCGAAGATGCGCTGCAAAATCGAGATTTATTGATTGTGATGCCTACGGGTGGGGGAAAATCTTTGTGTTTTCAGTTACCTGCATTAATCAAACAAGGCTTAACGGTGGTGGTGTCGCCATTAATCGCTTTGATGCAAGACCAAGTAGAAGGACTGCGAAACAATAATATTAACGCCACATTTCTCAATAGTAGTTTGAATCCCTATAAAGTGCGATCGCGGGAAGAAGCCATCCTCACCGGTAAAGTTAGACTACTTTACGTCGCCCCAGAACGTCTTTTGAGTGAAAGATTTCTCCCGTTTCTCGATTTAGTCAAAGAAAAAATTGGCATTGCGGCTTTTGCCATTGACGAAGCCCACTGCGTCTCTGAGTGGGGACACGACTTCCGCCCAGAATACCGCCAGATGAAATCTCTGCGGAAACGCTATCCTGATGTTCCTACACTCGCCCTCACTGCCACAGCAACCGATCGCGTCCGTGCTGATATTATCCAACAACTAGGGCTAAAGCAACCTAGTATCCACATTGCTAGCTTTAACCGCCAAAACCTTTATTACGAAGTTCGTTCTAAAACCAAGTCTGCGTATGCTGAATTATTAGAACTCATCCGAGAAAATGAAGGTTCAGCAATTATTTATTGCTTAACACGCAAAAAAGTTGATGAACTCACCTTTAAATTGCAAAATGATAAAATTTCTGCCTTGTCTTATCATGCCGGATTAACTGATGAAGAACGCAGCAGCAATCAAACTCGATTTATTCGGGATGATGTGCGCGTCATGGTGGCAACAATTGCCTTTGGAATGGGAATTAATAAGCCAGATGTGCGGTTAGTAATTCACTTTGATTTACCGCGTAATTTAGAAAGTTATTATCAAGAATCAGGTAGGGCGGGAAGGGATAATGAACCTTCACGTTGTACGCTTTTTTTTAGTTTCAGTGATATTAAAACTATTGAATGGAGTATTAACCAAAAAACTGACCCTCAAGAACAGTTGATTGCTAAACAACAACTGCGTCAAGTAATTGACTATGCTGAAGGTACTGTTTGTCGGCGGACAATTCAGCTAGGTTATTTTGGGGAACGTTTTCCCGGTAATTGCGGTAACTGCGATAATTGCCGTCATCCCAAACCAATGCAAGACTGGACAATTGAAGCCATGAAGTTTTTATCTTGTGTGGCGCGTTGTAAAGAAAGATTTGGGATGCTGCACATTATTGATGTGTTGCGGGGGGCAAAAAAAGACAAAATTATCCAGTACGAACACGATAAACTTTCTACCTATGGTATTGGCAAAGATAAAAGTGTAGATGAATGGCGAATGTTGGCGCGATCGCTTTTACATCAAGGGTTGCTAGAACAGACTAGCGATGGTTACTCAGTTTTGAAACTTAACCCCCTTAGTTGGGAAGTGATGCGGCGACAGCGTACAGTTTCCCTTGTTGTTCCCGTAGCACAGAAGGTTACTTGGGAAGAAGGGAGCGAGAAGGCTGTTGAAGCAGAGATATTAATGCAGAGGTTGCGATCGCTCCGTAAACAACTTGCTGATGAACAATCTGTACCACCTTATGTTGTATTTCAGGATTCTACCCTAAAATTGATGGCACAGGTACAACCTACAACACTAATCGAATTTGGCAAACTTTCGGGAGTAGGTAGTCACAAACTTTCTCAATATGGCGATAAATTCCTTGCAGAAATTCGCGCCTACCGTCAAGAAAAAGGTTTAATAGATCCGCCCCAAGTTAGTTTTACACCCTCTGTTAGCTTACCTTCTGACACAGAAATATTCACATTACAATTACATAAACAAGGTTTGAGTGTTAATGAAATTGCCAAAAAACGCAATATTCGCCCTACAACAATTATTCGTCATTTAACAGATTTGATTGAAAAAAATCAGCCTGTAGATATAAATCAGTTAGTACCTCTTGAACATCAACAAAAAATTTGGCAAGTTTTAGAAGTGCTTGGTGATATTTCTTTAACACCAATTCGAGAACAACTTGGTGAAAGCTATACTTATGATGAAATTCGCTTAGTACGGGGTAAATGGCGGCGTGAAAATCGCAAGTGATAATTTCAAATTTTAGGTAATAATCTAAAACTTAGGAGAAGTTAGTGCGTTAGACTAGTTTCTTGGCTTGTAGCAACTGCCGTTCAAATCCTCAAGCAGTTAAATTATAGTGTACTTAGGTTGAATGGAAAAACAAATCTCAAGTAACGCATTAACTAAAGTCCAGGTATTGATTATGGCGATCGCATCTGGTGTCTGTGTTGCTAATGTTTATTATAATCAGCCAATCCTTCAAGATATTGCATCATCTTTTCGAGTCAGTGAAGGCGAAGCGGGTAGCATATCTGTGCTTACGCAAGTTGGTTACGGTTTAGGGATTTTCTTTTTAATTCCCTTGGGCGATAAAATCAACAAGAAAAAATTAATTCTTTGCTTACTGATATGTTTATTCTGTTTATTGATAGGCATGACGTTTTCACAAAATATCGCCGAAGTTTGGATATTGAGCATAGCAATTGGGATTGCGACAGTTTCCGCTCAGATTATTCTACCTTTAGCAGCAAGTATAGATAGAGTAACTACAGGTCAAACCGTAGGCAACATTTTTACTGGTATATTAATTGGAGTTTTAGGAGCAAGGGTTTTTAGTGGATATATTGCTGAATGGTTGAGTTGGCGTTATGTATATGGATTTTCGGCAGGAATGATTTTAATTGTTATTGTTTTGCTAAATATCTATTTACCAAGTGTAAAAAATGAGTTTAATGGTTATTATTTGGCATTATTAAGTTCAACACTCCACCAATTAAAACGTTTTTCATTATTAAGAGAAGCGTCTTTAATTAGCGGGTTATTGTTTGGTGTGTTTTGCTCATTTTGGACAACATTGACTTTCCATCTAAGCGGAACACCTTTTAATTTTCAATCTGACACAATTGGGATGTATGGCTTTGTGGCGATCGCAGGTGCATTAATGGCACCAGTTTTTGGTAAACTAGCTGATAAAGGTAACTCCCAACGTTCCTTAACTCTTGCTGTATCGATGGTGATTGCAAGCTTAGTAATTGCTAAAATTGCTTCTAATTCTGCACTGGCGATCGCTGTTGCTGTACTGTTACTAGATGTAGGTGTACAAGCAACCCAAGTTACTAACGTCGCAAGAATATACACTCTTGATGCTCAATCGAATAGTCGCATCAACACAGTTTACATGACTACCTATTTTATTGGCGGTTCTGTAGGTACTAGCATTGGTCTATTATGCTGGAATCTCGGTGGCTGGAATTTGGTAACTTGGCAAATGTTATTTTTTACTGCGATCGCATTTTTTGTTATCGTCAGACCTAAAACAACTACAGCAAGAATAAATAATAAATAATCTCAAACTTTCATTTTTGAATATTACACTGAGATATCGCCTTGCAGCAATAACTAAATTTTCTCTTCATCAAGGCGATATCTCTATATAGTCAGCTTATATTAAGAAAAGCTGGGGATTTCAGAGTTGGAAACTTCTGAGGTTGCAGTATTTTGGCTTTTCGCGGATATAATTGCTAGCAATTTAGGCAGCACTAGGCAAGCAACAGTATTTAGCAGCGTCAGTAATATACCATCCATTAAACTCATATTGTGATTCTCCAGAATTCAAAATTGGTGTTTACTATATTTTTAGTTTGCAGCAAAATTAGTACAATTGCTTCAAATCAGGATTTTGAATTTGCTTTATTACATATAAGCTAACTAAATATATTCTGACAATCTCAAGGTGACTTGTACCGCAAGGCGGAAGTCAAAGATCAAAAGTCATGAAAAATATTCATAGTCATCATCTTATTTTTCTCTATCCAGAGATATAAAATAACGCTAGGACAATTTACTTCAAGAATCAGCAGACTTGTAAGCTAACTTTGTAACAAAATGTAAACCCGTCAAAGTCTTTGTGATTGCTTCTCTACGAGATGCTACGTAAACGTTGTACTCATAATTACCAATTATATAGTTATAAATTTTTATACTTACCTATTGAACACAGATGGTAATATTTATATTGTCCTTTTTCATGTAAAAAAAGGGCAATAAAACTTAATTTTTTCAAGGATAATACTTATGTCTTATCTCGCAAAGCTAAGTCGTTCACCACGTTTAATGAGTCTTGCGGCTTGTGGTGCAATCATAGCTACAATTCCTATCAATGCTGCTTTTGCAGCACCCACCGATCTTAGTAGTTATCAAAATTCCTGTCGGAACATTGATGTTAGTGGAGCCACCTTAACGGCAAGTTGCCGTAGAATTAATGGCACATACAACTCAACCTCAATCCTGATTCGGGGAATATTCAATGGGAATGGAGTTTTGCTTTATACTAGTAACCCCAGATCCGCTAGTAGTTATCAAAATTCTTGTCGCAACATTAATGTTGCTGGAGCTACCTTAACGGCAAGTTGCCGGAGAATTAATGGCACATACAACTCAACATCAATTCTGATTAAGGGAATAGACAATATTAATGGAGTTTTGCGCTATTCATAGGTAGACATTAGGCAACGTTAAAGTCGGTTGGGTTGCCAAAAATTAGGTGAGGTAGTTTATCTACCTCACCTAATTTTTAAAATAATTTACTGGTAATTTGTCCATCAATTCGGAGAACAATTAGCACAGAAATCAGGACTAAATTTACAGAATTGGCTGCCTGTCAATTGGTAAACTGTACAATAAGGAAAACTTGTAAGTTCAATTTTAGCTGCTTGTAATTTGGAAGCATTCGGCAACGCTTCAGTAAGTTTAGTTTTCTGGGCCAGAAAAAGGGCTAAAAGCTTAGGAAACGCCATGCAAGCAGCAATGTTGAGCAGCGTTAGCAGTATAGCGTCTATCAAATTCATAGGTAATCATCTCCTGTGAAACGTAGGCGTAGCTCGTCGTAGACATCGCTGTTCTTAGCTGCAAACACAATCATTGCTTGCAGTCTATGTAAATTAACTTTAACATAAATTTTTGTAAATATAAACGTGGAATTCCTGGAATTATCATACACAGAGGGGAATGTGGATAATAAGGACGGTTATTGTAGCGTAATAACAAAATAAGCTGGAAAACGATCCGTTTACGATATTTAGGTAAGGTGTTATGTCAAAAACCCAAACCGCGTCTTCTTTTTTATCTAATATTAGCGAACAAGAACGGCAGGCATTAAAGCGGTTGGTAGATTACACAAATGTGGAATCGCTGCCAGAAATTTGGCCTTTGGCAGCTGGGCGATTTGGTGATGTTGTCGCCCTCCGCAGCCCTCATGCTAAACCAGAAGTAGTAATTACTTATACCCAGTTGGCGGAGCAAATGCAACTATTTGCTGCTGGGTTGCAGGCGTTAGGAGTGAAGGTAGGCGATCGCATTTCCTTAATTTCTGACAACAGTCCTCGCTGGTTTATTGCTGATCAAGGGATAATGACTGCTGGAGCCGTTGATGCAGTGCGTAGCTCCCAAGCAGAAAAAGAAGAACTGCTATTTATCATCGCTAATAGTGGTAGTACAGCGATCGTAGTTGAAGATTTAAAAACACTTAAAAAACTGCAAGACCGTCTCAAAGATTTACCTATTCAGGTGGTAATATTACTGTCGGATGAAGCACCACCGACAGACGAAACCCTAAAGGCGCTGAACTTTACCCAGTTGCTCGAAATTGGGAAAAATCATAATTTTGTGCCAGTCAAGCAAAATCGTGATGCTCTAGCAACCCTAATTTACACCTCTGGAACCACAGGTAAACCCAAAGGTGTAATGCTGTCTTATAACAACTTGATGCACCAAGTACTCACTTTCAGGACAGTAGTACAACCAAATGTAGGCGATATCGTTCTCAGTATTTTACCTTCCTGGCATAGCTACGAACGAACTGTTGAATATTATTTACTATCTCAAGGTTGCACACAAGTTTATACCAACTTGCGCTCGGTAAAAGCAGATTTGAGACAATTTAAACCCAACTACATGGTGGGTGTACCTCGGCTATGGGAATCGATTTATGAAGGAGTGCAAAAGCAGTTCCGCGAACAACCAGCTAATAAACAACGCTTAATTAAGTTTTTATTGAGCAATAGCGAGAAATATATCAAAGCGCGGCGGGTTGCTCAAGGATTGGATTTAAATAATCTTCATGCTTCAGCCGTCGAACGATTAGCAGCTAAGATCCAAGCATCTGCTTTATTACCCCTCCATACTTTGGGAGAACGACTGGTTTATGCCAAAGTGCGAGAAGCCACCGGGGGACAAATTAAGCAGATGATTAGCGGCGGCGGTGCGCTTCCCAGACACATAGATAATTTCTTTGAGATTATTGGTGTGCAGATTTTGCAAGGTTACGGCTTGACAGAAACTTCTCCTGTTACCCATGTGCGTCGTCCTTGGCGAAATTTGATTGGTGCATCAGGGCAACCACTTCCAGCTACAGAAGCTAAAATCGTAGATCCTGAAACAAAAACGCCTTTACCAGTAGAAAAGCGAGGCTTAGTATTGTTGAAGGGGCCGCAGATTATGCAAGGCTATTACCAAAATCCGGAAGCGACAGCGAAAGCAATTGACGCTGATGGTTGGTTTGATAGCGGCGATTTGGGTTGGCTGACACCACAAGACGACTTGGTGCTAACTGGCAGAGCAAAGGATACGATTGTATTGACCAACGGGGAAAACATCGAGCCACAGCCGATCGAAGATGTGTGTTTGCGATCGCCATACATCGATCAAATTATGCTCGTCGGTCAAGATCAGCGCAGCCTGGGAGCCTTAATTGTCCCCAATATCGAAGCCTTAGAAAAATGGGCAGCCAGTCAAAATCTGACACTGGATACGCCCAACGATTCGGTTACTTCTTCACCTACTCAAAAAATTGACTTCGAGAGTAGAATGATCCAGGATTTATTTCGGCAAGAATTGAATCGGGAAGTGCAAAATCGTCCAGGTTATCGACCGGATGACCGCATTGGAACGTTTAGACTGATTCTGGAACCGTTTTCCATCGAAAATGGCTTGATGACACAAACACTAAAAGTTCGCCGACACGTCGTTACGGAACGCTATCACGATATTATTGACGGCATGTTTGCCTGATTATTCCACCTCCCAACTAGTAAGAGTGAACGTGAAATATTTATGGATGTCTCCAAATCTAACTTGCTCCTGAAACGTGTTGTTAACGTCAAAGTCATTGTGACTCCCCTCTGGAAAGAGGAAGTACAACAGCAACTACAAACGCAAATCAATCAACTTGACCAGCAACTGCAACAGCTAGACGTAGAAGGACAAAGAGCGATCGCTGCAATTCAAAAGCAGAGTCTACAACCACCAGGCCCCCAGACCCTCCAACAAATTGACAATATCCAACTCCAAGTCAATCAAAAGAAAAGTGAATTTCTAGAGCAGAAAAATCAATTGCTGCAAAATCTCCAACAAGTGCAGTTTCTTCAGCAAGATCAAGAAGTCAACCAATTCCAAATGGAAGGCTTTTTCCGGGTAGAGATTGGTGATAACCTGATTAGCAAAATGCAAGTGGAAATCGTTCTCCGCGATGGCGTTGTAGAAGAAATTCGCGGCGACATTTAAATTTGTCATTTGTCCTACCCTGCGGGAAGCCCTTCGGGTGACGCTCCTAACGTCGCTAACGCTGCGCTAACAGCAGTCGCTCATGGGGGAAACCCCCATCGCCCTTGGCGTCTCCCCTTGGGAGAAGACCTCGCTGCTTCACCGCTAAGGCGTCTATGTCATTTGTTTTATGACTAATGACCAATGTACAGACGCGATGAATCGCGTCTCTACTGACAGATGTGATTTAACTTTGTTTGGGAGCGTCTCCCAGCCCAACATTCCACCTGGGAGCCAGCCCAAACAATTTGCCAGACTGGAGGTGAGCTAATAAAAAGCGATCGCCCAAAAGTAGTCATCTCAACTCGATATTTAATACCAACCGAATCATTACCCCCCTTGATTTGTGTAATCGTCACAAGGGCCTGATTTCGTTGTGGATAAGCTACCTCTACCTTTCGCGTTCCTCCTACTGCTCCTATGTCATCAAAGGCATTCAGCGCAAGGGTAGCAGGATCGCTACCTTGGAGAGATGAGTTGAGCTTTTCTAAAGGTATAGTTTTAAAATTTGAACGCTTTGAGTATGCCACAACCTCTTGAGACTGATGTATTGCTCCCACCTGCTGGGTTTGTACATCACTAGTCTCAACAATCGGTGTAGATTGCTGGTAGGTAATATATACTCCAGCGCCAGCAGTGGCAAAGATACTTAGTATCACAATCAAAAAGAATTTCAACTTTGCCGACATAAAAATAAACAGGAATTTCAAATAGGTTTATGACCAATTTTGAATTCTAGATTGAACTGCATTCTATATCCTCTACCTGTGAGAAGCTCCTGTATCTTAAGCAGTAGTTATGAGGAATATAAATAGCAATCCCATTTAATCTGTGAGAAACTCGTGATGGTTGTTCCAAGTCAACGACTAAAACGAGATCGAGATATTGGCTAACCATTGACGATAGCTCTGTATTATAGACCTCTAAGTTATATTTAGGTTCCTAGAGTTAGGAGAGACGCGATTAATCGCGTCTGTACAAGAGTTAAAAGTTAGTAACTCCCCCCATTCCCCACTCCCCACTCCCTATTCCTCAATAAAAATATAAAATCTCCAGTCCAAAACTCTCCTACCAAGATACAATTCGATCTGATAAAAACTGTTAAAGTCCATAAACCATTGATTCCCAAACCACCCTATGAGCATTCACGAAGTATTTATGCCGGCGCTGAGTTCCACCATGACGGAAGGCAAAATCGTTTCCTGGGTGAAATCGCCAGGAGACAAAGTGGAAAAAGGCGAAACAGTGGTGGTTGTAGAGTCAGATAAGGCAGATATGGATGTAGAAACCTTTTATGAGGGATTTCTTGCCCATATCATAGTTGAAGCTGGTGAAACTGCCCCAGTAGGATCTGCGATCGCCTTCATCGCCGAAACGGAAGCTGAAATTGAACAGGCCAAGTCTCTTGCCAATTCCTCTGGCGCGGCTGCTACTACTACCGCTTCCCCGGAACCAGTCGCCGCCACAGCCTCAGTTGCAACACCTGCCTTAGCGTCTCAAAACGGGTCTAACCACAAGGAAGGAAGGCTTGTAGCTTCACCCCGTGCCCGCAAATTAGCCAAAGAACTTAAAGTTGATTTAACTACACTCCAAGGCAGTGGCCCCCACGGTCGCATTGTCGCCGAAGATGTAGAAGCATTGTCCAATAAGGACAAACAACCCGCCCCTGCCCCAGTTGCCCCACCAGCACCTGTACCAACCAGCACCCCTGCACCCCCAGCACCTCATACACCAGCACCCGCGCCAGTGGTAGCGGCTGTTCCTGGTCAAATCACGCCTCTAACTACTTTCCAAAATGCCGTAGTGCGGAACATGGTAGCCACCATATCCGTGCCCGTCTTCCGTGTTGGTTATACAATTACCACTGATGGATTAGACAAACTTTATAAACAAATTAAATCCAAAGGCGTGACAATGACAGCGCTACTGGCGAAAGCTGTAGCGGTAACGTTGCAAAAACACCCATTGTTAAATGCTAGCTACTCAGACCAGGGTATTGTTTATCATTCTGATATCAACATTTCCGTAGCAGTAGCGATGGATGATGGCGGATTAATTACACCTGTGCTGCAAAATGCAGACGCAGTGGATATTTATTCTCTATCGCGTACTTGGAAATCTTTGGTAGAACGTGCCAGGACAAAACAACTACAGCCTCAAGAATACAACAGTGGTACTTTTACACTGTCTAACTTGGGGATGTTTGGCGTAGATAAATTTGATGCGATTTTACCGCCTGGACAAGGGTCAATTTTAGCGATCGGGGCATCCCGTCCGCAAGTGGTAGCAACACCCGACGGTTTATTTGGCGTGCGGCAACAAATGCAGGTGAATATTACTTCTGACCACCGCATTATTTACGGTGCCCATGCTGCGGCGTTCTTGCAAGATTTAACGAAATTGATTGAGACGAATCCTCAATCTTTGACAATGTAATTTTGAAAAGACACCAAATTTAAATGTTAGCGCTATCAGCGAACAGCATTTTTTCGTAGAGTAGCGCTAACAATATACCTCCGTTTAAATTTTTTCTGGACAAACTATGTGGCGATATCACGTCTCTACATGAGTTGATGTCTAAACTGATATCAAAGTGACATACGACAACACCCTGAAATATCTGGTTGAGCAGTATCCAGAAGATTTTATCCGCTACTTACTCGCATCTGAAGCAACGGATATCCAGATTCTCAAAACAGAATTAAATCAAGAACCAATTCGTGCCGATTCTGTAACCTTTTTGCAAACTGCCAATCAAATACTGCATTTAGAGTTTCAAACCTTACCAGCATCGACTCCACCCTTGCCACTGCGGATGTTGGACTATTGGGTGCGGCTATATCGACAATACAATTGTGATATCGAGCAGATAGTAATTTTTCTTAAACCGACAACTTCAGAAGCTGTCTTTGTAGATCAATTTATTGCCCGCAATACTACTCACCGTTACTCTGTCATCAGAATTTGGGAACAAGATCCAGAACCTTTATTGTTATCTCCTGGTTTATTACCTCTGGCAACTTTGGCGCGAACAGATTCTCCTCAAAGCTTACTTCAACAGGTAGCAGTTCAGGTGAGTATGATTGAAGAAGAAGCTACCAAGCAGAGTATCTCGGTATGTACCCAACTTCTAGCAGGGTTGGTATTCGAGCCAGAATTAATTCGTCAGTTTTTGAGGAGAGAAGATATGAGAGAATCTAGCATTTATCAAGAAATTCTCCAAGAAGGACTTCAAGAAGGTAGACAACGAGGCATTGAACAAGGAATTGAACAAGGCATTGAACAAGGCATTGAACAAGGAAGACAATCAGAACTAAGGCTAGTGATGCGTCTATTAACTCGTAGGCTTGGTTCAATTAATTCTCAGTTACAATCCCGGTTGCAAGAGTTATCCTTGACTCAGTTAGAAAACTTGGGTGAAGTATTACTAGATTTCGCCAGTGAGGCTGATTTGATAAATTGGCTTAATACAATAGAAAGTTAGAGTTTGCTTTAAACCTTTCGACCAGTTACAAAAAAAGTCAGATTTTCGTACCAAGCTCCTTGCTCTGTTGCTTCTGCTTCAATTTTTTGACGATACTCTGCTTTTAATTCTGCTATTTGCTCTGATGAAAGTTCTAACAAAGGGTTTTCTCTAGGATGAAACCATTCACCATTCCATTCTTTAGCTTGCTCTAGATTGCGGTAGAAACCTAGTTGTTGGGTCTTCACTTCAATATTTTGAAAACCAGCTTCTGCAAGCAGATTATGACATTTTTCGGGTGTGCCTGTTGGCTCATTGATACTTGTCAGCAAAATATTATGTTTGTTACAAATATCGATGATGAGTGGCGCTCCACAAGATTCTTCAGAGCAACAAGAAAAAGCTACAACTCCGCCTGGTTGGAGAAAACGATACCATTTACGTAGAACAGCAGGAATATCTTTAAAATACACTATCGCCGTAGAGCAAAGAATTACATCGAAACTCTCATCATTGAAGTCGATATACTCAGCGTCGGCTTCAATAAGTTCGATATTTTGTAAGCCTAATTCTTCAATTTTCTGTTGTGCTTGAATTAGCATCCCTGAAGAAAAATCTACTCCAGTGACTTTTCCTTCAGAACCAATAATTTGTGAAACAGCAATAGCAATGATACCAGTGCCTGTTGCCATATCCAATACTTTTTGTCCCTTTTGCAGTTGAACTAAATCTAGTAGAGGCAGAGCGCGATGAATTGTATAATCGTTGTCATAGCTAGTTCTGCTATCGAAGAAATCAATTACTTTTTTCTTATACTGTTGTTCGTATTGGCTATTTTGCACGATCTTCTCGATTTCACTGGTCAATTATGAGAATAAATTGTCAGTGAAACTTTTGTCTTCTGAAAACTTGCTTTCAAAATTTTTAAATCTTGCAAAATCCCAAAATTTATATCATCTCTCTATATGCTTTGGGTGTGATTCCTATATGCTTACGAAAAAGGGTGGTAAAGTTACTTTGGCTAGAACAGCCTACTTGAAGTGCAATTTCGATAATAGGTAATTGAGTAGAAGTGAGTAAAAATTTAGCTTGTTCAATCCGACATTGAATAACGTATTGATGTGGAGAAAGACCCATTAAACGTTTAAACCTCGCAGACTCCGCGCTGTGGGATAATTTCAATAGTGAGTAGGCGTAGCCCGTCGTAGACATCGCTCCCAACGATCGTCTCATCTGCTACTCTTTTAAATAGACTGGAATCAAAAGAAACTAGAAGAAATTTTATTTCCTGGTGCCAACGCGCTTGAGTCGGAATCCCCTTTGGAGTGACATTAACCAAACCTCTCCTCATCTGCGTACTGTGTAACCTTCCACCTGCTAGCCGCCAGTCTATTTGACATGAATTACCAAGCCAAATATTAATGCTGTGCTGCTGTAAACAAAGCTCTGGACATTCAAAGGCAGGTAAATGATGCTGTTCAAGCACAATCCCTTTCCAGTGATTAGTGCTGGATAAAATAGGAGGTTTACTGCTCATCGGCACCAGATTTCCGCTTGCCACCTCAATGGCTGAGAGTTGTTCAGATTTCATGTTGCCTACTAACTTGTGAGCTACTACAAAAAAGATAGTAAGCTAATGCGTGACAAAGTTACACTATTAACTTCTTTTCGTTAGTGCTAACAGATGACTCTATTTGCTCAGTCGATTCACTTAAAACAATCATTTATTCCTCAGCGTACCTCTGCGCTTACCTCAGCGTGCCTTTACGTTTAAAAAAATAAAAAAGGTGGGCATTACCCACCCAACAAACTTATCCCTTCACACAAAGAACTTGCTTGAGCGTTGCTACAACTTCAACCAAATCCGCTTGATTTTCCATAACTTGCTCTATTGGCTTATAAGCACCAGGAATCTCATCTAACACACCCTCATCTTTGCGGCATTCTACGCCATTTGTTTGCTCTATCAAATCATCCAGTGTGTAGACATTTTTTGCCTTATTTCTAGACATTAAACGCCCTGCACCGTGAGAGCAAGAACAAAAACTATGAGCATTACCTTTACCTTTAACGATGAAAGACTTTGCCCCCATCGAACCAGGAATAATCCCATAATCTTCAGTCTGGGCGCGGACTGCACCCTTACGAGTCACGTATACATCCTCATCAAAATGCACTTCTTTTTCAGCGTAATTGTGATGACAATTAACCTGCAATAAAGGTTTCGTTGCCTTCCCACCTGCTAAATGCTTCTCGACAATATGCTTAAAACGCGCCATCATCACATCGCGGTTGACACGCGCATAGTTTTGTGACCATTGCAAATCGTGCCAATATGCTTTAAATTCTGGCGTACCAGCGACGAAGTGAGCTAAATCAGCGTCAGGCAATTTATTACCAGCCATTTTTGCTAATTCTCTGGCTGTATGAATATGACATTGGGCGAGTTTATTGCCGATGTTACGCGAACCAGAATGCAGCATCAACCAAACTTGATTCTCTGTATCAAGGCACACTTCAATAAAATGGTTTCCTCCACCCAGAGAACCCATCTGTTTCATTGCTTTACTTTGTAAGTCTTGCACGCCGTGATGCAAGTCTTTAAAATCTTCCCAGTGTTGCCAATTACTGACAGATTTTTCAATGTCTTTATTTTCGTTAAATCCAGTAGGAATTGCTGCTTCAATATCCAGGCGGATTTTCTTCAGTTTACCTTCTAGTTGTTCGGCGGTAAATGATGTTTTGATAGCGCTCATTCCACAACCAATATCCACGCCGACAGCAGCCGGGATAATCGCTTCTTTAGTTGCAATTACAGAACCCACTAAAGCACCTTTTCCTAAGTGAACATCTGGCATTAATGCGACATGCTTAAACACAAACGGGAGTGATGCTACATTCTTTGCCATATTAGTTTCTTCTGGGCCTAAAGAGTGATTTGCCCAAGATAAGACGGGTGCTGGTGTGGTAATTTCTAACTTTTCGTAGGGCATAACTTTTTCTATTTTGGTTTTTAAATTTTAGATTTTGGTGAGGTAGTGCGGTCTTCTCCCAAGGGGAGACGCCAAGGGCGATGGGGGTTTCTCCCATGAGCAACTACCGTTAGCGCAGCGTTAGCGAGTCTTGTCTACGACACGCCAAGGGCGAACGAGCGTCATCCGAAGGGATTAGGTAGATTGTGCTGATAATTATCTATATGATTTATAACCCATTATCTAGTAGTTTTCCAGGGTTTTTATTAAGGACTTCAGTGCTTACTATGAACTTGCTTTCCCATTAATTTAAACTTGACATACTACTAATGGTCTATTGTATTAATTTTGCAGGGTTAGAATGGAAACAGAGAGTTGAGCGATCGCAGATCAGAAGAGTATGCCAAAAAAGCACATAGTAAAACTAACACAAGAACAGCATCAACAATTAGTTGAAATAGTGAAAAAAGGAAAAGCAACGGCGCGAATGATTCGTCGGGCGCACACTTTACTCATGGCTTCGTCAGGTGAAACAGATGATGGTATAAAATTCCTTGAAAGTTTTATATTCATTGCCATGAAATGCGATGATTATTGTCATCACTTCTGATAGATGCATTCGGGAAGTGCTGCGCTTTTCTCCTGTTGCCGATGGCAATTGTGGTACTTTCTGCCAAAGACTTTCCCATTGGTTACAGAAATCATCTACGTCGTAGAAAATTTGGGCTTTGGTCGAGGCAAGATATCATGGTGGACATAGTCGAGACTCTGATTTTTGTTAGATATTATTAGTCTCGGTATTTTTTTGTGACTTCGCAGCTTCTCGTAGAGTAGAGAAGAATTCGTAGAGTGTACGTAAGTCCTAGTTAAAAAGAGAAGAAGCTGCGCTAGGGAGTCGTACAAAGTACATACTGAATTCTGACTTCTGAGTTCTGAATTCTTTTTATAAAACAAAATCCACCTAAACATTAAACTGTTTGGCGGACTTGTTAGTTATTTTTAGTGGATCCGAGCAGAGTCGAACTGCTGTCCAAATTGGGTATTAACCCCCCGCTCATTCACAGGTTTAGCCTTTCTGACCCTCAAGGCGGGAATCGTTCATTATCCCGAACGTAGGATGCTCTGATTTAATCTTAGCTAGCAAGCCAACCAGAGAACGCTTACTAGAGCATCCGTTGGGGTTTGGTCTTCAGTCCTTAACGGAGTCAAACTAAAGACGCTCGAACCTATAAGAGGTTTTTAGGCAACTGCTAAAGCAGGCTTACGAGCAAAGCTAACGATGTTATTCGCATTTACTTTTTGTTTGAGCCTTTGATTTCCGAGAGGAGACTCACTCTCGACCTGAATCACAGAGCAGCGTTCGCCAACCTGTCGAAACCGTGACGGACCCATGCGCTTCATAATTCAATTATAATACGTGGTTTTAGAAATGTGTTATTGACAAAAAATTTTTGGTTTATGCCAGTACTGCTGAGAAACACAGGGTATCTTTATATGAAGTTGGCTCTAGACTATCAGTATAGTTGGCACACACGGTAATGTCTTTGTAACCGTTTTTCTGTAAACACATAATAAACTCGTCGCGTCCAAACCAATGTAGGGAAAGATTTTGTAACTCTGTAGCAACAAGTTTGCTTTCTTTCCACTTCTCGTAGCGAATCACAGTTGTGTTAACTTGATTGAGCCAGTTTAGCCGAGATGTAGATTGTAAAAGGATTGTTGAGCCATCTGGGCAGTTGATTGGCAATGACTGTTTAACAATGTTCTCTGTTTTAAAATCTTCAATAGGCAACTCTAAATCAATAAAGATTCGCCCGTGTGGTTCCAGGTATCGAGCAAAAGCTTGCAATACAGCCACAGCAGTAGCTCGCTTTTCTAGCAGCATGAATGAACCAAAGGAAACTACAATTGCACTAAATTTACCAGGGATATCAAAATTTTCTACACAACTTTGATACAAAACAGGATTTAAATTCCTGTCAGTACAGTGTTTTTGACAAGCTGCCAACATATCTGGTGAAGTATCAATACCCTCAACATTGATACCAGCTTCTAGCAATGGAATGAGTAATCGTCCCGTTCCTACCATCGCCTCCAAAATTCTGCCACCAATTGATGAAAGATGTTTGATGTAGTATGGTATATCTGGGTAATCTTGACCAATGGGTTTAGTTATTTCGTAAACCTCAGTACATAAGGGCCCGTATGCCGTTAATGTCATCTATAAAAGTCTCAAATACTAAATAGCCAATTGCTAATCTTAAAATAATTAGCAATTGGCTATATATTACAATGCACTACAAATAAATGATTAGCTATACCCTAAGTTAGTGCTTCAGCACCACCAACAACTTCTAGGAGTTCTTGCGTAATTGCAGCTTGTCTAGCTTTGTTGTAAGACAACGTAAGGGTGTTAATCAATTCACCAGCATTTTCACTAGCATTACTCATGGCTGTCATCCGGGCTGCTAGTTCACTAGCCGCCGATTCTTGCAGCGCTCGCAATAGCTGGTTACTCAGATACAAGGGCAACAAAGAATCCAGAATCTGCACTGGATCTTGCTCGAAAATCATGTCAGGAGCCAACGGGCGGGCTTGGCTAGCTACTTTCTCGCGTTCTACTTCAAATTTACCGCCACGGGTTGTCAAGCGGAAGATTTCGTCATCGCCTGCTTCTAGTCCTTGCGGATCTAGGGGCAATAGAGTTTGTATCACAGGACGGGAGCTAACCAATGAAATGAATCTGGTGTAGATTAATTCAATGCGGTCTACTTCTTCGGAAAGGAACAAGGAAAGTAGTTGGTCGGCAATCTGATTGGCTTCTGCTGCGGTAGGAATTTGCTCTAAGCCGCTATAGGTAGCATCAATAGGCTGATCTCGGCGTTGAAAGTACTGTGTAGCTTTGCGTCCGACTAACACAAATTGATAGTTTAAACCTTCTGCCTTGATTTCCTTGGCGCGATTTTCTGCACGACGAATAACGTTACTATTGTAGCCGCCGCATAGACCGCGATCGCCTGAAATTACTAACAGCCCGACTGACTTAACTTCTCTTTTTCTCAGCAGTGGTAGGTTTGCTTCTTCAAAGCGCAGACGGCTTTGCAAACCATACAATACTTGTGCCAAACGATCTGCAAAGGGGCGAGTCGCTAGCACTTGTTCTTGCGCCCGGCGCACTCTAGCCGCAGCTACAAGACGCATGGCTTCTGTGATTTTTTTGGTGTTTTTGACCGACTGAATGCGATCGCGTATTGCTTTTAGATTGGCCATATTCTTGAGTTAGGAGTTAGGAGACGCGATTAATCGCGTCTGTACAGGAGTTAGGAGCAGAGACGCGATTAATCGCGTCTGTACAAGAGCTAGGAGTATTTCATTAACTTTTAACTCTTAACTCTTCACTCCTGCCTTTAATTACGCTGCTGCTTTGAAGGTCTTCTTGTATTCGGTAAGTGCTTCCTTTAAAGCAGCTTCTTCTGCATCACCTAATGCTTTGGAGGCTCTTACTCCTTCGGCATACTTACCAGTCTTTAAGTACTCACGCAGACCTTGGGTAAAGGTTGTGACTTTATCTACAGGCACGTCATCCAAGTAACCGTTAATACCAGCGTAGAGAATTGCTACTTGCTCGTATACTGAGAGTGGCGAATTTTGTGGCTGCTTGAGGAGTTCGCGCAACCGTTGACCCCGTGCCAACTGGTCTTGAGTGGCTTTATCTAAGTCAGAAGCAAATTGAGCGAAAGCTTGTAAGTCGTCAAATTGGGCTAGTTCCAATTTAATTTTACCGGCAACTTTTTTCATTGCCTTGGTTTGAGCCGCAGAACCCACGCGGGATACAGAAATACCGGGGTTCACAGCTGGACGGATACCAGCGTTGAACAAGTCAGAAGATAGGAATATCTGACCATCAGTAATGGAAATTACGTTGGTGGGGATGTATGCTGATACGTCACCAGCTTGGGTTTCGATGATTGGTAGGGCGGTCATACTGCCTTTACCTAATTCGTCACTTAGCTTTGCGGCTCTTTCTAGCAAGCGGGAGTGAATGTAGAATACGTCTCCAGGGTAAGCTTCGCGTCCGGGTGGACGACGCAGCAGTAGTGACATTTGGCGATAAGCTTGGGCTTGCTTGGAGAGATCGTCATAAATTACCAGGGTAGCTTTGCCTTTGTACATGAAGTACTCAGCAATAGTTGCGCCTGTGTAGGGAGCTAAGTATTGTAGGGTTGCTGGTTCGCTGGCGCTAGCAGTGACGACGACGGTGTAATCAAGTGCGCCTTTTTCTTGCAATGTTTGTACTACGTTGGCGACTGTGGAAGCCTTTTGACCGATCGCAACGTAGACACAAACTACATCTTCTTCTTTTTGGTTGATGATGGTGTCGATCGCGATCGCAGTTTTACCGGTTTGGCGATCTCCAATAATCAATTCCCGTTGACCACGACCGATGGGAATCATTGAGTCAATAGCTGTGATACCCGTTTGCATGGGTTCGTGTACTGACCGACGAGCAATGATACCAGGCGCTGGAGATTCAATCAAACGGCTGTCTGAGGATTTGATGTCTCCTTTACCATCGATGGGGCGACCCAAAGCGTCTACAACTCGTCCAATTAAGGCTTCTCCTACCGGAATCTGAGCAATTCTACCAGTAGCGGTTACAGAGCTACCTTCTTGAATTTCTAGCCCTTCACCCATAAGCACCGCGCCCACGTTGTCTTCTTCTAAGTTTTGGGCGATGCCAATTGTGCCATCTTCAAATTCTAAGAGTTCCCCAGCCATAGCCTTTTCCAGACCATAGATCCGGGCAATACCGTCACCAACTTGTAGAACAGTACCAACGTTAGCAACTTTGACCTCTTGATCGTATTGCTCGATTTGTTGTTGGATAATGCTGCTAATTTCGTCAGGTCTAATTGATATGCTCATGTGTCTATCTTGTTTGCTTTCGAGACGGGAAAATTCAATAGTTAGGAGTGATGAGTTAAGAGTAACGAGTTAAGAGCGATGAGTTAAAAAAGCAAAGGTTAAAAGTTAAAAGTCAAAATAAATTATTGTTTACTTAACTCTTAACTCCTAACTTCTGTACAGACGCGATTAATCACGTCTCTACTCTAACTCCTGTACAGACGCGATTAATCGCGTCTCTACTCCTAACTTTCTAGCTATTAGTTAAGCGCAATGAAAGGCGACGCAACTGACCCCGAATACTGGCATCAATTACCTGCGAACCTACTTTTATGATTACACCACCAATTAACTCACTGTCTACCTTGGTTTCTAGCTCTACCTGGCGAGCATTAGTTATGGCAATGACCTTTTGAATGATTGCCTGCTGTTGAGCTTCTGTGAGGGGAACGGCTGAAACTACTTCCGCTAATACGGTTTGATTCAGCTGCCGCAACAGCGCCAGATATTGTTGAAAAATCGATTCCAAGAATGCAATGCGGCGTTTGTCTACTAATACCAACAAAAAGTTGCGTAAGTAGGGGTTAGCGCCTTCACCGAGTATTTGTTTGATGAGAGCTTTTTTGTTCTCAGCCTGAATAAACGGGTTGCTGAAGAAGTTTTGTAGCTGTTTGTCTGCTCTTAACAGTCCCAGTAAAGTACGCGCATCTTCCCCGAACTCTTCTGTCAAATTTTTCGATTGCGCTATTGACAAAAGCGCCTGTGCATAAGGTTGGGCGACTTCGGCTGTTGCTACCTGACTTGTCATACATTGCCTCCCAGTTGTGCGATGCTGCGATCAATTAAACTTTGTTGAGCATCGTCGGCAATCCCGCCTTTAAGCTGCGATTCGACTTTCTGCAATGCTAGTGTAGCAACTCGTTGCCGTAATTGAGCGATCGCTCGCTCTGTTTCGGTATTTAAATCTGCTGCTGCTGTTTGTTTCAAGCGTTCTACGTCTTGCGCTGCCTTCGCCAACAAGGCTTCTTTCGTCTTTTGGGCGTTTTCTGTGGCCGATTGGCGGATACGTTCTGCTTCTGCCTGAGATTGCTTCAACTGCTCTTGCGCTTGGGAAAGGGCAGTTGAAGCCTCTTTTAAGCGCCCTTCTGCTTCCTGAATTGCGGTGGCAATATTGGATTGTCGCTCGTTCAGGATATTGCTTAAAACTTTACGTCCGAAGTAGAATAAGATGCCAACCAGAATCGCTAGATTAATCAGATTGGTTTCAAAAATGTCTAGGTTTAGACCGAAACCACCTTCTGCTGCGCCTTCTGCCAATTCAGAGTGAACAGCGTTCGCTTCTGCGGCAAGTAATAAGAATGTCCCCATGATACCCATTTACAAGTGCGCTGCTCGCTTGCTAATACGTTGTATTTTTCCCAAGGGAAGGAAATTTAAGTATCTTTTCCCCGTAAGGAAATTAAGTATCTTTCCCCAGAAGGGAAAAAGTGCCTTTATTTGACACTTAAATTTTGCGCTCTGGACTAGGGCCCAGTTACGCGTATGCTTTCGCAGAGCCAGTCTAGTTAGCTTATCTAACTGGAGTTGGCCCCAATAGTTTTTCTAGAATCTGTCTGCTTAAAGCATCAACTTGTTGCTCTAAGGTGCGAAAAGCTTCTTGCTTTTGTTGTTCTATTTCAACAGAAGCTTGTTCTCGTTGAGACTGAGCTTCCTTTTGGGCTTCAGCGATTTTATCGGCAGTAATTTTTTTAGCTTCCAGTTGAGCTGCTTCTAGAGTAGCTTGCGATTGTCTACGAGCGTCTGCGAGTTGCTGCTCATATTCGGCGGCTAAACGCTCGGCTTTTGCCAAGCTTTCTTTCGCCTCAAGGGTATTCGTTCGGATATAATTATCGCGATCGTCTAGTACCTTGGTCAGTGGCTTATAGAAAATTGCATTCAACAAAGCTGCTAGTAGCAGGAATTGCAATGCCATGAAGGGCAAGGTAGCATCGAAATCAAACATTTGTCTCCTCTTTGGCTGGAGTAGCAGTGTTCATGGCTAGCAACGTCATCCAACCTTTGATATTTTAGAGACCCATAGCCAACAAGGGTCAACTGAACATTATAACTATTGAGATACCTAAAACCTCTTAGATTGTAGAGGCGTGATGGTTCACGTCTCCACACTCACAAAAATTTCAGGTATTAGCCGAAAGGATTAGCAAACAGCAATACCAGGGCAATTACTAGACCATAGATAGTCAAGGATTCCATGAATGCCAAGGTTAATAGCAGAGTACCGCGAATTTTTCCTTCTGCTTCAGGTTGACGAGCAATACCTTCTACTGCTTGTCCAGCAGCGTTTCCTTGACCAATACCAGGGCCAATTGCAGCTAAACCAATCGCTAAAGCAGCAGCGAGAACTGAAGCAGCCTGAACTAATGGATCCATGTTGATTTTCCTTGCTTTGATTACAAAACTAACAAAAGTGCGTTAACGATTAGAAACGTGATTTTCACGCTGCACATGAGTTCTTTGATCGCGCTTTGCGATGTTTTGAGCGAATATGCTCTTGGAACTGTGCTATCAACTGAGAAGTTTAATGCTCCTCATGTCCTTCTTCACCATGCCCCTCCATTGCCTCATGAATGTATGCTCCGGCTAGGGTGGCAAAAACCAGGGCTTGAATGGCACTGGTAAATAAACCCAAGGCCATTACAGGCAGAGGTACAAATAGAGGAACTAGCAGCACCAGCACCGCCACTACCAATTCATCCGCCAAAATATTACCAAATAGTCGGAAGCTTAGGGAGAGGGGCTTGGTGAAATCTTCGAGAATTGCGATCGGCAACAAAACAGGTGTTGGCTCTATATATTTCTTAAAGTAACCTAAACCCCGTTTGCTAAAACCTGCGTAAAAGTACGCTAAGGAGGTCAGCAATGCCAATGCGACAGTCGTATTGATGTCATTGGTGGGAGCTGCCAATTCGCCCGAAGGTAGCTTGATGAGCTTCCAGGGAATTAGCGCACCTGACCAGTTCGATACGAAAATAAACAAGAACAATGTGCCAATAAATGGCACCCAAGGGCGGTACTCTTTCTCACCAAGTTGGTTTTTGGCCAGATCGCGAATAAATTCTAGGGCATATTCCATCAAATTTTGGATGCCCTTGGGAATTCTTTGTGCGTTGCGAGTAGCAGCAATTGAAGCCACTACTAGAATACTAATCACAAACCATGAGGTGAGAAAAACTTGCCCATGAATTTTAAGATTGCCCAACTGCCAGTAGAAATGATGACCTACTTCTAATTCGGCGAGGGGAAAAGAATTAAAGGCGTTTAAGACACTAAGCATTTGCATTCTTCAAGCATTTTCCCCAACGAGCGAGGATGGGATTACTATCTTTGTGAGCCTGACTTTTTAAGAATCAGGAATGAACGCAATTTGCACCATATAAACGAAGAGCGTGGCTTTGTAAGTTAGAAATCCCAAAAAAATGGGCAGAATCTGTAGCTCACGCCATCGACTTGCCACGATCATCACTCCAATAAACAGAGCAAAACGAGTTTTGCTCAGACTGGTTTTCTCACTACCAAGCTGCTCAACGTCTCTAGCCAACATTTTTAAGTAAACCACACCTGTACACGCCCCAATTAAATAATTTAAGGCAATGTTTAAGGAATAAAAAATCCACACAGAGATAAAAATAACCCCCGTCAAGACAAGCGTGATTACTAACAATCGCTGGAAGAGTTGATGGAACTCTTGCATGGAGTTACCTGATTCTGTGTCTCCAGAACCAGTTTTAGCATCTTGTTGCGTTGTCGGAGTGGGCGCAATTGATTCGTCTGACAAGCTCACGGGACTTGAAACCAGTACAGTTAAATATGATGACTGCACATTCAGTCAGCTGAATCATATCACGATCCGGTAACAATACTTTAGGAAAAAACAATTAACTTCTTGTCAACATCAGGCAGTCAGTAAAATCGCGCTCACAGAAGCGAGAGAGCGGCTAATCATGTGAGAGAGTATTTGGGTGAATAATCAATAAATACTGCCTGAAAATTCAAAATTTCTTCCAATTTCAGTTTTTTGAGTGAATAATTCTCCTCCAAAGTTTGAATTAAGTTGGTGTCAATAAAATCAACTGGTGCTTGAGGAGCGGATGAACGTACCGCAAATCAGAAATTGTAGAGTAGCGGCAAGTCATTAAAGATCGCACCACTGCTGAATTCCAGAAAGCTCCAACTTTTGGGATGTACAATACCCTAGTTTTTTAGGCACTTTCCTAATTTACATTAATTTGCCAAAAGTGGTGATGGGCGATCGCTCTTCACCACGAGTATAAATTGACAAATCTTAACTTAGTATCAACGTCAGTGTAATTAAACAGGTGTCAATAAAATTAGCTGCTGCTGAAGAAGCGTTCTTACCCCATCCAATCCCAGTTGCACACCTGCTAAAATCTCCGCCACTGTTGAATTAGCATCACACTTTTGCATAAATTCAAACTCTGGTACAGATAAATTAACAATCTGGTAATCGTAATTAAAGAAACATTGGCTGGGAAAACCTTCAAGACAAGGATTAAGTTCGGGAATTGCTGCCAGTAGGGCGTTATCGTCTGACCAGTCAGACTTAATTAAGGGAGGACGACCGAGGAAAAACTCGTAATGAGTTACTTCTGGATCTAGTAATTCTATCAGGCGGTAAACCTGGCGATCGCTCAAATCTTTTGCCCGTTCAACTAACTCTGGTGCTTTGCCTAAAAGTCGCTCCAAATCCCAGAAACTCGGATTTGAGAAACCAATAAACTCTAATCCCGAAGCATCTATTAATTCAAACAGCGTCTCAATGTTGTAGTCAATTTCTTGGGGATGTACGTACATATCCGCAAAGTTTTCATCTTTGTGATTTTCTAATGACCAACGCTGCTTATCGTATTTGACAATTCGGTTATTTTCTGGTAATGAAGCAAATATTTGTCGTCCGACTTGAACACCATCGCGGTAGTCGCCTTTTTTGTCACCTTGAAGAAGTGCGATCGCTTTTTGCATGAGTTGAATTTCCCAGCGTCCCAATTCCCCATACACAAAAATGTGCATTAAACCGCCTGGGGCTAACTTTTTCGCCAAAGCTTGAATACCGCGAATGGGATCGGAGGTATGGTGCAAAACACCAACACAGTTGATTAAATCAAACTCACCCGGTAACTGTTCCACATCAAATAAGCTGAGGTGATGAAATTCAACGCGGGTAGCCCCTGAACGCTGACAACGTTCTTTTGCTACAGCTAAAGCGCCAGTACTGAGATCAATTCCCACAACCGAAGCTTGAGGGTTGAGGTGAACTAAGTACTCTGTACTTACACCAGTACCGCAACCTGCATCTAAAATCCGAATATCTTGCCTTTGGGGTTTTTGACCTGTGCAGAAGTTATGAGCGGCTAGCCAATTCCAGCGCCAGTTGTAGCCTGGGGGTGGTTCATCCAATAAAGCTTCTGGCGGAAAGGGGTAAGTATTGTAGAGTTTGGCAACAGCAGCACTAACGGTTTGGGAGTCGGACATGATGAGGAATAACGCAGCATTTCTGAGTTTAGCGAATGCTGGACACTTCAGGTAGACAAATAATTGCGATCGCCATCAACAACTATGGGATATTGCAACGGGAGCGCAAATCTACACTCTTCAGGGACATTCTCTTTCGATAGCCTTCAGTCCAGATGGTAAAACTTTAATAAGTGGAAGTGGGGACAAAACTATCAAGATTTGGCAGCTTGCATCACTACCATCGGTAACATCCAATATTACGACTACTTCATCTTCAGTTCAGCCAACTCAATCTCAATTTTCGCAATCATCTTTTGATATGCCTGTTATGCCTCTTAAGCGTGTATTGTGGTGTTATTTGCTTTTATTGTGTATTCCATTAGGTTTTGTTAGTTTTGTCTTTGGTTTTGTTGGTGGGTCTTTGGTGTCCGTTATCGGGATTGCGTGTTGTTGGCGTTTTTATCGATGGTTTTGGCAAGTTTCATAAATTTCTGCTTACTGGGCAAAATTACGAAATTTACTATACTGCCGAGTAAATTTACCTTAGTAGTAAGGATTCAGGTCATACCAAAATCTCTACGAGCTTTTGTTGATAAAGGTTTCTAGGGATTAGTCACAAATTTATATTCTCAATAAGAATTGCATAACGACTATATTTTCGTGCGTTATTGCGACTAAAGGTATGTTAATAAGCGAAACTCAATTTTGAAACTAGCTCTGTGACGGGGTTTTAAACACCTGAATCCTTACCCTTAGTAATTAGAATACTAATCAAAAGAAATAGCGAATATGGGATAAAACATTATTAATAATCAAGGTCAACTTATTCCTAGAGAGGGCAGTATAGGTACTTATGGAGACTTACTCAAACTAGGACGTAGAGGCGATAACCTTACACCTCATCATATACCTGCGGATGCTTTTATGAAAGCCAAAGTTCCTGGTTATACTACAGGTAAAGGAATTGCCATTATGATGGAACATTTATCACCAGGAAAAGGAGGTCGTCATCGGCAAACAATTTCTTACGGTAAATCTCCTAATTTAAGCTTATTAGCGAGGGAAACATTGGCCCAAGAAGTTTGGGATGTGCGTTCTATTTATCTTCGTCAAGGTTTATACAATAGAGAAATCAGGAAAAGTTTGCAAAGTTTAATTAACCTGAATAGACTAACTTGGCAAGGTATTTTTGATAAAGTAGGTTGAAACCCATGAATCAAAACAATCTATTGGCAATTTTAAGAGAAAATCGCTTAATGCAAACTCAACAGCAAGTTACCGACTTTGAAAATACTTTAGCTGAAATAGCTGATAATCCTGATGAGCAAAATTTATCTGCATATCATCTTGTTTTAGACGATCAATGTCAACACCCAGAAGTGATGTTCAGCTTAATTCATTTTCTTGAATCTTTTGAGACAGAAGAACAAATTACGTCTTTTATTAAAGTTGTACCCCAATTAATGATCGATGCATCTGAATGGACAAGAATCATTCATAACAGGATTTTAAATGATGATTTATCTTGCCAAGTTTATCAAAAACTTTTACATTCAGCTAATTTGAACACACCTCATTTTCTCTATCATCTCTTGGAAGAAAGCATTGTAAATAAACTAAAAACTAAAGAAAGTTTGTCCAGTATAACTCAATAAATATTAAACTACTTTGGTGATCAAACTCAGATTAAATTCTAAGGAGTACTAGATAACATAGTTTTTTAGGTTATAAGTTTTAAGATATAGTCTAATCTTCTAAAAGCAAATTAGAAACTTTTTCAAAATCCTTGCGGTTGCGTGTAACCAAAATCCCATTCGCTGACAGCGTAATTGCCGCAATACGTAAATCTTGAGTAACAATGCGGATTCTTTGACGAATTAAGTCTTCGTAACAATTAATAGCATACTGGTCAAATCCTAGCGATACCTACGGTGGGCTTTGCCAACGCACATTTTGAAAAAATTCTAAAGTAGCCTGTAGCTTTGCGTAAGCTAATAACAATTTATCAGGCGAGGAAGCCTTTCTAATTACATTAAATCTCCCACGTAGTTGTTCTTCAATCGTAATTATCGTTATCGCAATGTCTTCAAAATTGACTGCATTGATACGCTGCGTGACAATTGGATGCCTCTGTTGAAAAAGTGAGATATGATCAGTATCAAGTATCCATAAAGTCACTTAGTTTCATTCTCCACATCGAGTTGCTGATAATATTCCTCCATTGGTGCATCAAGTTCACGGCGATATTCTTCTATATATCCTAGCATCTCGTCAAATTGCGGATCATCTTTGAACATTCCCGCAAATTTCATCCAAGGGTTTTCTACTTTGGGTACTTCAATTTCTAAAGTCACAATTTTGGCTGTTTCTAATCGAGTTTGCAAACTTTGACTGACTTTTTCTATTGCTTCCGATTTTCAATCAGCACATCATAAGTTAACTTAGGTACAGTTGTTATAGAGGTACTTTTTACAGCTAAATTCATAATATTTTGATATTTCAAGTTTTATATT
Organism: Nostoc sp. CmiVER01; assembly: GCF_034531135.2. Taxonomy (NCBI): domain Bacteria; kingdom Bacillati; phylum Cyanobacteriota; class Cyanophyceae; order Nostocales; family Nostocaceae; genus Nostoc; species Nostoc sp. CmiVER01. The sequence continues at coordinate 281,018 of NZ_JAVRBU020000006.1, forward strand.
AATTATAACATTTAGGTCAATTTAGCCTTGAGACAAATTAAGATCACTGGCTTGGTTAATTTGTGGTTTGATTTTTATCATATTGTCTTTTGCGATCGCACCAATGATTTACAACCAATCAGAGTTTAATTTACGCTGTGAATGGGGGCCACAAGGAGTTGCTCAACTTGCTCCTATCAGTGATGTAATTGTAATAGTTGACATTCTCTCTTTTTCTACCTGCGTGGAAATTGCCACCAACAACGGCGCGATAATTTTTCCCTACGCATATAAAGATAAATCAGCTATAGATTATGCCAAGTCAGTACAAGCAGAGTTAGCAAGTCATAGACAACGTTGGACTACAACTGGATATTCTCTCTCACCAAAATCGGTAGCTGAAATTCCTGCTGGAACTAGACTAGTTTTACCTTCACCTAATGGTTCTTTTCTGACTTTACATACAGGGAATACCCCAACTTTGGCTGGCTGCTTGCGAAATTGCCAAGCTGTAGCACAGGTTGCTCAAAAGTATGGTGATAAAATCGCTGTGATTCCTGCTGGTGAAAGGTGGAAAGAAGATAGTAGCCTCCGCCCTGCATTTGAAGATTTAATTGGTGCTGGGGCAATTCTGAGTTATTTACAAGGCAGTCTATCACCAGAAGCCGAAGTAGCTGTAACAACATTTAAAGCTTTCCAGCAGGATTTATTAGGGTACTTGAAAAAATGCAGTTCGGGTAAAGAGTTGATTGAGAAAGGTTTTGAGTCAGATGTTGAACTGTCCGCCGCCTACAATATTAGCGATTGCGTACCTTTCTTTACTGATAATGCTTATGTAGATTCCAGACTACAGACTGAAGAGACTTCCAAATAAAAAATATCCCAACACTGACACAAAAATCTTCTCTATTTTCCCTCTCTCTGTGTTCTCTGCGTCTCTGTGGTTCGTTTATTTCTTATAAATCCTTAGTTAAACGTCGCACTGATTGGTTTGGCAATATTTAGCATTATCTATAAACTCTTGCAATTTATTCAAGGGAATTATCTGCAATGATGACCCACCTTGTACCTCAGCAGCGATGTAAGCAAACTTTTGTCCACGATAAAATTGGTCACGTCCAACTTTAGTAATATATCGGGACTTCTGGAAGTCATTGGCAATATTAGAATTATAAATATTTTGTAACAATTTCACTGCATTGGCATTTTTTATGGTGAATTTGAGGCGTTTATCACCACTAACGGTTATGCCTTCTTTAGTCACCGTCCCATTTTTAGAAGTGACATCAGCATAAAAGTATAAATTTCCCTTTGTACCCTCGTAGCCGTGGGCTTCGCTGTTGTATCTCAGAGTTGGCAGTTGAGGTTTGGTCTTTGCCCACTTAACAACGCTGCTGATATTTTGCTCTGGAAGCGCATTTACGGGAGTGACAGCTAAAATAACTGCGATCGCAGACAGAGTACCATGAAGTAAACGGTTAAATTTATAACTTTTGTACATCGTATTTTACGGTTAAAGAATGCTGAGAGCAAATGCTTAAACCACCAAATCTTCAGAAATTTTTACAGGATGACGTTAGTTATGAATATTCATTTGCCAGTAGCAAAAACAACTTAACATCGACTATTGACTACTGTCCACCAACATTGCTGTAGGCAACTTGCTTTCAACTAAAATTTTGTATAAGTTGTAATAATCGTAGGGTAGACACTGCCACAAACATCAAAATAAAGGTTTTCGGCATCAGTAGACCATGCTTACTCTATGTTACAAAACTTAGATTTTGTCTCAGCCAAACAAGAGTATGTACTCTTAAGACTGGATGTATCTAAGCTACGGTTCTACACAGTTCTTAATAAACCAGCTTTGAGAACGCAAAACGTTCTAATCTAAAAGCTAACCGGGTTAATTTACTGGCAGTTTTGCAGGCACTACTCTCAAGCTTATAAAGCACAGACGCACCGATGTGTCAAGCCTCAAAGCGATCCAGACTTAACACATAAATGATTATGATGGGAGTTTTACAAATCCGATGAGTGTTAAGGCAAGTGGTGGAAGCTCAGTTGCGCGTCCGCAACTATATCAAACCCTAGCTGTAGCGACAATTACCCAAGCCGAGCAGCAAGACCGCTTTTTGGGAAGTGGTGAATTAGATGAACTGGCAAGCTATTTTGCATCTGGTGCAAAGCGTCTAGAAATTTCCCAGACGCTGACGGATAATGCCGAGATTATTGTATCTCGCGCTGCCAACCGGATTTTTGTCGGTGGTTCACCAATGGCTTTTTTAGAAAAGCCCAGAGAAGTAGAAATAGTACCTGTTAGTGCTGGTGCTAATGTTCAGCAAGGGATGCAACTGGGAACTGTAACCTACGTTGAAAGTCGTGGTGGGTTCCTAGAAAATTTACGATCAATATTTAACTCATCCCCCAGTGGCCCGACACCTCCGGGTTTCAGACCAATTAACATTGCTCGCTATGGCCCAAGCAACATGGCCAAGAGCTTGCGGGATTTATCCTGGTTCTTGCGCTACGCTACTTATGCGATCGTTGCTGGCGACCCTAACATCATAGCGGTGAACACACGGGGTTTACGGGAAATAATTGAAAATGCCTGCTCTGGTGAAGCAACGCTGGTAGCTTTGCAAGAAATCAAAGCCGGATCACTTTCCTTTTTCCGCAAAGATCCTGAGGCTACAGAAATTGTGTCTCAGTACATGGATGTTTTGCTAACAGAATTCAAAGCAGCTACACCTTCAAATAAACTCCGCCAACGCCCCTCTAGCGACCAACAAGGGTTGGAACTGCCGCAAATTTACTTTAGTGCGTCAGAACGGCGTCCCAAGTTTGTGATGAAACCTGGGTTGTCAAGTAGTGAAAAAAATGAGGTTGTCAAAGCCGCCTATCGGCAAATCTTTGAGCGCGATATTACCCGTGCTTATAGCTTGTCAATATCTGATCTAGAATCCAAGGTGAAAAATGGCGACATCTCCATGAAGGAGTTTGTCCGTCGTTTAGCTAAATCTCCCCTTTACCAAAAACAGTTTTACCAGCCTTTTATTAACAGCCGAGTCATTGAATTAGCTTTCCGTCACATTTTGGGACGGGGGCCAAGTAGCCGCGAAGAAGTACAAAAATACTTCTCGATTATTTCTAATGGTGGTCTAGCAGCCTTAGTAGATGCCTTAGTAGATTCTGCTGAATACGGTGACTATTTTGGCGAAGAAACAGTACCCTACCTCCGGGGTCTTGGTCAAGAAGCACAAGAATGTCGCAACTGGGGGCCGCAGCAAGACCTGTTTAACTACAGTGCGCCTTTCCGCAAGATACCTCAGTTCATCACCACATTTGCTGCTTACGAACAACCACTACCAGACCAACATCCCTATGGTTCTGGGAATGACCCCTTGGAAATTCAATTTGGGGCGATTTTCCCGAAAGAAACTCGCAACCCCAGCACCAGTCCGGCTCCTTTTGGCAAGGATACTAAGCGCATCCTGATTCACCAAGGGGCAGGGATTAATAACCAAAATAGCAATCCCAACGCCCGGGGTGAAGTTCCTGGTACCCTTGGGCCTAAGGTGTTCAAGTTAGATCAACTACCTGGTACTATCGGTAGAAAGGCTGACAAAGGTTCTAGCGTCAGATTCTCTGAAAGTTCGACGCAAGCAGTGATTAAAGCTGCTTACCTGCAAGTTTTCGGTCGCGATCTTTACGAAGGTCAGCGCCCCAAGGTATTGGAAATCAAGCTGGAAAACGGCGACATCTCTGTACGAGAGTTTATCCGTGCTTTGGCTAAGTCGGATGTATTCCGTAATCTGTACTGGTCATCGCTTTATGTTTGTAAAGCGATCGAATATATTCACCGCCGCTTGTTGGGTCGTCCTACTTATGGTCGTCAAGAAATCAACAAGTACTTTGACATCGCTGCTAAACAGGGCTTTTACGCGGTAGTTGATGCCATTATTAACAGCGTAGAATATGCCGAAGCATTTGGTGAAGATACAATTCCTTACGAACGGTATCTGACTCCTAGTGGTGTATCAGGGCGACAATTGCGCGTTGGTAGTATTCGTGAAGATGTTGCAGCGAAAGTTCAGAAGGAAGTAACGCCGAGCTTTGTGACATTGGGTACAGTTACAGAAAATCGGTCAGAACCAGATATTCAGTTCCGCATTAATCAAGGCGTTAGTAAGCAACGCGAACAAAGCAAAATCTTCAAACTGGTGGCGAATACCAATGACAAAGTTGCAGTGCAAACTTTGATTAGTGCTGCGTATCGCCAGATTTTTGAACGGGATATTGCACCCTATATCGCCAAAAATGAATTTACGGCGTGGGAAAGCAAACTGGGTAATCGCGAAATTAGTGTGAAGGAGTTTATTGAAGGTTTGGGTTATTCTAACCTCTACCTGAAGGAGTTCTACACACCTTACCCCAACACCAAAGTAATTGAGTTGGGAACCAAACACTTCTTGGGACGTGCGCCACTAGACCAAGCAGAAATCCGTAAGTATAACCAGATTTTGGCTACTCAAGGTATTCGTGCCTTTATTGCTGCTTTGGTAAATAGTGTGGAATATAACGAGGTATTTGGTGAAGATACGGTGCCTTACCGTCGCTTCCCAACCCTACCTGCGGCAAACTTCCCGAATACAGAAAAGCTGTACAACCAGCTTACCAAGCAAAATGATGACGTAGTTGTACCGAGCTTTAAGCCAGTAGAAGCTCGCACCGGAGCTAGCGATACGCCGCTTTTGGCACAGGCGATCGCAGATATAGCAACGCAAACCAATGGTCAGATATCATTTGCTGAACTGGGTCGTTCCTACAACAATGGAAACGGACAATCAGTGGAAGTGGCTGTACGTAAACATGCACGTATTTACCGTATAGCTGAAATCACAAACCAAGCCGAAAGACAACAGGCAATCAACGCCATTTACCGTCAAGTATTGGATGTATTCAGCGGTGAAGTGCCTGATAATTTCCGCCGTAGTGACCTAGAGGGCAAACTCCAAAATGGTGAAATTTCCGTCCGAGAGTTTGTGCGTCAACTAGCTAGTTCCGAAATCTATCGCCAGCGCTTCTTATCACCTTATCCTCATGCAAAGGTGGTTGAGTTCCTTTTCCGCCATCTGTTGGGGCGTACACCCGCAGATCAGGAAGAAATTCGCCAGTATCACAATCTACTAGCTGATGGTGGTTTGTCGGTTGCTGTAGAAGCAATAGTCGAGAGTCCAGAATATAGCCGTTACTTCGGTGAAGATGTTGTACCTTACAACCGCTTTCCAGTAGGGAATAGGGAATAGGGAATAGGGAATAGGGAATAGGGAATAGGGTACAGATTAATTTACTGTCCCCAGTCCCTAGTCCCCTGCCCCTTCGTAACCTTTCTTAATATTGCTCTCAGATTACAGCTAAAACCCGAAATTCTGAAAAAAAATATTACAAAGTGTTAAGAGCAGCAATAAATGCTCAACAGAATGCCGGAAAATGTTTTGCGGAAGGTAACTGAGTTTCAAAGCTTGTTTACTTGTGTTGACTCAAGAAAACTCGTAATCTATTAGCCGTAACAGTTATTAAACTGTTGTATCTAAAAGAACGAGAAAACAAACTCAGTGAACCGAATTTAAAGTCGCACTAGTTTAATCAAATCCTGGTTTCATTCGTATTTGGAGGAATCCATTAATGAGTATCGTCACGAAAGCTATCGTGAATGCTGATGCAGAAGCTCGCTACCTCAGCCCTGGTGAATTGGATCGGATCAAATCCTTTGTTGCTACTGGTGAGCGCCGTGTGCGGATTGCTCAAGTTTTGACAGAAAACCGTGAACGCCTGGTTAAGCAAGCTGGCGATCAACTGTTCCAAAAGCGCCCTGATGTTGTTTCTCCTGGTGGTAACGCTTACGGTCAAGAATTGACTGCTACTTGTCTGCGTGACCTAGATTATTACCTGCGCCTCGTTACCTACGGTATCGTTGCTGGTGATGTTACCCCCATCGAAGAAATTGGTGTTATCGGTGCGCGTGAACTGTACAAGTCCTTGGGAACTCCTATTGATGGTGTTGCTGAAGGTATCCGTGGACTGAAGAATGTAGCTAGTACATTGCTGTCTGGTGATGATGCTGCTGAAGCTGGTACTTACTTCGACTATTTAGTTGGTGCCCTGCTATAGGGTGATGCTGTTTCTCTGCCGAAACACAAGTATTGCAATACGGTTGGAAATAAGGAATTAACAACATGGCTCAAGACGCAATCACTGCTGTAATTAACTCCGCAGACGTTCAAGGTAAATACCTAGACTCTTCTGCTTTACAAAAGCTAAAAGGCTACTTCTCTACTGGCGAACTGCGAGTACGTGCTGCTAGCACCATCAGCGCTAACGCTGCTGCGATCGTTAAAGAAGCTGTAGCAAAATCTTTGCTATACTCTGACATCACCCGTCCCGGCGGTAACATGTATACCACCCGCCGCTATGCTGCTTGCATCCGTGATTTGGACTACTACCTCCGCTATGCCACCTATGCTATGTTAGCTGGTGATCCTTCCATTTTGGATGAGCGTGTATTAAATGGCTTGAAAGAAACCTACAACTCTTTAGGAGTTCCCGTTGGTGCTACCGTGCAAGCTATCCAAGCAATCAAGGAAGTAACCGCTAGTTTGGTTGGTTCTGATGCTGGTAAGGAAATGGGTGTTTACTTAGACTATATCTCTTCTGGCTTAAGCTAAGAACTAGTTTGCGCTTAAGAATTTAGGTGCGGCTTTATTAAGGTCTGGAAATCAGCCGTGAGTGCTAGAACGTTATATTGCTTATCTTGGTAAATGATCACTGATGAGTGTTGATGGTCTAGTATTGATGTTTGATTTCCAGCCTTTGAATGATTAAAAGATTTGCACTCAATATTTTGAGATAAAAAAGTTTTCACAAATTTTACAGGAGATTTTCAAAACATGGCCCGTTTTTTTAAAATTACTGCTCTAGTTCCCAGCCAAACCAGAATTCGTACCCAACGCGAACTCCAAAACACTTACTTCACTAAGCTAGTTCCTTATGAAAATTGGTTCCGCGAACAGCAACGCATTCAAAAAGCAGGTGGCACAATCATCAAGGTGGAACTAGCAACTGGTAAGCAAGGCGCTAATACTGGCTTGATTTAATTGCTGTAGATAAAACATTATTTTAGAGAATTGCTAAGAGGTCAATAAAGACCTCTTTTTTGTGGCTAGTATTTCTGAAAGTTAAAAGTTGAACATTTCTACAAGACGATAACTCTGAGTATAAAGCAATACGCTTGTTTTAAAACTGAAACTATTTGTCAAAGTCAATTTGAATCTTAAACCCGGTTATTTATCTGCCAGCGATGCACTTAGTCGAAGTGTCGGACAAAATTCATTCTGTTATCGGATAGCTAAGGTTTAGGGACTTCCAAATAAAAAAATACTCAAAAAACTGGCGAAAAAACTTTCTCCTTATTGCTCTGTGTTCTCTGCGCGGCAGTCGCTCATGGGGGAAACCCCCAAGACCGCGCTGCCTTGTCTCTGTGGTTCGTTTATTTGGATAATTTATTTCTTGGAAGTCCTTTAGCCCATTCTGGTTCCTAACTCCTGAATTCTGTTCGATAAAAGGAATAAGTGAAAATACGGTTGTAATAATGAGCATTTGTAGAATTAAATATGAATAATTTTCCCCATTTTTTAAACTGTAATAAAACATTTCAAGATTTGATTACGGAAAATTTTGTTATTTAAATAACCCTTTTAAGAATTAGTTATCGAGTCTTGGGCAAATTCACAAAGCAAAATTAGGGCAGCAAGAAGAGGCTTCCATGTACGGATTAGTGAACAAGGCGATTCAAGATATGGTGTGTAGTCGCTTTGGCGAAGAGACTTGGAAAAAAATTAAGCACAAAGCAGAGGTGGATGAAGATGTTTTTCTCAGTATGGAAGGCTATCCCGATGACATCACCCACAAGCTGGTAAAAGCTGCTAGTGTCGTTCTGAGTTTACCTGCCTCACAGATTATGCAAGCTTTTGGAGAATTTTGGGTTGAGTACACAGCTCAAGAAGGCTATGGCGAAATGATGGATATGAGTGGAGATACACTACCTGAGTTTTTAGAAAACCTTGATAATCTTCATGCTCATGTGGGAGTTAGCTTTCCTAAACTCCAACCTCCATCATTTGAGTGTAGTGATATAGAGGAAAATTCTCTGAGCTTACATTATCGCTCTGATAGAGAAGGGCTAACGCCAATGATTTTTGGACTAGTTAAGGGATTAGGAAGCAAGTTTGACACAGAAGTTTATATTACCCAAACCCAGAATCGAGATGAGGGTGCTGAACATGATGAATTTTTAGTGATTTATAAACCAAATTGAATGCAGTAGCATGGCTCCTCCTCACCTTACACTTTCGCCAGAGTTGCTGACGAAAGCTTTTCCCATCCATTTTGCCTTTAACCGTAATCGGGAAATTGTACAAGCTGGTGATGTTTTAAGGCGCATTTGTCCTGAACCGCTAGTTGGTAAATTGATTGAGCAGCATTTCCAGATTAATCGTCCAAAAATTTTGGTCGATTTTGATACTATTACTAAACAGTCCCGCGCTTTGTTTATATTAAAGTTTATCCACAATGGGATGCAGCTTAAGGGTCAGATGATGTATCAACCAGAGCAGGAGGTAATATTTTTTTTAGGTTCTCCCTGGATTACAGATACAACTAACCTCGCTCCTCTGGGTATCAAACTCAAAGACTTTGCAATCCACGACCCAATTGTTGATTTTCTGTTTCTACTGCAAGCTCAGAATACTGCTTTGGCTGATGCCAAAAAGTTAACAAGTGAACTGAAACAGCAAAAAGAACAACTACAGAGTGCGCTACAAATGAAGGAGGATTTAGCTGAAGCTGAGGCTCAATCCAAAAAATTGGAAAAATCCCTTCGTGACCTACAACAAACTCAAGCCCACTTAGTCCAGGTTGAGAAAATGTCTAGTCTGGGGCAGTTAGTTGCAGGAATTGCTCACGAAATTAACAACCCTGTTAATTTTATTTACGGTAATTTGAAATATGCCAAGGATTATACGCAGTGTTTGCTGAAACTTGTGCATCTTTATCAAAAATTTTATGCCAATCCTGTATCAGAAATTCAAGAATACATTAAGGAAATTGAGTTAGATTTTTTACTAAATGATTTGCCCAAAATCCTAAATTCGATGGAAGTAGGAGCCGAACGGATTTCTGGAATTGTCTTGTCTCTAAGGAATTTCTCTCGTCTTGATGAAGCAGAGAAGAAAAGAGTTGATATTCACCAGGGATTGGATAGTACTTTGCTGATTTTACAGAGTCGCTTCAAGAATAGTATTGATCATCCTGCTATCAAAGTAGTGAAAAACTATGGAAATTTACCTTTAGTAGATTGCTACCCTGGTCAACTCAATCAAGTATTCATGAATATTATCAGTAATGCAATCGATGCGCTCGATGACTATGAAAGTAAACGCGCGATCGCAGAAATTCATGCCCATTCTAATACAATTACAATTACTACAGAAGTCATCGAAACGAACTGTGTAATCCGAATAGCTGATAATGGTTCAGGAATGACACAAGCAGTTAAAGAACGATTGTTTGATCCATTTTTCACCACTAAGCCTGTAGGTAAGGGTACAGGATTGGGTTTATCAATTAGCTATCAGATTGTAGTTGAAAAACATGGGGGAACACTAAGATGTATATCAGAACCTGGACAAGGAAGTGAGTTCTGGATTGAAATTCCTCTATCTATAGACAAACAAGCAGCTAATTCTGTGCAATCATTAAGTTTAATTAAATAATTATCCTTATAATCCGCCTTATAAAGGACTTCCAAAAAAATATACCATCGCTGTAGAGGCAGGGGGGAGGGGGCAAAGTGAGGGAAAATCGTAGTGAAGTCCAGAAATTGGATAATTTATTTTTTGGAGTTCTCTAAGAATATTTTAAGTCAATTTTTGAGCTTTTGAGCGATCGCTCTTAACTATAGCCATACTCAATTAAGTATTTACAATATGTTTTTAGTATAAAACACTATCTAAGTATGAGATAGTAGCGATCGCAATTTGTCAAAAATCTTGAACTAGAGGTGTATTGAAGTTGAAAAATCTAAGATTTATGGTTGTAAAGCCTGCTTATGAGTTATAAGTTATGATTTATGAGTTTTATTTCTAACTCCTAATTCCTAACTTTTTACCTGTACTGATCGTGAATCTACGCCGCTTGATTCCAATTTTTGATAGTTCAGTCTCCAACTGGGCATTAGAAGCGCGGCTGTTGCGCTGGTTAACGTTGATTTGGCTGTTCGTCGGTTTGATCATGCTATTTTCAGCATCCTATCCTGTCGCTGATGGCAATCATCATGATGGCTTGTACTACTTTAAGCGTCAACTGCTTTGGGTCTTAGTGTCCTTAATCGGATTCAATATTATTGTTAATTCGCCATTACAGAAAATTTTGGGAGTATCCCATTGGTTTTTATTACTGTTTTTGACGTTAATTTTCATTACACTGATTCCAGGATTAGGAAAAAAGGCTTTTGACGCAGCGCGTTGGATTGCGATCGGGCCTATTCCGATTCAACCCTCAGAATTAATTAAACCCTTTTTGGTGCTGCAAAGTGCGCGGCTTTTTGGTCAATGGGAACGAATCAGTTGGCGGATTCGTTTGGCTTGGTTGGGTATTTTCGGTCTAGTACTTTTAGGAATTCTTGCTCAACCTAACTTGAGTACAACAGCACTTTGCGGTATGACTATTTGGCTAATTGCTCTAGCAGCTGGCTTACCTTACAAGTATCTGGGAGGAACAGCTATTGGTGGAGTGATGTTAGCAGTACTTAGTATTAGTATTAAAGAATATCAGCGTAAGCGGGTAATGTCATTCCTCAATCCGTGGGCGGATGCGACAGGAGATGGCTACCAGTTGGTGCAAAGTCTACTAGCTGTGGGTTCTGGTAAAACTTGGGGAGCTGGATTTGGGCTTTCTCAACAAAAGCTGTTTTATTTACCCATTCAGGATACTGATTTTATTTTTGCGGTATTTGCCGAAGAGTTTGGCTTTGTTGGCAGTATGGTGTTGTTAGCACTTTTAGCTACATTTGCCACTCTTGGATTAATCGTGGCGCTAAAGGCTAAAAATACAATACATCGATTGGTAGCGATCGGCGTGACAATTTTGATGGTAGGACAATCATTGCTTCATATTGGTGTTGCTACAGGTTCTCTACCTACTACTGGCTTACCTTTACCCATGTTTAGTTATGGTGGTAATTCTATGATTGCTAGCTTAATAGCTGCTGGGTTACTGATTCGAGTAGCACGCGAAAGTAGCGAAGCTGAGGTAGTACCGTTGCAAAAACCTTTGTTGGAAAATGGCCGCAGACGCCGGAGTTTTCATAAAAATAGAAATTAAGCTAGCAAAAGCAGTATTACAGGAATTAAAGAGATTATGAAAGACCTCAAACAAACAATAATCAGCTACTCTAGTAGAGACCTCGAACAGCGTAAAAATTGGTATTCTCCGGCAGCAGAAGCTTACAATAAGGCAAGACCCTGCTATCCTCAAGAGTTGATTCACCAAGTTGTAGAACTTGCTCAACTTTCTACTGACTCAAAAATTCTGGAAGTGGGATGTGGCCCTGGAACTGCAACGGTAGACATCGCTCAATTGGGTTGCTCTATAATCTGCTTAGAACCCAATCCAGATTTTTTCCGGCTAGCTCAACACAATTGTCAACTGTATTCTAATGTAGAGATTCAAAACATATCTTTTGAAGAGTGGGAACTCAAGCCATTTGAATTTGATGCCATTTTAGCAGCGAGTTCTTTTCATTGGATATCACCAGAAATTGGATATCCAAAAGCAGCAAATGCCCTAAAAGAAAATGGCTACCTGATTTTATTGTGGAACAAAGAACTTCAACCCAGTTATGAAGTGTATCAAAGTTTATCACAAATCTATCAACTACACACTCCATCTCTTGACCGATATGAAGACCAAAAAACACAAGAATACATCTTGAGACAATTGGGAAATATGGCCATTGATTCGGGCCAATTCAAAGACTTGATATCTGGACAAGTGATATCAGAAGTAAGCTACACTGCTGATGAATATTTAACACTTTTGAACACTTATTCGCCATACATAAAATTAGATCCAGAAAAGAAAGACTCTTTATTTTTGGGATTGAGACATCGTATAGAAAATGATTTTGGAGGTACTCTGCAACTTTCATATATCTCTGCTTTTCACATCGCTCAAAAAGTTAACTCAGAAGTGAAGGGGTCTTAAAGAAGCTATTAATAGTCGGCAGAGAAAGTGCAATTAGGTTAAATGTTGTGTAATAAATTTGTCGGTTAGTTATTATATATTATAGTGGTATTACTTTATAAAGTTCTGAAAGCCTTGCTATATAAATACAAAGATTTTCTACTAAAATTTTATGGTTTTGGCAATGATTTGAGTTTTTAAACTTTATTTTGAAGCTAATTTTTAATGTTTAACTAAAATAGCATAATTCAGAGTACAAGTGTAAAAGACGCTTTATACCTGGGGTAACAGACGAATCGTTGTTTACCTCACCAACTATAAATTTGCTGTAATTTCGCATAAAAAATACTGAAAAAGCAGATATATTAAAAAATCCAAAAAGCAACAACTTCAGTTTGAAGCTTAAGTATATACCTACCAAAATGAGATACTTGTTTGAGTTTTTCTCATTACCTTAGCTCGAAGTAAAAAAATGGCAACACTAACCTCACACTTCCAAGTAAATCCTACAACTTCTACTTCTTATATTCATAGTTTAGTCTTCATTGACATGGCAGTTGAAGACTATAGCAATTTGGTTAATGGTGTGCTTGATAATGCCCAAGTCTTCGTGCTTGACTCGACACAGGACGGTGTTGAACAAATTACAGAAATTCTAGCGAGTTGCGTAGACGCGCAGCGCCTTGTCGCTAGACATCGCCCGAATTTGACTAATATTCATATTGTGTGCCACGGTGCCCCAGGTTACTTGCAATTGGGCAACACCCACTTGGGACTGGATACCCTCGACAAATACAGCCAGCAATTGCAACTATGGCAAAAGATATTTGCAACCTCTGCCAAAAATAATAACCTTTGGAACTTACTCATCTATGGTTGCAATGTAGCTTTGGGTGATGGAGGGACAGAATTTGTAGACAAACTACACCAACTCACCAAAGCAAATATTGCCGCTTCTCGTGGGCGAATTGGCAATGCAGCATTAGGTGGTGACTGGGAGTTAGAAGTCCGCACCACTGATACTGATATGGAAGTGAGTTTAGCATTTGCAGAAACGACGCGCCAGGCTTACGCAGGGGTATTGGCGACATTCACGGTGAATAATACTGGGGACATAGATGATGGCGATCGCAATAACGACATCACGACACTCCGGGAGGCAATCAACTTAGCCAACGCTACTGCTGGGGATGATACGATCGCTTTTGGGGGAATATTCAAAGATACCACCCCAGACACTATTACTCTTACTTCCGGCCCATTGACAATTACCGATGATCTTACCATTTTGGGGACTGGGACATCTAAGCTGACTGTGAGTGGAAAGAATGCCTCTACAGTATTCGAGATATCGGGATTAGGGACAGGTGTCAATATTAATGGACTGGCGATCGCTAGCGGCAGTATTAAGGTTAATAGAACTTCCATCCTCAACCTAGTAAAAAGCAGTGTGTCTGGTAATACAGAAGGAAGTGGCATCTCTAATAGCGGCATCCTCAGTCTTGCTAACACTAGCGTCTTTGGTAATACGCAAGGTGGTATCTATAACAGTGGTAGTCTCAGCCTAACTAACAGCAGTGTTTCTGGCAATACCGGGGCAAGCAAGATTTTTAATAAAAACACTGCCGGAGGCGGCATTTTTAATGACGGTTCTCCTAATAAAGGTGGTATTGGTATTCTCAGCCTCATTAACAGCAGCGTTTCTGGCAATACGGCAAACTTCGGTGGTGGCATCTATAATCAAGGCGGTACTCTCAGCCTGACCAATAGCACTGTCTCTGGCAATACTGCAACCTCCGGCGGTGGCATGTTTAACGGAAATGATGATGGTTATGGTTCCGGATCAGCTACTCTAACCAATAGCACCATCTTTGGCAATATAGCATTAGAGGATGGCGGTGGCATATACAATGGCTACGCTTACGTCGGTGACAACAGCCTCACCCTAATCAGCACTACAATTAATAACAACACAGCTGACTCAGATGGTAATGGTACTGGTAATGGCGGGGGTGTTTTTAATTCTTCTGATTCCTCTGTTGACATCAAGGTTAGTAACACCATCATTGCAGGCAACTTTGACAAGTCCACCACCGGTGATATACACCCCGACGTGAGTGGTGGGCTGATTGACTCCGGCTATAACCTGATTGGCAATAATACTGGTAGCACTGCCTTTACCACCAGTACCCTCGTCGGCACAAGTGCTAACCCAATTGACCCCAAACTCGGACTGCTGCAAAATAACGGTGGTGCAACCCTTACCCAGGCGTTACTTGCGAATAGCCCGGCTATTGATGCTGGCAATAATTCCCTAGTTCCTATTAGTGTAATTACTGATCAACGCGGCACTCGATTTAACCGGATATTTAACGGTGCAGTTGATATTGGTGCTTACGAAGTTCAGTCCCCTATCACTTTGCCACCCGTTAATACTGGCACATTTGTCGTGACTAATACCAACGATTCTGGATCGGGGTCATTACGGCAGGCTATCCTCAATGCCAATGCAACCGTTGGGGCAGATACGATTACCTTTGCGGGCGTGTTCACCGATGCCACCCCAGATATCATCACCCTGACCTCTGGCAAATTAAGCATAACCAATGATATTACCATTTTGGGGACTGGGGCATCTAACCTGATTGTGAGTGGAAATAATTCATCAGGCGTGTTCGAGATATCCGGTTCTGGGACAGATGCCAGCATTGATGGCTTGAAAATTGCTAATGCTAATGATCCCTTAGGCAGTATTTTGCTCAATAGCAATACCAGCCTCAGCCTGACTAACAGCACTGTCTCTGACAATAAAGGGGAAGTAGGGGGCATCTTTAATAGAGGCACTCTCAGCCTGACGGGAACCACTGTTTCTAGCAATAGGGGATCGTTCTTAGGCGGCGGCATCTTTAATAAAGGCAACCTGAGCCTAACTAACAGCACTGTCTCAAGCAATAATGCAAACGTCCGTTACAACACAGCCTATGGTGGCGGCATATTTAACATAGGCAAAGTCAGTATAAATAACAGCACTGTCTCTAATAATAATGCGTTTGCCAGTGGTCTGAATCGGGGAGGCCCTGACCCTTACCCATCTTACGGTGGCGGAATTTATAACTCAGGCACTGTCGATATTATTAGCAGCACTGTCTCTGGTAATGGTGCGGCAGACGGCGGTGGCATCTCTAACTCAGGTACTTTTAGCCTGATTAACAGCACTGTCTCTGATAATAGTGCATATTATACCGGCGGCGGCATCTTGAACAGTGGCACTCTCACCCTCACCAATGACACTATTACTAATAACATAGCAGAGGGCTTTAGCTATAACGGTGTTCTTGGCAACGGTGGGGGCGTTGTCAATAATGGCGGCAATGTTATCGTTGGCGATACCATCATTGCAGGCAACTCCTACACTGTCTATCCTGATGATCCCCGCGATACTGGTTTTTCCCGCGACGTTTCCGGCAACTTCACCGACGCTGGTAATAACCTAATTGGCGACAACACAGGTAGCACTGGCTTTACTACCAGCACCCTTGTCGGCACCAGAACCAACCCCATTGATCCAAGACTCAGCCCCCTGCAAAATAATGGTGGTACAACCTTTACTAATGCCTTACTTGGCGATAGTCCCGCCATTAATTCTGGTAATAATGCTCTGATTCGGGCAGGTATCACCACTGATCAACGCGGCGCTGGATTTAACAGAATATCTAAGGGTACAGTTGATATTGGCACATTAGAGTTTAACGGGCTGAATGGAACCAATGGCGCTGATAATTTAGTAGGCAAGAACTACGGTGACATAATTAACGCTCAAGCTGGGAACGATACCATCACAGGTAATGAAGGCAACGACATTTTAACTGGTGGCGGTGGCAAAGATAAATTTGTTTACAACTTAGGTGACGGTGTTGATACCATCACCGATTTCGGTGGGTTAGGTAAAGGTTCAAACCCATCAGCAGCAATCATTGCCGAAGTGGATACCCTGAAATTTCAAGGTGCTGGATTAACAGCCCGAAATCTGCTACTAAACCAGAATAGTAACAATCTGGAAATCACCTTTGAAGGGGTGGCTGATGACAAAGTTATCTTACAGAACTTTCCTTTGGAAAACCTAGAGAACGTATCCGCAGTGGGCAATATCCTGTTTAATGGGCAAACCAGTATTAGTGAAAGCTTTGATGTCTTCGATGCCAACTCCACCCAAAACGCTATTTCTAACAAGAACACAGTTACCTTTCTCAATGACCTGAACAACAATATCAATGGCTTTGATAACTCAGCAGATGTTATTAATGGTCAGGGAGGCGATGACCGCATCGACGGCAAGAGTGGCAACGACCTGCTACGCGGTGGCGCTGGTAAGGATACCTTGCTTGGTGGTGATGGTAATGATACCCTGCTTGGTGGTGATGGTAATAATAGCCTCATTGGAGGTGCTGGTAATGACATGCTCATTGGCGGTGATTTTAGTGATACGCTGACTGGCGGTAGCGGTAATGACCAGTTCATCTATCGAACCCTTAGCAATGGTGATACAATCACTGACTTTAATAAAAGCGAGGATAAGTTAATCCTTACTGACTTGTTTAAGAGTGAAGACTACAGTAGCAGTAATCCCATCTCAGATGGTTATCTGCGGTTTGTGCAATCGGATACTTCTACACAAGTTCAGTTTGCCTACTTGAGTAACAATTTTTATACCTTTGCAACTTTGAATAATTTCACCTCTACAAATTTGGTAGTCGGTACTAATGTCATCGTTTAGCGCTCAATTCTAGTCTGTAGCCACTGTCTTAAAAATAAATATTAGACATTTGGTGAAAAAGAACGTAGAGACGTAGCACTGCTACGTCTCTACAATTGTTCTGGATAACGCATAATTAATTTGTGCAGATATCATTGTTTAATTTTGGATTTTAGATGTCTGTGAAATCTAAAATCCAAAATCTATAACTCTTACAGTTGCCGCACTAATGGCTGACCATCTTTGACTTCACCAATCAAAACTAAATCGACACAGTTAACGAAAATACCATTTTCCAGAACACCAGGAATGTTGTTTAATGTCTTTTCTAGGTTGACTGGATCTTCAATAGAGTCAAATCTGACATCTAAAACAAAATTGCCTTGATCTGTAATCACTGGCCCAGCTTTTTTTACACCCATGCGGAGTTCTGGTTTGCCACCGAGTTTTTTGATGGCATTAGTCACAGGAGTAATTGCCATTGGAATAACTTCCACAGGCACAGCGAAAGTAGAACCTAAGCGATCTACTAACTTACCACTATCTACCACAACGATGAACTGTTCTGCCAGGTAGTCTACGACTTTTTCGCGGGTATGTGCTGCACCACCGCCTTTAATTAAATTCTTTTGCGGATCAACTTCATCTGCGCCATCAATGGCAATATCGATGTGGTCAATAGCATCCAAGGTGGCAAGAGGTACACCGTATTGCTTCGCCAGTACTTCTGACTGAAATGATGTCGGTATACCAATGATATCTTTAAGTTCGCCAGACTTGAGGCGATCGCCCAAAAACTGAATTGTATATGCTGTTGTTGATCCCGTACCTAAGCCTACAATAGAACCCGACTTTACTAAAGCGGCGGCGGCTTTGCCAACTTCTTGCTTCATCAACTTTACGGGATCTGCTGCTGCGGTCATTGCCAAAACTCCTGAAAAACTGACTATAGTCCATAGTAGTGGGCAGATAACCTCAAAAGATGAAAGGTAAAAAACAAGTTTTTGCTTATCTCTACTTCCTTGATTAGGGAATTCTAAAAAATAAAATATTTTAGTGTCCGGAACAAAGGAGATGACTAATGTAATAATGTGTATATTGCTATACAAATTATATGAAAAACCATCAGTATACTGATCCTAATTTTAAGCAACTTTTCGCTGAGATTGACCCGGAAGTAATAAATACCTTTACGGTGGAGCAATTAGAAGCCATAAAATGGGGTTTGGCCTCTCGTGCTAGGACACGTCATTCTTTAGACATAAGAGTTTCAGTACCAATTCCCGGATTAAGGTTTTATCTGGTGTTGCTAGCAGGTTCAGAACGTCGCTCGAAAGTACGTTTACGCTCTGAAAGAGGTTTATATCCTTTTTGGACTCCTGCCAATATCTTGTTCCTTTTAGGATTTCTAATCATTCTATCGATTTGTAGCTACACTATATTTTCTTCTGCATTGTCTTCACTTACTCCCACATCTAGCTCTTATCACCCTACTTCAATTCCTTGGATTGACGATAAATCAGAATGTGAACACACTGGTAGAATCTGGAATCATGGGAAGTGCTGGGATTTTGAACAAAGTCCTAATTTTTAAAATTTATAGGTACACCTACATACATAGAGCAACATTGTCCAGCCTAAATTCGTCACTAGCTGAATTACAGGTTATTAAAAATACCAAATTTTGCGTTAGCCTCAGTAACGTAGTTTTTTAAATTCACTTAGCAGCTAAAAGTGGTTATCATAATGCGTCAGCTTTCAATTACTTTATCTTTAGTAGCACTACTACAAAATTTACCAGCAATTGCTCAGGTCTCAGTGCCAGAAAATACTTCTGGAGTCACATCTGATGCCATTCAACAGGTAACTGCAATCAAATGGATGACAAACTATTCTGAAGGCAAGTTTTATCCAGAAAAGTTACTCAGTCGGGCCGAATTAGCCTCTATCATGGTAAAAGCATTTGGGCTAAATAAAAGACAAGCTGTTAGCAAAGAAAATTTAGCTATTCCCGATGTTCCTCGTTCTCATTGGGCATTTAATGATATACAGACAGTCTTAAAAACTGATATCATGAAAGGCTATCGGGGTAATGAATTTTTTCCTAACCAAAAGGTGACAAAGGCTGAAGCTCTTGCTATTTTCGCCCAGGCTTATGGTGTATTTCAGTTTCCCGATGAGGCTGTGAATGATATTCTGGCCTCATATCCAGATGAAAAGTCTATCCCAACTTGGGCTAGAAAAGCGATCGCTACAGTCGCTACTGAAGGATTTCTTAATACAGATGCTCAAGGCAATATTTCTCCATTAAAACCTGTAACCCGTGGAGATATGGCTTATGTATTGAGTAAATATTTACAACGACAACAGCAACAACCCGAAACACCAGAAGTTCCAATTATTCCAAATAGCCCACAAACACCTTAGCTAGACTTTATCCAGCCAAGGTGCTTAAAATCATCTTTGATCTGAACCTCTATACCTGTCTCGAATCTGGCGAAGATATAAGGAATTAGACTGTGTTGGTTGCTGCAACACATAATTAGATTGTGGTGGTTGCGTCGGTTGCTGCAACCCATAATTCCCATAATTAGATTGTGGTGGTTGCGTTGGTTGTTGCAACCCATAATTCCCATATCCTACAGGGTTTGTGGGAGTGACAACGCTTTGATTTGGAATTTGGCTAGAGTAAGGTGCAATATTACTTGGTACTGCATACGTGCCTGGGGGCGTTACTGGTGCTACATTAGGCAATATTTGACCGTTATTTAAATTATTGTAGGGACTCTGCGGTAAGTTTGTACCCGTTGATGTATAACCTGTACCAGTATTTAATCCGTTATTAGGCAATATTTGACCGTTATTTAAATTATTTACATTACTGTAGGGATTTTGCTGTAAGTTCGTACCCGTTGAGGTGTAGCCTGTTCCAGTAGTTAACCCAGCATTTGGTAAAGAATTCTGATTGGGTAAGCTATTAATGGGTGGTATCAATGTTGTTCCTGGCTCAGAGGCTCGGCTCAAGCCATTTGTCTGAGTTCCTGTTCCATTGAAACTAGAATATTGCTGGTTTGTCGATTGGTTGAATCCTGCTTGCAGAGGGTTGGTGGGGACAGAATTTTGATTCTTGTTGGTTTGATTTGTCAATCCAATACTCAGACTAGAAGGTGTTTCTCCCTCTGTTGATTCAGACGCTGTAGTTAAAGGCTTAATACCTAAAAACTGGCTATTATTATCAACCGTCCCAGTCCGCAATAAATTTTCTGTTTGTACAACAAAGGGATTTTTAAAACTTGAAGAGGTATCAGCATTAACGCCTAGACCAGGATTTAATTTGGTATCATTAGCAGAATTTTGTTTTTTAATTACATCCTCTAAGGAGTTTTGACTATTTTTCGCTTCAGTATTTTCCTTGGGATTATTTGGCGTTACTAAAGGAGTTGCTTGATTAAAGTCATTAAATAAAACTGGCAGATTATCAATATCTGCTGCAATGGCTTTGTTTTCTTCTGACAGCGAGGAATCAGTAGGCTCTTGTGAAGCAACTTGACTTTTTTGCTTATAAACAAAAATATCTGGGTTTGACCAGTATTCCCAAGTTACTAGCCCGACTATAGATAAAAAAATTGCAGTGCCCCAAAAACCAGGTCGCCCTAGATTCCATAACCTGGCTTTGAGATAGCGTAAGTAGGCGGGAGGATAATGACGATTTGGCATGGGATTGATAATTGAAATTTACTCGAAATCGGTAAAACTTGACGGAAGGTAAAAGCGTTGGTGTTTAATTATTTTGTTTTTCTAAACAGGAATATCTCAACTGAAGTTGGATAGTAATTTTATCCTAACTTCTCCATCAGTTATTAGTCAGTACCAATAGACATGTAGTAGTCAAAAATTTACTTTTTAAGGGCTGGAGTCCTTCGGCGAGATTTTTTAGAAAGTTATGGCAATTTATGCTTATTTTTGGGTATCGGTAACAGTGGATAACATCACGAGTTGACAACTGGTCTAATTTATTGTTGTAGCTGGACAAAAGTTCAACTTTTTTATTTCCTAGTTAGGAAATTAAACTGTGTGCTGCAATGCTCCGATATGCCTCTGAAGGCACTGTGCTGCACCGTACTATTAACCAGGAGACTACAGCAATGATGAAAGCTGAAGATATCATGACCAAAAATGTAGTTACCATTCGTGGTTCGGCGACTGTTGCTGAAGCAGTGGGGCTGATGAAGGACAAAAAATTGCGGGCGCTAGTTGTAGATCGTCGCTATGACAATGATGCTTATGGCATTGTCACAGAAACGGATATTGTTTATAAAGTAACAGCCTACGGTAAAGACCCAAAGCAAGTGCGGGTTTACGAAATTATGAGCAAGCCCTGCATTGTGGTCAATCCTGATTTAGGTGTGGAATATGTAGCGCGGTTATTTGCTAACACTGGTATTCATCGAGCGCCTGTGATTCAAGGTAAGTTGTTGGGCATCATTTCAATTACCGACATTTTGACCAAAAGCGATTTTGTGGAAGCGCCAAAATCCCTATTGCTGGAAGAGAGAATTCAAAAAGCCATTGAGCATTCTCGCGCTATTTGCACCGAACAAGGTGCTTATTCTAAAGCCTGTGCAGCCGCTTGGGATGAGGTAGAAGAACTTCAAGCAGAAGCCGCTCATCAGAAAGCTGAGGGTATGGTATCAGCCAAAGTCTCTTTTGAAGAATACTGTAAAGAAAACCCAAATGCACCAGAATGTCGAAATTATCATCCGTAATTGAAGTGTAGGGATGAAGAAAGAGGCAGGGGAGCAGGGAGCAGAGGGGGAAAAGTAATTTTTTATTCCTCTTGCTTCTACTCTTTGCTATCTCGATTTAACGTTTGGCAACTCGCATCAATAAAAATAGACCTATTCCTAGAAAAAGAAAGTTGGGCAACCAAGCCCCTATAAAGGGAGAGAGAGCACCTGCTTGGGCGATCGCACCAGTAATAAAGAAAATTAAATAGTACGAAAAAATTACTACGACACTAATCCCAAAGCTGGTACCTCTTCCAGTTCGCTGGGGTATGCTTCCCATTGCTGCACCTACTAAGCCAAAAACTACGCATACAAAAGGCAAGGAGATTTTTTGTTGAATCCGCACTTCGAGTTTACGAATTTTTTGGCGATCGCCACCGAGAAGTTCTACTTGTAGTTGATCTAATGCTTCAGCAATATTCATCTCACCATAGTCCCGACTTTTTTCTGCCAGACTTAATGGCGTGCGCGGTAGTTGCAGTTGTTGGTGTTCAAATCTGACAATGTTGCGATAAGAGCGATCGGCAGCAACAAAATAGATAGTACCGTTGTAAAAATCCCAGACATTTTGAGAAGGATTCCACTGAGCGGTTTCTGATACCACAATTTGATTCAGACCTTTTGTTGAACGGTCTATAATCGTCAAACCTGACATCCGTTTACCGTCAAATTGGTCGGCGTAAAACAAGCGGAGCAAAATCCTATTCTTAGAACCATCCGGCTGTATAACATCCTGGTATTCAGGATAGAAAATATTTTGCTGTTTTAAAGTTGGCTTATCTGATTTGAGAGCTTGATCCAGAGTCATCGCCGCTTGGTAATTTGCTGCTGGTGCAATTTGTTCGTTAAACACAAATGTCATTCCTGTAACCACAAGACTCAACAGCACCGCAGTTAGCACTATCCGATAGACACTCACCCCACAACCACGCAGGGCAATTAGTTCGCTCTCGCTAGAAAGACGACTGTAAGTCATTAAAGTAGCCAGCAGCGTAGACATAGGGAAGGCTAAAACGATAAAGTTAGGAAACTTTAACAAAAAAACCTGAATGGCAATGTCTATGGGTAGCCCAGATTCTACAATTTTTCTGACTAAATCAAATACAGCATCGATAGTAACGCCAATTGATGAAAAAGCTCCGACACCAAAGAAAAACGGCGCTAACAATTCGCTAGCAAGGTAACGATCCATGATCGTAAAAGGTAGCAGCGAAAATAGGTTGTAGAAAGACGTAAATTTCTTTGATATCATGACTAGCTTGAAAAGTTCAATGTTAGCAACCCTGGCGAAATAAATGATATCTACATTTAGGATTTAAATTTAATTTTTAATAACTGAAAATTAACTAACAAATCTATATTTAATTTTTTAAAATAGCTTTTAAATTATTAACTAAATAATGATTAATTTAGACTTGAAAATTATTACCTAAATAGTATTGTCGCACCAGGGGGTTGCCGTAGAGTTCGTCAGCAGCGCCAAAAGCGAGAATTTGCCCCTCGCGCATTATATAGGCGCGATCGGTGATAGCTAAGGTTTCACGGACATTATGATCTGTAATTAAGATTCCCATGCCGCGATCGCGCAGTTGTGCGACAATTTGCTGAATTTCTGAGACTGCGATCGGATCAACTCCTGCAAATGGTTCATCCAAAAGTAAAAATTTTGGCCCTTCTTTTCCCGCAGCTAAAGACCTTGCTAATTCCGTCCGCCGTCGCTCACCACCAGAAAGTTGAATTCCTTTGCTATTGGCTAATTTTTCCAAGCGAAACTCCCGCAGTAAAGTTGTAAGTCGTCTTGACCATTCCCATCGTGGCACATTCGTTTGCTCTAGTACCAACAGAATATTATCCTCTACCGAAAGCTGGCGAAAAACACTTGGTTCTTGTGCTAAATAGCCAATACCCAGTCGGGCCCTTTGGTGCATTGGCATTTCTGTAACGTCTAGATTACCCAACCAAACTTTTCCTTGATTGGGTTTTTCTAAACCTGTAGCAATGTAAAATGTCGTTGTTTTACCAGCCCCATTGGGGCCTAGTAAACCAACGATTTCGCCCTGAGCAACAGAAAGACTGACACGATTGACAATTACTCGCTTGCCGTAAGATTTGTGGATATTTTCTAAAACAATTTTCACGCTGGAGCCGCCCTTTGTTGGTGGTAAATGCTAATTAGAAGGCTTCAAAGGTGGTGTTTTTGGGGCAGGTGTTGCAGTTTGTCCATCATTATCTGATTCCTGAATCATGTAGATGGACTCTACTTGACGGTTGGATTGGGGTAAAGCAACAAATCGCCCTTCGTCGATTAAATAGGTTACTTTCTCCGCTCGGATACTATTACCGCCCTGTTGCAAAATATAGACGTTGCCACTGAAATCAATTCGGCGTTCTTTACTAAAGTACTGTGCTTGGGCAGATGTTGCCTGAATCTGGCGAGCCGGATATAACATTTGCACATTACCGCGAGCAGTAATTACTTGGTTTTTCGCGTCATATTCTTGCACATCAGCGCGGATAGTGAGGGGTCGATTTGCCTGAGATGTTTGTGCAGTAGCGGTTTGCACTTGAGTAGGAAAGGCAAAAGTGCCCAAGAGTGCAACTGGCAGCATTAAAGCTAATCCAAAGCGACGTATCTGGGATATGGGCAATTGATAGGAGGGCATCATAGCAATTGGGGATTCAGGATTTCAGCTTGCATTCTAATTATCTCAAGTACTTTATCCAGATATGAAATATACAATCTGGAGTGATTTCCGATAACTACTGGCTGAAATAGTGACGCTACCCCCAACCTCAAGGTTTCAGGAAATTGACATCTGAGTGAAAATAACGTAAGCACGGCGTTGATGTATCTTTGTAGAGATGTAGCACTGGTAAGTCTCTACCAAGATTCTGTATTATGCAAAATCTTTTTCATACATGGAATCAGCAACGCCGTAGGCACAATAAGCTTTTGTGCTTACAAGTTGCACAATTAAATTTTTGGTGAAAAACTTCAAACCCTCTCCCCTGCTCCTCTGCTCCTCTGCCCCCTTGCAGTCTCAACAAGCAAATTAAGTGATTATTAGCTTACCCTGCCTTAAGATGTTTTGCGTCTACATGAATTGTGCCTACTAAGGATTTTGGGCAACGCACAATTAATTACCAGATGTCTAATCACTAGACAGCACAATTCTAGGCAAAGATAAGACTTGATTTTCACCCAAATTACCAGATGTAATCAAGTCTTGCCCTATTTGTTGTAATGTCGTTAATAACACTGCGCTCTGATTCAATAGCTCATCTACATCAACGCCACTGTAGCTGGATGGGTAACGGCGAAGGCGATTGCTGCCTTCTCCCAACAGAATTACTGCACCTCGCCAGTTGCGATTCTCCAAATGATACAGCGCCACAGAAATTTGGAGAATGCCTTGATAAAAGCTTTTTTCCGGTTCACTGGCTTCAATCCACAAAGCCTCTAAAGTGTCATGACAAGCGTAAAACTGACCAGAATTGAACTGTTCTACGCCTTGCCAAAACTCTTGGGGGATGGTTTCGCTCATCCCATGCTATCTCGTACTTCTTTGATTGTTGCGAGAGAAATTTCTTGTTTTTCCCCAGCAAACTCGTTGTCAGGGGTGAGGAACAACATGCAATGGCACTCTTTGCGTTCTCTCATTGGCACACAGGGGCAGTTCCAATATGTGGCGTGAACCTCAGCCTCTTTATCTTCGTAATGGCGACAGGGACATAAAGGCGCACCTAGATCATCTTTATGTTTCGCTAGTCCTTCAATGACAACTGCGGTAACAGAAGGTTCAGAACAGAAGTATGTTCCAGTACGCTTGGCATATTGTTCAGAAAAATGCCGCATTGCCTCTAGGCTTTTATCGCTGGATTTTGTGTTATTTTCTGATGTGATCATGTCGCTCATAATTTAAATATTTCTTTGCATTGTACCTCAGCCTCACTAAGGGATTACGAGTGGATTTCCCTAACCTTACGCGTTCAAGTTGTTTTACCTTTGCTTAAAGGTTGATATGTCTGGTGTGTGGGATCAGAGAAAATCTAAAAACCACACAAGCTTAACTTCTAGGCTAATCAAAATTCAAGTTGCATCTTGAGGCAGAATTTAAAAGTCAAGAGGTTGATTTATTTCAATCAAAAAACGACACTGTGACACTTATAACGGAAGACACCGAGTGCGATCCATTTATTAACCTTATGTCAGGCTTTGTTTATTTATACATTGTGCTGAATTCTCTTCATAATAACTTTATCAGATTTTATGAAATTACTAAGTAGTAACACTTGTTACTTATTGAAACTTAGTGTATGGTCTAAAGCGTGTGATAAAAAACACAAACTTTTCAATAGTTACAACTACTACCATTATGAGTATTTCAACTGTTGCAAAAAAGTTACCGACTACTGCGATCGCAGCAACAGTCATCGTTTTGGGAATAGGAGCAGTAGCCCCAGTAGCCCAAGCAACTGTTTTAACATTTGATGATATAGCGCCTATTTCATATTTTAATGAGATTCCTAACGGTTACGGTGGATTTAATTGGAATAATTTTAACTACATAAATGGCTCAAGTCCTAAAGTTAGACGTACAGGTGAAGACAATGGAAGAGTCTCAGGAGACTATGTGGCTTTCAACGGATTTGGAAACCCAGCCCTAGTAAGTGATAGTGTTTTTGACTTCAACAGTGCTTACCTATCAGCTACTTGGAATAATGGTCTTTCGGTTACTGTAGAAGGTTTAAAGAATGGTGCAACCCTGTATTCAAAAACTGTGATTGTAGATACGACACAGCCAACTTTAGTTAATTTTGATTATTTTGGTGTTGATGAATTAAAGTTTACGTCCTTTGGTGGAGTTGAGCCAAATTATCTTGGTGGTACTGGGACACAGTTTGCGCTTGATAACTTTACCTTTAATGAAAAAGCTACATCTATTCCCGAACCTACATTGCTACCAGCGCTATTTGCAGTAGGTACTTTAAGTATTGGTTCAGTATTAAGACGTAAACAGCTAAACCAAAGTTAACTCAAACCTTGCACTTTGCCCGAACCACTAAAAGTTGCGGCTACACAAACAAAGTTTACCTGCGTGGGCTAAAAGTTTTATATTCTGTAAAAGTAGGCTTTGTTTGTATAGCCCTTCTAAGATGTGTTTTTGCCGAAGGTATTGATTAATACGAATTTAATGTTTTTTGTAGTTGAGGTTGCAGAGCGCGATCGCTTTGCAAAACTATACCAGGGTGTTCCCAATTGAT
The DNA here is from genome assembly GCF_034531135.2 of Nostoc sp. CmiVER01. NCBI lineage: Bacteria > Bacillati > Cyanobacteriota > Cyanophyceae > Nostocales > Nostocaceae > Nostoc > Nostoc sp. CmiVER01. The sequence goes on from NZ_JAVRBU020000006.1 coordinate 308,105, forward strand.
TACCTCTTGTTCTGCTGGTGAAGAAATATTTGGCCACAAAACCCAGCGACTACCTTGAGGAAGAGTAGCAAGGCTCAAGGGGTTTTGAGTTAGCCAAATCAAAGCATATCTTTTAGGAACTGCTGAACTGGCATCTTCTAATGCTCTAGTTGCTGCTAAGGTTTCTAATACAAAGCGATCGCCTTTAATTAAATCTGTAGATGCTGTCCATAATTGCACCTGTAATTGCTGTTGCTGTGCATAAAAATACAGTGATGCTGCGGCAATTACTGCTTGTTCAAAGTTTTCTTCTTCCCAATTACTAGCACTGTCAAGAGCAATAACTATTTCTTGTCCACCTGTAACCATTTCTAACTCTCGCACCCTTAATTCTCCATAGCGGGCGCTAGTTCGCCAGTGAATCAGACGGGTGGGATCTCCGATGCGGTAAGGACGGAGCGATCGCACCAGCCCGGTTGTCGCTATCTGCAAGGGTTTACCACGAGGATCACCTCTTTTGCTCTCTTCTTGCCCCATTTCATCTACTAGGGGGCAAGTAGCCAGGGGTAATACTGTGGGATAGACGATCGCAGTAGCAGCACAATCACGCTGACGGCGACACCAGAACAACCCTAAAGGCGCACCAGAACCTAGTTCGACTGTATGCCAGCGATAAACGCCCCGGCGCTGGGTAGGGTGGTAATATACCCAACGGTAACTACCTTGGCGAGGAATTGTTTCAATAGCCTTTTGTACTGGTTTCCCTAAGACGAAAGGTAATATATCCTCAACTTGCAATAAGCTTACAGGCTGCTGTGTCTGATTGCGGATTTCTAATTCTACTGTCAGATCGTCGCCTGCTGACACAGGTTGAATGGGACGGCGAGTGATGGATAGATTTGTGAGCGATCGCGGCGGTAAGATGGCTGCTACACCCAAAAGGGCAAAACTGATGCCGCTAATGGCGTAGAGCCAACCAGCCATAGTATTGATACCTGCGCCAAAAAAACAAATAGCTGTTGCTGCTAGTACCCAACCGCCATAAGCAGGGGCACTGGCGCGGGTTTCTAACCAATTGGTGATGGGTTTGATGATTTTCATGTTTCTTTTTTAACCCAACACCATCCCAAATTCACAGTGTCTTAGGGGTTGCGCCTGATGTCCTTATCGAAACCTTTGATTTTCCTGATCTTCAATCCGGTTTTTTGCTGTGTCACTGAGATTGAAACTGCCCTCAATAAACCATAAAAACGTATGGGTGTCGAGCAGGAGCCTCATTGAGCGTATTCCTCAAAATCTGCCAACGGCTCATCAAAATCATCTGACATTTTTACTAAACCCCTAGCACTACCAAACTTGGGACGTAACTCTACATTAAGTGGCACAATTTTGAAAGATGTCCCATCATTACGCGTGATGATGACTTCTTCTCCACCAGCCGCCTCTTCAATTAATTCTGCTAGACAAGTCTCAGCTTCTTTCAAATTAACTTGGTGCATTGATAGTCTTTACCAGTTCTCTGGATTTTGGTGGTTTGCATCTATAAATTTATGTATATGATTAAATTATCGAATGTAGGTAGAAGCTAAAAATATGACAATTACTACCAACTTAAAACAACTCTATGAAACCGATGAAAATTTATGGCTAGAAGAAACTATTAAATTATTAAAGCAAAAGCAGTTTAACCAAATTGATGTAGAAAACTTAATTGAGGAATTAATCAGTTTGGGGAAAAGAGATTTAGCTAAAGCCAAAGGTCTTTTAAGGCAAATCATTATTCATATATTATTACTCCAATACTGGCAGGTGGAATATGAAAGAAACCATCGTCATTGGATTGGAGAAATTAAAACCTTTAAATATGACTTAAATAATCATTTAACGACGAATTTAATAAACAAGTTACAGGATGATTTAGAGAATATTTATCAAAGTGCGGTTGATTTTGTGAAAATTAAAACCGATTTAACTATTTTTCTAGAAAAGTGTCCTTACACTCTTGTTCAATTACTAGATGATAATTATTTACCTTAAAAGTATCAGTCTTATCTAATTTTTGGGAAACAAAAGTAGTACCGAGAGGCGATGTCTACGACTCTAGCCCTTGTTGCCGATACTTGTCGAGTAGGAGTTGCTGATAATTACTGACTGATTCAGGTGGAGATCCCTCTAGGGAATCCACAGCCTCAAACCATTGTGACCATTTTTCCACAAGTGGTTCATCAGGCTGACTCTCAGCAATTTTAACTTGATGTTTGTGGATAACAAAATCAATGAAGGCGGTCACTTCTTGCAAGAGTGGTTCAGAAAGTTGCTGCAATTTTGCGTTAGCGAAGCTCGCCGTTGGCGAAGCCTCTTGTAGAGAAAGCATCGCAGTTTCAAGAATAGTCATGATAATTACCTTTTTCAGTCCTCTTCATTGTTACTCAAGGATTTGACTAAATTTACGGCAAGGGCGATCGTAATTGCACTATTTTTTAGTAACTTCACTGAGGGCTTCATGGATAACCTCATCGCTAACACCGTGACGCTTCAAGCTAGCAATCAATGCTGAGACAGTATCACCATCGAGTCGTTCCACATCGGATCTTAGACCTTGCCCAATATAGGCACGAACTAACGGCTGATAGCCAGAAAATCCCAGTAATGGTGCTATTCTTTTTAAATCTTCAATGACATCTTCGGGAATGCGAATTGTGATTGTAGTCATTGGACGATTTTTATCGAGTCGCTTTTTTAGTGCTTCAGCTTTCATAATATTCTCGCTCCTTACGTGTAGCTTTACGAGCTGAAATGATCCGAATTATGTCGTTTTCACGTTCAATGTAGACGACATACAGAAGATTCCATCGTCTGTCTAAGCCAATAACAGCATCTCTTTCTTCATCATTGCGACTTGCATCAACAACCACTAAAAACGGATCGAAAAATGCCTCTGTGGCTTGCTGAAATGTCACGCCATCATGATTGCTGGGATTTATCCAAGCTTTTTCTTCGTTCCAAACGAAAGTGACACCATTAAGCACGAAATACACATCCATACCTTACATAGTAGATATTGTGTATTTACGTTGTCAATACATTTTCTCAAACAGAGATATTTCCGTAAGAGCGATGTCTACGACGGGCTACGCCTACGCAGTTTCACGAATAGTCATGATAATTGCCTTTTTCAGTCCTCTTCATTGTTACTCAAAGATTTGACTAAATGTACGGCAAGGGCGATCGCACTGGAAATCTATGCTGCTAATTGGCGATTGCAGTTTCACGAATAGTCATGATATACGCCCAACAATGACTTCTAGTATTTCAAAATCAATATCACATCGCTCAGATTTCTCTGAGTTTAGCATTAAACATATTGGAAGATGCCCAGATGGTGCTGTCCGCGAGTAGTAAATATCAGAGTAATATACCCAATCTCCTTCTTTGCGCCAGCCAACTTCATCACCAAATTTTTCTTGTATTTCCTCACTATTATAAGTTGTATCAGAACCGCCTCCAAGACGTTTCCAAATGCGTTTTTGAATACTAAATCCAAACCGCCCATTACTATATTTTAACCAGAGTTTATTTATATTATTTAAGTCTTTTCTTGGAAGAACTTTTATATGTTCTGAGCAAAAATAATCTGTAAAGTAAGTTTTGTATATTGAAGTTTCTGGTAACTCTTTCTGAGATATTATATAAATTATCTTAGCCGTTTCTAAATCAGCTTCTTTCCAATTCTTAGCTTGAAGTAATTCGTCTAGTTTTTGATAATGCCCCGATACTACTTCAGTGAAATCTTTAGAAGAAGTATGACTATAGGCTGTAGCACTAGCAACAACTTCTCTTGCTACTTCAGTTTCATCATTAGTCTTCTTAGTGTTAGTACTAAAAGATTTTTTCCATATAAAAAGCTTTTTTCTAACCTTGGGCTTTTTACGGGCTTCTTCTGCTAATTCAGTTGCAATTTCTGTTTTAGCATCTTCTTCACTATAACCCTGATTTTTTAGTTCAGTTATTAACTCACGAATTTCTTGAGCAATTTCTGAAAAATCCTGATTTATGTTAATAACATCTCCATATATCTCAATTTGATCGCCATTAATATTTGCGTTATAATTACCCCCTTCTGTATAGATATTGCGAGGTTTATTTGTCTCATCATCTACTGAGCTTTCATTTAAACTGTTTTGCTTATTCCTAACTCTTAAAATATATAAATAGAAGCCTAATCCAAATATGAGTATAGCAAGTCCGTCGAAAAAAATAGCACAAATCATCTGATAGTTTGCTAAAACATAATCAATGATTTTTTTTGATAAATTAAGAATCGTTAGGCATACAGCCCTAACTAAAGCTATGCCAAACAAACCGTATATTAACTTCTCAACCAACGAAAGCCGATTGCTCAGAAGATAGAACTCTCTGAATATTTGCTTTATTGGAATTTTCATATTTCAATTTCTGATCAGTGCTTTATGGCATAGGAATAATTGAGCCTTTAAAATGGCACAGGAATGCCTAATGAAGCAAACACTAATTTAATCACATTTAGCGTAGCTTCTCCTATGACAGCACTTGCAGCAGCATCACATATAGATTGCCCTAATTTAATAAGTTTACCTTTAGCTCTAGGGTTCTTTTGAACTTCATTCGCCCAGTCTTTAGCTACCTTCTGTTGAGCATCTTGGTGATTATAGCCCTGATTTTCTAGCTGGCGTAATAACTCTTGAATCTGTGTAGCAGCTTCAGATAAATCCTGACTGATATTTATATAATTACCATTATTTATGTAATTACCGTGTACTTGTAAATAATTCCCTTCAATAGACTTGTTAAAGTTCCCACCATCCCCTAAATATATATTGTAAGTATTATTCTTATTTTCATTGCTCATATAAGAAACCTTTAGCTAGTATGTTTGCGAATCGAATTGACTGACTCGCTCTAAATAGATTGATTAATTTATAGTAGCGTATAGTACTACATTTAACTACTACAAGATTACTAAACGAAAAAGCCTGCGTCAGCAGGCTTTGTTTTGTGATGTTATTAAATGAGTGGGTGAGTAAGATAAGCTACCGCTATAAATTACCGTTTTGCCAATTTCTTCGACATTTTCCGTAGACGAATTGATTGGGGTGTAACTTCCACCAATTCATCGGGGCCAATGTATTCCAAAGCACGCTCTAGACTCATGTCTATCGGTGCTTGCAACTGAACCAATTCATCGCCACCAGCCGCGCGGTGGTTGGTCAACTGCTTGGTTTTACAGATATTCAGTTCCAAATCTTGCGGACGATTGTGTTCGCCTACAATCATGCCTCTGTAAACCTTTGTGCCGGGAGTAATAAAGAATGCTCCTCTATCTTCGGCGTTTCTCATGGCGTAGAAGGTAGATACACCTTCTTCAAAGGAGATTAAAACACCCTTGTTACGCGCTTCAATATCACCACTGAGTGGGCGGTAATCTAAGAAGCTGTGGTTCATGATGCCTTCACCACGAGTCATTCGCATGAATTCACCCCGGAAACCAATCAATCCACGGGCGGGGATGACAAACTCTAACTGGGTGCGATCGCCACTACCAGGTTGCATATCTTGCATTTCGCCTTTGCGTTGTCCCAGGCGTTCGATACAGCTACCCACAGCATCAACAGGAATGTCTAATACCAAGAGTTCGTAAGGTTCGCAAGGTTGACCGTTTACTTCGCGGTAAATAACCTGTGGCTGAGATACCTGAAACTCGAATCCTTCCCGGCGCATGGTTTCAATTAAGATACCCAAGTGGAGTTCTCCACGACCGGAAACGAGGAATTTATCGGGAGAATCGGTTTCTTCAACGCGCAAAGCAACGTTGGTTTCAAGTTCGCGGAATAGGCGATCGCGGACTTGTCTTGATGTCACCAACTTCCCTTCTTGACCAGCAAAGGGCGAATCATTCACCCAGAAGGTCATTTGCAAGGTTGGTTCATCCACTTTAATTAGTGGTAAAGCTTGCGGTTCGTTGGGGTCAGTAATCGTTTCCCCAATATAAGCATCAGCGAAACCAGCCACCGCCACAATATAACCTGCGGTTGCTTCTTCCAGGTCTACGCGCTTGAGTCCTTCAAAGCCCATCAACTTGGTAATTTTACCCTTGACGATGGTGCCATTTTCTGTAACTAAAGCCGCTTGTTGTCCTGAACGGATAGTACCATTGTGAATTCTACCAATGACAATCCGTCCCAGGTATTCAGAATAATCTAGGGTTGTGACTTGTAATTGCAGAGGTTTGTTGCGATCGCCTACTGGTGATGGAACATGTTTCAGAATCGCGTTAAACAAGGGTTGCATGTCTACTGATTCTGCTTCCAAGGTTTCCTTAGCAAAACCTCCCATCCCGGAAGCGAATAGATAAGGAAAATCACACTGGTCTTCATCTGCTCCTAATTCCAAGAACAGATCCAATACTTTATCAACAGCAACGTGGGGGTCAGCTTGTCCGCGATCAATTTTGTTGATTACAACGATGGGGCGCAGCCCTTTTTCTAAAGCTTTTTTCAGAACAAAGCGCGTTTGGGGCATTGGGCCTTCGTTAGCATCGACAATCAAAAGACATCCGTCAACCATGCCAAGTACGCGTTCAACTTCGCCACCAAAGTCGGCGTGTCCAGGAGTATCAACAATATTAATTAGTGTTTCTTTGTAGCGAACCGCCGTATTTTTGGAAAGGATAGTAATACCCCGTTCCCGTTCTAGGGCGTTGGAGTCCATAACGCAATCCGGAACGTCTTCGCCTTCGCGGAAAATGCCGGATTGTTTGAGGAGTGCGTCAACCAGCGTGGTTTTGCCGTGGTCAACGTGGGCGATGATGGCGACGTTGCGAATTGGGAGCGTCATAGAAGCTTTTGGTGAACTCTAGAGGGGGTTTATAAGATTTACATTTGAATGCTAGGCTGTTTTAACAGAATTGGGGATGATCGGCAAATTCTGTAAAGAACCTTTAACAATTCTAGCGTAATCGTCACAATTGCGGTGAGGTTTGTAAACGCCGCATAACGCAGAAAGTTAGGCAGCCTAAATCATGTGCTTAATGTTGAATTATTTACCCGCTCAACTTAAAAAATTTAACTCAGGTAGTTGAAGAGTGGGTAAATGCCTGGTTAAAACTTCTAATATATATTTTTTTCTGTAAATTAGTTTAACTTGTGCCACAATTGACACCAGCATTTTGGACTTTTAAACAATGGCTTGGGTGTTAGGACAGCAATTGCAGAGTGGGAAATACACAATTCAAGAAGAATTAAGTGAAGGTGGCTTTGGTATTACCTATCTCGCCAGAGATAATTACGGGCGTTACTTTGCCATTAAAACGTTAAATGATAAAGTGCAACGCCGTCCTGATTTTGCTAAGTTTCAGCAAGATTTTTTGAATGAGGCAATAAAACTAGCTAAATGTAGTCATCCTCATATTGTGAAAATTGATGAAGTAATCAATGAAAATTCCCTGTGGTGTATGGTAATGGAATATATTCCTGGGGAAGATTTAGCTAGTCGAATTGAGAATCAAGGCGTTTTGCCAGAAGCAGAAGCATTACGCTACATTCAGCAGATTGGTGAAGCATTAATCGTAGTTCACAATAACGGTTTATTGCATCGGGATCTGAAACCGCAAAATATCATGTTGCGTTCTAATAATTCTGAGGCTGTGTTAATTGATTTTGGTATTGCAAGGGAATTTACCCCGAATCTCACTCAAACTCATACACAAATTTTATCTGATGGTTTTGCACCAATTGAGCAATATGACAAAAGAGCAAAAAGAGGTGCTTATACTGACGTTTATGCTTTAGCAGCAACACTATATTCTATGCTAACTGGAGAAGTGCCAACCCTTGCACCACTAAGAGCAATTGGTACGCCATTGGAGGAACCAAAAAAAATTAATTATAGTATTAGTGATAGAGTAAATCAGGCAATCCTCAAGGGTATGGAGGTTAAGCCAGAGGAACGACCTCATTCAATAAAAGAATGGTTATCACTTATAAGTATTCAAAAAATTCAACCTACTAAGATTGATCTTCCTACTGAAAATATAGTTACTTCTTCAGTGATGGACGATATTATCAGTGAATTCCATGCTTATGCGGACTATAGTAGTTCCAATGCAGGATTACTTATTCATCATAGAGAGCATCATAACGATCTAGCATTACACTATCACGTAACTATCTCTGATACTCACGTTTTTAACTTTGGTGGAAGTGGGTTTGCTGTATTCCCTATTCCAAAAAAGGCTCATGTAGTCAAATCAGTGAAACTATTGGATAGGAAGGAAGTTCTCGATAGATGTCTCATTGCTTATCAACTCTTCAAGGACTGGCACTATGGGATTTTAGGATGGAATTGCGAACACTTCGCTAGGTTGGTAACAACTGGTGAAGCCATTAGCTATCAGGTTAAAGAGTCACCTTTGGGATTTTTGAATAACAATGGTTATCATCCTTTAGCAAAGGAAATGATGGATAGTTTTCAGAAAAAATACTATTTTTAACAGCGCCCAGTCAGGTATTATAGTTAAAAATATTTTGGTAGATACTACTATGGAAGCTTTAATAGCTTACGAAAAAATTAAGATAATATTTTAAATTAATAGAAGAGATACTTTTTTAATTTTTAATCACGCTAATTCATACATAAAGAATTAATTACACTAATAATTTCCAACGTTTTTGGAAAATACAATGTATTTGCTGATTAATATTTACTCTTTTTTGATATTAAGAAATTGAACATTATCAAACAAAACTTAAAAACTATCTATCTCAGGATATAGTTTTAAAATTAAATATTATCTATCTAAAAGTATAAAAGCAGAAAATGTAACGAAAATTTTTATTTCTCTACCCTGAGTTGTGAGTGCGATCGCTCAAAAGAAAGATGGAATCTCCCTAACCTCTGTGTCAAGGTTATATCAAGTAATAATGATGAACACTTTGCCGAGGAGAACACGGATGGTAACTACTTTAGATGATACGAAACGCAATGCTATTGCTGTAAAATTGGCAAGTATTAAAGCACTTCAACAATTGGTTATCGAAAATGAGCGATCGCTTTTGACCCAAGGACTTGATGCCGAAATTGGCGATCGCATCCGCAATTTTCTCAACGATGACGAAAAAAATCTTGGCATTTTGGAAACTGTAATTGGTCAGTATGGCATTCAGGCTGAACCCAAAAAAAATGTTACAGAATTCATTGAAAAAGCTCGTGAATTGTTCAAAGGTTCTGAGTTAAGCCTTTATGAAAAAGTATCTCAGCATGAATTGCTGAAACATCAACTCGTAATGAGTGGCTTGATAGTTCACAAGGCTGCTCAAAAAGTTGGTGCTGATGTTTTGTTAGCGATCGCACCTTTGAATACCATTAACTTTGAGAACCGCGCTCACCAAGAACAACTCAAAGGTATTCTGGAAATTCTGGGTGTTCGTGAATTAACTGGACAAGATGCAGATCAAGGCATTTGGGCGCGTGTTCAAGACGCTATGGCTGCGGTAAGTGGTGTAGTAGGTAGTGCTGTTACCCAAACCAGTGACAAAAGCGATCTGAATATCCAGGATGTCATCCGCCTCGATCACAACAAGGTAAATACCCTATTTACCGAACTCCTGCAAAGCGACAATCCACAGAAGATCCAAGAGTATTTCGGTCAAATTTACAAGGATTTAAGTGCCCACGCTGAAGCTGAAGAGGAAGTAGTATATCCAAGAGTACGTCCTTTCTACGGTCAAGATAATACCCAAGAATTGTTTGACGAACAAGCTCATGCGAAGCAGGCATTAGAGGAAATTAAGGCTATTAGCCCATCTTCACCTCAATTCAAAGAAAAAGTCAAACAGCTATTGGATGCTCTTGGCGATCATATTCGTCAAGAAGAAAGCACACTGTTTGCTGCCATTCGCAACAATTTGAGTACTGAGCAAAGTGAACAACTTGCTACTGAATTCAAAGCCGCTAAAACCCGAATTCAACAAAAGCTCGGTGTTGTTAGCGAATCTAAGGTGTAGCAGGCTTTCGGGCTTTCTATATCCGCTAAAAAAAGTTAGTTAAACAAAAACTCCCAGCACATTAGCGCTGGGAGTTTCTGTTTACAAATTTTGCTGACAGTATTTATAAGCGGTATATGCCATTGTTACAACCCCGGTGATAATGGCAGATTCATCGACTTCAAATTGGGGATGGTGCAACGGGTGGTTAATCATTCTTTCTTTATAGCCGACACCCAAACGAAACATGGAACCGGGAACGTGTTCCAAATACATAGAAAAATCTTCAGCACCAAGGGAAGGTTCGGGTAAGACTTGAACGCGATCGCTACTCCAAGCTTCTTCTGCGGCTGATTGTAACAATTGCGTTAGGGTATAATCATTTTGGACACTGGGTACACCCTGGCGATAATTGACTTGATATTTTGCCCCATAGGTATGGCAAACATTAGATACAATGTTTTCAATCCAGTTTGGGAGATGGGCCCGGGTTTCAGGATGGAGCGATCGCACGGTTCCCAATAACTGCACTTTATCAGCAATTATATTCGGCGCTCTGCCACCATTAATCTTACCAATGCTCAATACTACAGGACGCAAGGGATTCTGCGTCCGGCTGATGGCTTGTTGCAATGCAGTAATTACTTGACAAGCAATCCAAATCGCATCAATCGCCTCATGGGGACGCGCCCCGTGCCCAGATTCTCCCATAATCAGAATCTCTAAATCATCAGCTGCGGCTGTTAATGCCCCGTAACGCACGCCAATAGATCCTGCGGGTATAGAAGGGAAAACATGAACCCCTAATACAGCTGAGACATTTTCCATTGCCCCATCTTTCACCATCCAGCTTGCCCCTTGAGCAATTTCCTCGGCTGGCTGAAATAAAAATCGTACTTTCCCACCTAACTCTTCAGCGATTTGGGACAGTACCATTGCCGTTCCTAAGCCCACGGTGGTATGGACATCGTGACCGCAGGCGTGCATAATACCATCTGCACGAGAAGCATATTCTAAATTAGTGCCCTCTTGAATTGGCAAGGCATCCATATCGGTGCGAATTGCCAATAAATGGTCATTTTCGCTAATGCCTTGCAGTTCTCCAATAACGCCCGTTTTGCCAACTCCTTCTTGTACGTGCAGACCACTAGAAGACAAAACACCAGCCACAAAAGCTGCTGTTTGGTACTCTTGGCCGCTCAGTTCTGGGTGAGAGTGAATGTGGCGGCGAATTTCAATTAGGCGGGGCGCTAGTTTTGTTGCTAAGTCTTTAATATGGGTAAGCATGGATTCAATTAATCTATAGGCTTTTTTCCCATGATAAAGAACTGTTAACAAACAAAATGCTTTTGCTATACAAGGATAAGTCAAGCAAGAAGACGAGCAGAGAGGAATGAGGGAGATGAGGGAGAAATAATCAATGCTCCCTTCCCTACTCCCCATTCCCTACTCCCCAGTTTATTTTGAATAACAGGTTGTGCCTAAGGTATTTTCGGGTTTGAACTCGTTACATGCTCTAATATTCTGACGTTCTAACGACCAGCCATAAGGTTTGTCGGAGGTAACGACACCATTAGCCAAAGTTGTCAGTCGGAAGTTAGCCCCCCGAAAATTGGTAAACTCCAATTTGGCATTTTTTAAGTTTGCTGCTTCCAAATTAGCGCTGATGAAACCGGCATTAGACAAATCGGCATTTTCCAGAGATGCTGATTTTAAATTTGCACCTGTTAAGGAAGCACCATTGAGATTGACCGAATTCAAAACCGCAGCTTCTAAATTTGCGCCAGTAAGATCGGCATTCGTGAGATCAGCTTGAGATAATGTAGCACCACTCAAGTCAGCCCCTCGCAAATTTGCTCCACTTAGATTCAGTTTAGTAAGGTCAGCACCACTCAAATTACATCTAGGACAGGTACTTGTTGCCTTCAGCTGATCTAAATCTAGCTGATTTGATGCAAGGGCTTGCTCTGCAAATCCAAAACAAGCTAACAGAGCAACGGTAGCAACAATTTTGAGTTTCATATTTTTTACAGATATCCACAAAAATGACAAGTGACACATATTACGTATTGCCATAGTTACATATCTTTTTACAGATATCCACAAAAACGGCAAGTGACGCATATTGCGTACTGTCATACTTACATATACTGCCTCCCCAAAGAACAACAGGGATGAAGCATTGATTAAGAAGGTGTAAAAATACTATAAATTCTAATGGTAAGACTACTCAAACTAAAATATAGGCTATAGAATCAAGTCGTAAGGAACTATACCGAATCTCTTATAGACTACCACATATGTGATCCCCCTAGCTCGATGAAAAACACGACTAGGGGGATCTTGTTTTTGAGCATTGGATTAACAGCAAAGGCAGAGGACAGAAAGAATTTTTGATATAGTCACCGGAATGAATCCGCAGCGAAACCTGACTTTTCACGGTGTCTGGAAAACCTCACTTCTATTTCTGTCTTCCTTTAAGGAGAGAGACTTTGAATTTTCTCCCTTAGAGCATCGGGAAGGGCGTTATACCAATTCGCAATTCGCAATGGGCTACGCCCCGCTTTGCTAACGCAATTAAGAAACCTAGATGCAACAAGACTTTCCTGATTTACATCTGTTGCTTCATTTTGGAGAATTGGTATTACTGTCTCTCTACGCCCGTTTAAGGTCGTGGTAATGCCTTATCTCGACTATTTTTATATCCTTAGCCGCATTTTTATGTCTCTATCCTGCTCAATACCACAGTTCATGCAAAGTATTGAACAAGCAGACTTGATTTATGGGTTCCATCTATTAATTGTCTAGAATGCTCAAGCAAGCTTTTCTGATTTAGCCTCACACATTTAGTTTGTCCATTTTACTACGTCTTGCTCCAAAACTTGTACAAAACCGATCGCAATTTGAATTAAAGGCCAGCCTATTAAACAGATAAATGCTGCTCGTCGAGTCGTAATATCTAATCCTTGGCGCACTGCGACAATTACCGCTAACAAACTCCACACCGCCAAAATTAACTCAATTGGTCGTCCTAATAAGGGAATCAGAGTTAAAAAATTTAGTATTTGTGGTGCATAGGCAAAGCCTATTGGAATAAGTAAATCATTGTAAGTAGGATCTATGGGTTTGAGCCATTGCCCAATTTTCCAAATTGTGAATGTCCAAAAATAGTATCCTATGATAATAGCGATCGCATTAATTAAAAGACTTATCAAAAATACAAAAACCGTAGCTCGATTTATTAATAAGATTACACCACTCCCTATGGCATGAGAAACAGCACCCAAAATTACAATATTTAGGGCTAACTTACGATTTTTATGTGTATTGCGGGCATTCTCATAGAAGTTACCATTCAATGCTAGAGCATACCGAAGTGTTTGACACAAATTTGATTTTGATTTGATATTATTGGTGTTCATTTGTTCTAAATAATGAAAGATGAAAAATTATACAAAACAGAATTTTATAAAACAAGCAATCAAAAATCGAAATTTAAATATTAACATTACTTAACCTACAACCTCTATAAAACAATAATATCAAATGCGTAAGATTGGCGGACAATTACTACTATGCTTGCAAAATGGAACATTAAAACTGTTAGTTTTAGCAGGATTAATACTTCTTGCTTGGGGAACTATTGCCCCTGTTGGGACTTTGGTATGGTGGTTGAGTCAAAGTTCTGAAAGCTTGGGTATTAAGAAAAGTTTAATAAAAAAGTCGCCCAGAGATAACCTTTCATCTAAACTTGAAAAATCGCAAAATATTGATTGCTATATAGTTTTTTTACCAGGAGTGGGAGATTTCTCTGCCAATCAATTAACTCAAGGTGAAGAATTTTTTCTAAATGAATTAGAGCGAATTCATCCTAATTGTGTAACAGTGCGGGATGTTTTTCCTTACTCCGCTGCTAACGAAAGTTTAGGAGGGCGACGGTTGTTAGCACCTCTGTGGAGTGCAGCCGAAAAAGCAGATGGTTGGTTCTCTAATACAGATGTTTTAATTAAAATTCGTAATCTCTGGCGGTTTGCTATTTCTGCCGATGACCGTTATGGACATATTTATAACTTGGGAATTGCGAATGCGATCGTTAATCGTATGAATGCTGTATATCCTTTACCCAAATATCCAAAACAAAGACTCAAACTGATTTTAATTGGAACCAGTGGTGGAGTGCAAGTTGCTCTTGGTGCGGTTAATTATCTCGATCAGTGGCTAAATGCTGAATTAATTGTTGTCTCAATAGGTGGTGATTTTAATGGTGAAAACGGCTTTGATGCAGTTGAGCATGTATACCAACTTGTAGGTCGCCGAGATTGGATTGAAGATATTAGCCAGATTGTATTTGCTTCACGCTGGCCAATCACAGTAGGTTCACCTTTCAATAAAGCTCGTCGTCAAGAACGTTATACAGTTGTGAAAACAGGCCCTCATGCTCATAGCGGTTCTCAAGGCTATTTTGGTACAACAACAATCGGACAAAGCCAAACAACTTATGTAGAATTAACACTCAAAAAAGTTAATCAACTACCAATTTGGTCTAATCAAAAGTAACGGTAACAGTCTTGATGGTACAAGATACAGCCTGTTACTCTTATATATAGCAATCATAAATGAGTCATGAAATTTACCGATTCTTCTCTCTGCGTTCTTTGCACCTCTGCGATTAATTTATTATTACAAACGGTTTAGGATTGCTATAGCAGTCCTAAATTATTTATGAACTTTTATGTTTCCCTTCTTGACGCTCTTTGCGATTTCTCTGTGAGATGCTGTGCGTTAATGGAAGCCGACGCACCAGAAGGCGATAGCCTGCCTGCGGTAAGCCGCTATGCGTTTACGATAATTTTTAGAAATAAAATATGATTTATATAGTAAAAATAGCCATCTTGGTAAAAAAGTATCAGATCGTACAAAAAATTATTAACTTACTTGAAAAAGTTTAGACAAAATGCCAACATTCCAGAAATTTGATTGCTATATTAGATTAAATAACTATTATGGCAAGGATTAAAAAGCTGTGAGGGATGATTTGCAGGGTTTGGAAATTAGTCAGCATGAACTACAAAAGCTGACTAATTTACCTGTTAACGATCAACTTTTAATCATTACAAAACCTCTGAAAGAATTAGTAAAAACATACATTCAAAAAATTCAAAGCTCGGAAGGAGCAACTGTAATTTTTATTGGGTTTGCTACATTTGTTTTTGCTTATCTTTTATTTGATATTTTTATAAAAGTATTTGTAGCATGGATAACAATTCCATCTTGGATATTATTAATTATCTTAGGTCTTTGGATTGGCGGTTTTACCCAAAGCATATTATATTTAATTTGGAAAAGTCAAAATAAAATTGTCAAATTTAACATGACAAATTCTTTGCAAATTTTGTTAAATGATGTTGAAAGATATAACACTGTTATTAGAGCAATAGATATCAATGATCAAATAGAAGAAGCTGGTAATCCAGAAGTGCTTATAAAGGAAAGAGAGAGCGTTATTGAAGCGCTAAAACTCACTAAATCAGATTTAGTTCGTGCTTTGAAGACAGAAAAAATTTTGAGAGAAAATAAAAGTTTTATCCTTAGTAATACAGAGCTATTCGTCAACAATTTAGCAACTTTAACAGCCATGCAAGTAAACGAACAGGCTACTGAACATGGAAGATTACTCAATGAAGCCTTACAGATTGCATTAGATGTACAACACGAAATGAAAAGATTACAGACTCAACGCTAAGATAATTTGTAATTCGTAATGGCCTTTATAGACAGAGGAACACGGTGAAGTTCTTGTTGGGGGAAAGATATTTAAATCAACCTGCTATAAAGGCTTCAGAGCAAATAAATTTATTTATGCCTAAAAGCAAAAATATTGATTTCGAGATGTGTAATACAAGAAATAATCTGACTTTTCACAGGATCTGGAAAACTTCACTTCTATTCCTTTATTCTGCAAAGAGAGAGGCTTTGAATTCTCCCCCTTCCCTAGTAAGCCTCGGATCTTTCTTAACATTTGCGAAAGTCTTGACTTCAAGCCTACTCACTACACTCAGTGGCTTTTTGGATAATCTTTCCCACAGTTGCGATCGCCGGTCTAACATAAAGAATATCAAGTAAGCGATCGCTTATCCGCATGGACTGGAAAGAAGTTAGAGGCAACTGGGTAATCATTCCCCGAAATCCTATAGGTATCATCCATTTTTTAGGAGGTGCATTTGTCGCCACTGCACCCCACATCACTTATCGCTGGTTACTCGAACAATTGGCAAGTAAAGGTTATGTTGTAATTGCTACACCTTTCGTCAATACTTTGGATCATACTGCGATCGCAAAATCTGTGCTGCTAAACTTTGACCGCACTCTAGAACGCTTACACGATTCTGGGGCATTACGCAAGCTTTACTACCCCATCTATGGCATGGGGCACAGTATGGGCTGTAAACTTCACTTGCTGATTGGTAGTCTCTTTAAAGTAGAACGCGCAGGCAATATTTTAATATCCTTCAACAACTACGCCGCTAAAGAAGCTATCCCCTTAGTAGAACAGTTCAATTCTACTTTTGCGATTGAGTTTACACCCTCACCATTGGAAACTAACCAGCTTGTCCAAGAGCGTTATGACATTAGGCGCAATTTATTAATAAAATTTAGCAATGACACAATTGATCAATCCGCAGCTTTAACCAAAATCTTACAAGAACGCTTTGATCAAATGGTGACAATACAAACGTTACCAGGAACTCATACAACACCTCTAGGTCAAGACATTAAATGGCAAACTGGAACATCTTTTACCCCCTTTGATGCCTTAGGGCAATGGTTCAAACAAGAAGCATACCGCGACTTAAACCAGCTAAAAAATACTATCCTCTTGTGGGTGAACCCTCTTGCACCCCCATAATGTTTTATGACTATTGAAAAATCATGAATCCGACAGAAAAATAGAAAGGAGTTAGTAGTATTAACATACATATACTACTAACTCTTTAGCCGATAAACTATTTTTATTTTCTATTTTTAGAGCAATAGCAATAATTTATTAATTAGTGTCTAATAAAATCTTTTATGTTTCAAATATTAATAATTGATGATGATTATTCAATAAGAATACTTCTGAAAAGGATGCTGGAAAAGCAGGGTTATCAGATAGTTACTGCTAGTAGCGGTGAAGAAGGAATAGAAAAGGCATTGGCTTATCGTCCAGCACTAATTATTTGTGATTGGATTATGCCAGGGTTAACTGGTCTGGAAGTCTGCCAGCACATTAAGAAAGATCCTAAATTTTTCACTACATTTTTTATTTTATTAACATCTTTAGATTCGGTTGCCGATTGCGTCAAAGGTCTAGATGCTGGCGCTGATGATTTTATTTCTAAACCTATCGAGCATAATGAATTACAAGCACGGGTAAGAGCGGGATTACGTCTGCATCAGTTGAGTAGAGATTTGCAGGCTCAAAAGTTGCTTTTAGAATCAGAAATGTCAGAAGCCGCAGAATATGTGCGATCGCTACTGCCTTTTCCCATGACTGAACCCTTCAATATAAATTTTCGATTCATTCCTTCGCGCCAACTTGGCGGTGACTGTTTCGATTACTATTGGCTCGATGATGATTATTTGGCAATTTACTTACTTGATACTGCCGGACATGGACTCAAAGCTACTCTTCCCTCTGTTTCAGTGCTGAATCTGCTGCGTTCCCGTGCGCTTAAAAGCCTAAATTATTATCAGCCTAGTGATGTGTTGAAAGCTTTGAACGATACCTTTCAGATGAATTATCAAAATGACAAATACTTTACAATTTGGTATGGAGTTTACAACCGAACCAACGGTCAGTTAATTTATGCTAGTGCAGGTCATCCACCAGCTATTTTAGTAAGTGGCACATCTCCAAGAAAGTCTGAAGTTCAACTCTTGAAAACCCCTGGTATGCCCGTTGGAATGTTTCCAGAAGCAAAATATATTGATGGATTTTGTAATATTGAAAAATTCAGTACTCTTTACATTTTTAGTGATGGTGCTTATGAAATCACTAAACCAGATGGCACACTTTGGAGTTTGGATGCTTTTATTCAGCTACTAGTTAGCTTACAAAATCCGGTTGATTGCCAACTCGACCACGTACTGAGTTATTTAATCGCTCTGAACTCCAAAGATGCTTTTGATGATGATTTATCTATTTTGCAAATTAAGTTTGATTAATTAAGTTTTTGGAACTAAAACCTGATTAAATGCGTCTTGACTAGGAAATATTTCAAATACTTTATCCATATTAGTCAGTTCAAATAAAATCCTGACTTGCTCATTAACTGAGCATAGAACAAGCTTACTATCTGCTGCCCGCAAGCTTTTAAAAGCTAATACTAAAGCTCCTAAACCAGAACTATCCATAAATGTTACATCTTGAAAATCAACTAACACAATTTTTGTACCTAATTTTAAACTTTCAGTAATATTTTGTCGAAAATCTTGTGAAGTTGTGGCGTTTAAGTTTCCAGCGAGTTTAATGATTTTCACTTGTTCTATCATAATTATGTCATGCTGATTTGTGTATATGATGCTTTGATTTTGTTATTATATACCCATCATAGAAAATTAAAAATGCTTACAAGTAAAAATCATAATTTGCTGCTGAATATTTATTGATAAGTGATACCAGAAGAATAAGTAAGGATAAACCATAAATATTTTTATCTTATTATTAATCCAGAAATAATTTTTATTTAACCAAGTACTACATGACTACTTACTAACAAATCACTAACTAAGAATAATAGATATACATATTCTATTGAGAGCTTAATATTCAACTACAAGTAAAAATTCCAGATTTTCGGATAATTTGCTAAAAATTTTTGCAAAACTGAAATTTGTTCAATAAACATTATCAAAATAGCCTGCAAAGGTAGGCTTTGTTTATATAACCCAGACTTCTAGTCTGAGGGAATTAATGTGCAACTTTGTATAATAGTAATTAGCATTTACATTTATTTATGTCCGATTACTTACATAATTGCAATAATTCCTGTCTAAATTAAGAAACTTTAGCAAAAAAAGTTGGTTTTATCCCTTTCCTAAAAAACAAGGTAGGAGGCAGAAGGCAGAAGGGAAAAGGGTTTTACTTGTTTCCTCCATTCATAACGGAAGCGAGCGCGTCCCTAAACAGCTTTTGTCACTTTCCGAGTATTCTGAATAAAAGAAAAAATAAAAGCCTCCTACCTCCCGCCCTCTGCTTTTCCAGATAATTAGAATTAATAATATACAATTACTCGCATAGGTCAATTTCTTCCATTGTCTTTTGTTGTTGGAGATACGCAAGAGCTTCTAATGTATCTACTTGAGGAAATTCGGTGTAAAAATTACTTACACTCCAAAAGGGTTCTGGTGTTTGCAAGACAATGGTGCGATCGCCCCACTGTTCTAACCAGGGTAGCAATGTTTGTGGTGCTACTGGAGTACATAGCCAAACTGCTGCTGGAGAAAGCGTTTTGAGAGCAGTTGCCGCTACTGCTATTGTCATACCTGTAGCAATGCCATCATCAACTAAGATCAGCGTCGCATTCTCTACATTCACCTGCGGACAAGCAGGAATTAATAAAGCCTCAAGAGACTTAGCAAGGTTTATCGCTTTATTTAAAGCTACTTCTCGCCATCGTGCATCATTTTTAAAACGAGATAGCTTTTGATCAGCCCAAAGAACATTTCCAAAAGTAGTCACTGCACCAATTGCTAACTCTGGGTTTTCTGGATGGCTAATCTTTTTCGCCACAACAATTGTCAACGGACAATCCAAAAGACGTGCTATTGGTGCTGCTACTGGTATACCCCCTCTTGGCAAAGCATAAACAATTGGTATAGGCTTTACCCCAGAATCAATAGTTTGCTGAGTCAAAACATCATGAATAACTCGCGCCAATTCCTCACCCGCATGGGTGCGATCGGCAAAAAGCGGGGTATGTAACATGGTTTCCCCCAGCATATCAGGACGGTACTGCTTTTATGATGACTGAATTTTGTCTCAAATTAACTGATACAATAAGATTTGTATAAATAACTAAGTATTCAGCAAAAGTCTATTGATTCTGATAAATCTCCAACCAGAGCAGTATTTAATTCAGATAAGACAGATGGTGCTGATGCCAAAATCCTAATTTTCATGAGCAGCGAAACCCAACTCAGCCTCTTCGACGACTCAACCCTTAACCAACGAGAACTGATTCCTACAGACGCTAAAATTGCGATCGCTCCGGGAACTTATTCTGACATAACAGAGTTGGCACAGCATTGCAATAGCTGTCACCGTTGTGCATTGGGAGACACTCGGACTCATGCTGTCGTCGGACGCGGTAATCTCAAAGCCCCAATTATGGTTATAGGGGAAGCGCCTGGTCAAAATGAAGACGAAACCGGCTTACCATTTGTAGGCAGATCGGGGCAGTTGCTAGAGAAAATTTTGGCATCCGTGCATCTGACTACTGAGCAAGATGTATATATAGCTAATATCAATAAATGTCGCCCACCAGATAATAGAGTTCCTACTCCAACAGAAGTGGCAGCTTGTTTACCCTACTTACTAGAACAAATTCGTATAATTGACCCCAAAATAATCCTGTTAACAGGTGCAACTGCTGTCAAAGGCATCACAGGCGATAAGCGGGGGATTACGAAAATTCGCGGACAGTGGCTAGAGTGGGAAGGGCGTTTATGTATGCCAATTTTTCATCCTTCCTACTTGCTGCGTAACCCTTCTAAAGAAAGAGGTGCGCCAAAATGGTTGATGTGGCAGGATATCCAAGCAGTGCGTGCCAAATTAGACGAAATCCAAAATAACAGCTAATTTGGTAAATTCGCTTAAATTATATTGTATTTCACTAATTGCGATCGCCTGTTTTAATTGAAGTGGCAGCGATCGCACCCGAGTTAAGTTACCATTACATCCAATCAATTAGGGAAATTAGCCCATGAGTTTCGTTTTAGAGGGTGACACACCTCCTCTCCGAGAAGATGAAACTGGAGCAATTCGAGTTGGCAATTCAAGAGTTTTGCTAGAGGTCGTAATCCGAGCTTTTCAGGATGGCGCATCCCCTGAGTCTATTGTCCAAAGGTACTCTACCCTATCATTGTCAGATATTTACAGCACCATTGCTTACTATCTTCGGCATCAAAACGCTGTAAAATCCTACCTTAATCACAGAGAACAGTTAGCTGAATCTGTACAGCAACGTTTGTCCAGTGTTCAACCTGATTTGAGTAGACAGTTTGAAGCTCAAAAAAATGATTCACTATAGCGCTACAAAAATACGTTTAAAATTTTAAGTAGATATTATTTATTTCTGTTTGAGTTCGTTAAATCACCTTATTTTTTAAAATAAATTTTTAGTACATTCATGAGTCGCTTGGAATCGTAGCCACAGACTGAGAGGTAAGAATAAAATTATCCAACATTTAAAAATTATAATTTTCATATAAGATTTATATTCTTTCTGGCTCATACCTTGAACTTTGTCAAAATCTAAAAAATGACCTAAACCTAAAGCTAGTGGAATTAAAACAACACTAAAAATAAGGGTTTCAGTAATAAATTGACCCATATATGTTTATAAAACAAGAAATACTTAACAATTTATATACGCTCAGGACATGAACCAAATTTATCTAAAAGCTCAGATATAAGCTGATGATTTGAACAACCCCAAATGACGCTAACATTGCTAGATAGATTAAAGCCTGGTTCGCCATAACCTGATAATGCCATAGCATCGGGAACTATAGTCTCTTTATAGATACAAGTTAAAACTTTATTGTCAGGTGGCGAAATGGGATTACGTCCACTATCGTGTTGCAATGTTCCAGCAACCCATCCACTGGGGGTTAAATGCCATTCTCTCGATTCTTTACTTGACATATTTTGTTTTTATATTTTACTGTGTTGATTTTATTACATTTGTGATGCAGACAATATTAGTATAACTACTTATTAATATTAAAGATTTCACCCTTGTTAGAACCAAGAGTTGCACATCCGGTTTTAATTGGGAGGGGTGGGAGATAATACTCCCCCTCAACCTAACTCAACATCAAGAAGTATGGCAAATGAACGATGTTGTAGAAAATATAAACAACGTGAAATGTCTATCAGATAAACTTTGTAGACTTTGTAAACGATATAACAAGCCAGAAATGCTCCTTCAGCGCGGGGAGTGTCAATTAGGAGTCTTTTTCAATTCTTGCCATCTTTCTCGCAGTCGCTTCAAATTAGGAGCATGACCACCATAACGCCAACTAACATAAGCTTGGCTAATCTCATCTATGACCTCAGCAGTTGCTGGGGCATGATGCTGGTACGATCCTTTGGCATACTCTAAAGGTGTTTGTGCTGGATGCTTACCTAAACCTTTTTGGGTTGTCCATTGCAACATTTGTTGATAAAGGCTCTCCATTGCTGGCAATTTCTTTAACCATCGACGATTATGCCACTCTCGCCATTGTCCCCAACCCAGCCAACCAAAGAAAGCTGCTGTAGTTGCCAAGATTAAGCCAGTTAATACACCAAACCAACCTTGAGAGAATAAAGCTAAAAACCAAGCGATTGCTCTAATCACCCACTTGAATATTGTCTCAAATACATTATTCAACAAACCTGTCACTGGAGAAGGCAGCCATCCAGCAACCCAATGCCACAATTGACGCAAGACACTAAAAGTCTGAGTATCTTCCACTGATGGAGGTATAAGGGGATGATTGGGAATCGGGTCAAAGGCAAACCACCCATATTTAGGAAAATATACTTCCGTCATCGCATAAGCATCAGTATTACGGACAACATATAGTCCTGTAAATGGATTAAATTCTCCTGCACTAAACCCTGCTACCAACCGGGCTGGGATGCCAATGGAACGCAACATTACCGTCAGAACTGTTGAGAAGTGGTCTGGATAACCGCCTTTATATTTGAATAAAAAAGCTTCTACTAAGTCATCTTTTTCTCCCAAATAAGGCAAATCTAAGGGATTTTGGGGAAGCGAGTAACGTTGTTTTAAATATTGAGCTAAGTAAAGAGCTTTTTCATAGGCTGAATCTAGACTTTTAGTGGACTTTGCAACTCGTTCTTGATTGTAGTTAGCAAGAATTTCTTCGGTACGTTGCCGGACTTTTTCGGAAATTTCGGGAGGAATTTGCAGATAATGCTGTTGAATATCTTGTGGATATTTAGTAGAAGCTTCACCTAATTGAGTACGATCGCGGTATGGTACTTCAGAAACTACTGTGTAAGTGAGTCCTTCTGATAACTCTACAGGCGATCGCAATCCGTCTTCCTTATCAACAGCGATCATTGGTGTGGGAAAGTAAATCTCTTTGGGATAAGCCATCGCCGGAATTAGGTTAGGCAAATCCGCAACCACTGTATAAGTTTGTACTATCTCTTGGGTTTTACCAGTAATCAAAGGTCGATTCAGGAAGATTTGGTAAGACCAAGGCGATCGCTTGATAGTTGTAACATCTTCATTACGGGAAACTTCCCAGCCCTTACCCGTATAACGGTCAAATCCTAGAACTCGCCAAAAACCCTCAGCTTGCGATCGCACCCGCATCACAATTTTCGGTTTCATCTCGCCCCGCAGGTTTTGGTTAATTTGGCTATTAAAACCGTAATAAAAGTTATTATCTACTTTACCTGGTTGACCATTTTGATTTTGTCCCGTACCACTGCCTTGATTATCACCTTTACCTTCGCGGACATAACCGGGATTAATAATACTGCGTCCCGTGAAATTACCTTTTATTGGAATCGCAGAACTTACAGGAAAGTTCCGTAACTGATAGCCAGGAAATCTGGGTAAAACAGCAAAAATTGCCAGTCCCAGACCGACAATTAGGAAGAAATTCAGAATTAAAAATTTAAAATTAAGAGTTGAAGAATTCTTCTGATTGAATTTTTCATTTTGAGTTTTTAATGGCTGTAAACCCAAGCGTGAGCGATAATCTAATACTAAAGTTGGGAGAGCGATCGCTAAAAATAACAGCAACACAGGTGCAAATGCTAAAGTCTGGCTTAACGTTGCCGCCACACCCAATAAAATCAGTCCTATAACAATCGAATAGCCCAAATTTTTGCGGCGGGGTGTATCAAAGCTATGTAACACCTGGAGTTGAATTAATAACTCCGCTAAACCCAACCGTGTATCATTCAACTCTCCCACTAATCGCCCAAAGAAAGCACCCAGTGCCACTAACATTCCGATGGCGATACAAAACTTAACTGCAACATTGCGATCGCGGCGACGATAGTAACTCCAAATCGCACCCAATACGCTCAGAGGTAACGCCCAAAAGCTAAATGAAGTTTCGGCAGCGATATCCGTCGCCACAATTCCCAAAACAACCAATGCTAGCACCAGCACCCGCAAGGAAATTGAATCTTCTACTTCTATTAAAGGCGATCGCTGCGGATTTTGCTGCCATAAATTACCTACAGAGACACGCCAAAATCGATTCATCCTGGATAAGTTAAGCATTTCGAGTCTAAGTGAAAATTCCACGGAAACAATGCTGAGGACGAAACTGTTCCCCCTAATTTAAAGTATTCCCGTTAGAAGAAGCTTTATTATCCTGTTTTGATGTATCTGTTAAGGTTTAGTGCCTATTTTACAAATTAAATTCCTCACAGGAGTTTTAAATGTTAAAAGTTTGACTTTATAACATTTCCTAACTACATAAGATCCCATCACAGCCCCCTCTCGAAGAGTGGGGAGGGGGTTGGGGGTGGGGTTCTTCGATTTTAAAGTAATCAAGCGAACATGATATGACGTTACCACGAACTGTAACGCCAAGCGCGAACATAACTCAATACAGTTCAGTTAAGCATTTCTTTCTTCTCTCTGCGTCCTTGGCGTCCTTGGCGGTAGCCTGCGGCAAGCCGTTCGCGTAGCGTCTCGTAGAGAAGCGTCTACGTTAAAAAAATTGAGTTTGACAAAGAGTTTTAGCCTTAACTGAACCGTATTGGAACATAACTTTGTATAAAAAAACAATCCAATCGAATAAATTCGTTATGAAAAATTGGTGGCTTGATAAAATAAAGGCGAAATCAGCACAACAAAACTGACTCGTTTCCCAGGCTTTGCTAGTAACCCAGTAGACTGACCATTACCCACAAAAATCAATTATGGAATGGAGGGTAAGTTTACACCCACTGCTTACCTGTAACCACGCTTTAAGTATAAGTAAGCACCCTGTTGCTAGTAGTATCTAAAGACAAAAAAAGCCCCAAGGCAACAGCTAGGCAATAGTTACCTTAAGATATTCGACATTACGTGCTAGCGGTGGTAATTAAGGTTACACAGTGAGATTGATCACAAACAAAAGCGACTGTTCGTCTACTTCTGGAAACTCAACTTCCAGAGTATAAGTTGGGTTAAGTTGCTCACAGCCTAACTCTACACTTAAGTATCCGGGAGTTGAAGATGTTGCCATTGCTAAAGTTCCACTTGTGCGAAGTGTCAAAGTTCCTTTAACAGGTAACTCAGCCTCAACAAGTAACTTCGTAATACCTACAGACTGATACTCTACTTTGATATTCAAATTACCGACAGTGGTTAGCCATTGTCTTTCCACCACTGGACTAGCTGCTGAAAGTGGTAGAGTCAGATTTTCCAGCAGTTGTTTAGCTGCCAGCAACGACAAAGCCATTTGTTGACGCGGTTGTAAATCTGAATAATCGCTCTGAATATTGGGCACATCCAAAGTATTTACAGACCGATAGGTGCTTCTTAGCACCAATCCCGCGATATCATTTAGTGCTTGAGACTCGTTGGGAAAAAAGTTCTCCACCACTTGAACTAATTTTGCTCCCAGAGGCACCGAAGATGTCACCATTGATTGACATTTTTCTAGCAATTGCTGAAAAACTTTCTCAGGCAAAGGACGTGGCAGATTCAGCTTCGACTGTTGTACCATCCACCCCCAGCTAGGAACGAGCGTCATTGAAGGCTCATCTACACAATCGGGATAGTCGATTAATTGTGTTTCCCAAGGAAATAAAGGTGGGTGTTCTTGGGCTTGAATTTGTAAGCGATGCTTAAGGACAGCTTGGAAACGATCTAGCACAGTAGGAATTTCTCCTAATTGAAAGGTCTGGGGCGTTCCTCCCAATTTTGGCTCACTGCTTTTTGAAGCAGTGGCTTCATTGTGGAGGTTTTTTACCCCGTCATTTTCCTGACATTCTACAGATTGGTTGTTATTTTTGACATCATCTGTCAATAACCAACCGAGACACTGAGATTGTAAGGATTCTGAGTCACTATTCATGAGTAGATGCACCTGATCCGGACACTAATGAGTTACGAATTTCCCAAGCTTGCTCAAGAATCTTAAACCATCGTTTTTGAAGTTGTGCCATTGACAGCCCTAAAGTTTTTGCGATTTTTTCATCGGCTTGTCCTTGCTGCTTCAACTCTAGTAAAGATCGTTGCTTACTGTCCAGTTGTGCTGTGTATACTTGCCATTGCTGGGGAGTTAAACCCAAATTGGTATGTAAAGAAGCTTCCAGCCACTCGTGAACTAATTCCCAACGATGTAACAAGGCAAACCGAATCAAATGGTACTTGAAGCGCTGTTGTAAGTAATCTCTCTGACGAGGGGTTAAACCTAAAATTGACTCAATTTCCTGTGCTGATAAATCCTGGAGGCGGAGAGAAAAGTAATCAGCACAGTCAGATTGTTGCCGTTCTTCGAGATAATTCATTAATTCTGTAACTACAACGGAACGCAAGGTATCTTCTTCAGGTTCGGGTTCGGCTTGCGTTGCCATTGTGGAGCGTAATTGATGCACTGCTGGTTCTTCCCAACAACCATCGCCTTCATTATTGCTGCCTTCTGCGGCTTGTTCTATATCTACGCTAGTTTCTGGGGGCTGTTGTTGAGAAAAAGTTTGCGCCCGCAAGATAATTAGCTGCTGCTGACGGCCTGGTAAGGGAATGCGTCGTTTGCCGTAGCGCTCGGTAAATGCCATGTATTCGGACAATTCTAGAAGCGTCTGAGGGCGATAAGTAGCACCAAGTTGATTTTCTCGCCGGAAAGCGTTCAATGCCTCCAGATAAAAACTCTGTAAAAAATCTTCAATTATAGTCAGTCGCCCTTGATAACTCAATTGCTTCTGAGGCGGATTAATGTATCGATAAATAATGGCACTCAAAGTACTGTGTAATTCTACCCTGCCCCGGTTTGAACCCAACTGATAGTACCTGAGACACTGTTGTAGCCGATGCCGAGCTAGGGTCATCGCCGAGCTTTCTACAGATCCAGAAGCTTGGATACGTTTGCTTTCCTGGCAAATCCGATAGACTTCGGTGGTAATACGTCTTGCTACATCGTGGCAATTCTGTTCCGAAGCTTTGGTTGATTGTTGAAACTCCCTGGACAGGAGTTGAAAGATCACCTCCACGCCTTTAGAATTTTCTCCCAGAATATTTGCAGATGGAATAGTTGCGGTTGCGGCTGAATTCATAGTCTCGGTTTTCAAAAGACCCTAAGTATTTAAATACAACCTGTACGACTGTGGGTGTTGGCTTTTTCGGTTTTACGTATAAGCTAAACGCAGACCAATCCTATATTGAGAATGTGGCTGATTTTATTATTCCCAACTTGGATGGGATTGTTCACATTTTGATAGATGTTATTGCCATTACCCAAAAGCCGTATACAAGTCATTATGGATTTAGAAGCACAAATTCAATTGCTGATTGACAATGCACCCCGCGATGGTATGACACCAAATTTGATTGCAGCAATTGCTCCTGCCCTTAGAGCGATCGCTCAAAAATTACGTCACTCCCAGTACTATATTCTCCAAAATTCAGAATCAAGCTGGGTTTTAACTACATTGAGCAATCTTACTAATCCAGGACTGGAAAAGCGCGTTGTTTACGCTTTCCCTACCATACAGGATGTCTCTCTAATTTCCCCTGCTGGGCTTGACCCTCAAATGCTAGCTAAAATTATCCCTGTCACCCATATTTTGTTCCAATTGGTGGCATTGGAACCCGTAGATAGTATCGTTTTTTTGGAGACGCCGGGTAAGACCACCCATACCGTTGAAATTCGACGAACTGAACTAGAAAAACTCATACAGAAACACTTACGACAACAGCGATCGCCTAAACAGATACCCCCTGATATTGCATAGAAAAAACTTGGATGTGGGATTTTTTAGATACAATCCCACATCCAAAATTTTAAATCTCAAATTTGTTTGAAAAAGTTTTTGATGAAAATAAATTAATGCCAGTTACTAACCTTTTAGTTCTTTAAAGAACCAAGCGATCGGCTTAATTTTTCGCCTAATCTAAAATTGCTTAACAAACAGTTATCAGTGAACATTTTTCAAAATTTAGCTAACCATTGAGCAAAATTTCTCCACCTAAGAACAGGTGGAAGATTTTACTTGGGGTTTAAATTCCCCTAAAGTACCTGTTAACTGCTAAATGATTTAATAAAGGCGGCTCAGTGTGTACTCAGCTATATTAATCAATGCCTGGTGGGATTCTGAGGGTGGGAGAACTGCAAGATGTTCAATTGCTAGCTTCGCATGGTGAGCAGCTAACTCTCGCGCCTGCTGTATGCCTTGACTATCTTGAATTAGTGCTAGGGCTTGCTCTAAATCTCCCTCTTGAGCAAACTCTCGCTCAATTAGCACTTCCAAGGATGGTTTTTGGGCTAAAGCAAATAAAACGGGTGCAGTCAGATTACCACTTTTCAGATCCGACCCTACTGGTTTACCCAAGGTATCTGTTGTACTGGTGAAATCTAGAATGTCGTCAACGATTTGAAATGCTATACCAAAATGACGACCGTAGCTATATAGATGCTCAACAGTTTCTCGCGAAACTTCACTGAGTAACCCAGCAGCTTTAGAACTGTTGGCGATTAATGAAGCTGTTTTGTAATAACTCTTCTGAAGGTAAGTTTCAATAGAGATACTAGCATCAAAACGATTCAATCCCTGCTGGATCTCACCAGTAGCCAAATCCATAATGACTTCTGAGAGAAGTTTTACTACCTCCAAATTGTCCAAGTTTGCTAAATACCAGGACGATTGGGCAAAAAGAAAATCTCCTGCTAATATGGCAATGCGATTACCGAACAAACTATGAACGGTAGGAACGCCTCGCCTCACATCTGATTCATCTACCACATCGTCATGTACCAAGCTAGCTGTGTGAATCATTTCTGTAATCTCAGCTAGGCGTCGATGACGCGGCGTAATGTCTTGTTCTAACATTGTTGCCCGCGATATTAGCAGGACAATTGCTGGTCTGATACGCTTTCCCCCAGCACCGAATAAATGTTCGGCTGCTGCAAACAGAATGGGGTGGCGATTTCCAACTAGCTCTTTTAGGTTATCTGCTAGTAGTCGCAGGTCTGCTTCCACAGGGGTAAACAGGGAGGTGGCTGGGGTCATGGATGGGCGGACTCTGACTTAGGTTACGAAAGTTTACATATCCTACACTCATTTTAAGATAACCCTGTGCCAGCGCAAAGTTTTCATAAGGTAATCCCATTTTCATGAGTCTATAGGTGATACTTAAGGTTAATAACGTGTTTGTCAATAAGCAATTATGCTTAATTTTTGATAACTCAGGTTTAACAATAACTTCATACACGAGTTATAAGTACATGGGAATAAATATTGGCTTAAATTATATTCAGTAGTTTCTCGGTACACCTTTCTCGCTACAATTCAAAACATAAATTAAGCAATATTGCTTATTGACAAAACGGATTTTACTTAGATTAGTCACCAACGAATCAGACTAAGTTTATTCAGGACTGAAGTGTAGCTACTCAAAAAATTTGAAATTTAGCAGTCGAATAGGCTCAAAATTTAAGGTCGTTGTGTTACGCTAAAATATAGGAATTTTAAATTTTTCAGATATTCACACCCCAAAAGTAAGTCACCTAGTAGTTGATTTTACTGACTTGGTGATGTAGGTCTAAAATAATTAGTCGTAGTTTAAAATTCAGGAAATAATTCCTTTAATTTTTCCTACGAGCCGCGAAACTCCTGGTTTGGAGCTATGCGATATCCCTATGGGAAGCCGCTACACGTCTTCAGCGCACGTTGAGCGCAAGCATTGCTCCTTTCACAGCAATGTGATCAAAAATAAAGCAGATCAAGTAGACCGCAAAGAATCATGGTTTTAGATTGTTTTTTAGCAATCTAACTGCTGTGGGATCTATGGTCTGCAAGAAGTCGTATTAGAAAATAAATTATCTGTCTATAGAGAATTTTATCTCTATAGGTAATTTTGCCATTATGAAGCTACAGCCATCAAGATGCACTTGCTTGGCTGAGGTTCTGCTAATTTTATAGAATTTTATATTTCTTTAGAAAGGTGCTAGTAGAACAATGATTTACGGAAGTATACCTATGATGATTTTTATTTTAGCGTCTGGATATTTGTTCACAGTCTACCTATTATTAGCACTGGCAAAGCGAACGGGTACAAAGACTGTTGCTAGAAGTTTTTCTTCATCTACCGAAGGAAAACACAAGCAGGAAATATCAGTAAGGGCAAAGGTGACTGAAGCAGTTAATAGTCAGTAGACATTGGGCATTGGCAAATGACCAATGACCAATGACTAAGGACAAATTAGTTTTATTAGAGTTGGGAAATAGCGGTATCAGTGAAGCAAACCTCTTCAACCATTGGGGTATAGCCTAGCCACTGTACTCCTGACTGGGAAAACTGTTTTGGACAACCACTAACAGCGAAGCGAGTTGGCAGTGGGAGATGGGTATTTTTTAAGCCTAGTAAGTCTAACTCTTGAGCACAAGCTGCTACGACATGAACAGCTGGGTCAATCAGTTGGACATGGGAAGGGAGGAGCGATCGCAATACTGGTGTAAGGTGGGGATAATGGGTACAACCGTGAACTAAGGTGTCAATTTCCTGCTCTAGTAAAGGTTCCAGGTAAGCTCGTGCTACTTCAGCAGTGTAGGGGTCGTGAATCCGGTTTTGCTCGATGAGTGGCACAAACTCTGGACATCCAACTTGCCAGACTTGAACTTCAGGAGCAATTTCGATTATTGCATGCTTATAAGCATTACTTTTAGCTGTAGCGGGAGTGGCAATTACACCAATCCGCTTTCCTTGTTGCACCGCAGCTTTTGCACCTGGTAGGATTACTCCCAAAATCGGTATGTTGAATTCCTGACGCACGGTTTCCAGGGCTAGGGCAGAACTGGTGTTACAAGCCATAATTACCATTTTTACCTGCTGCTGTTGTAGCCAGGTAATAATTTCATGCGTGAATTGTAAAATTTCTGCTTGGGAACGAATTCCGTAAGGGAGTCGGGCTGTATCCCCAAAGTAGATAATTGATTCATTGGGGAGTTGCCGATATAGTTGTCGCAGTACTGTCAGACCACCCACACCACTGTCAAAGATGCCAATTGGGGCACGTTGCGGTTCTTGATCAGAAAAATTGTCAAGATTCGCTTCAAAAATCGAAGATGAATACACGGGCAAATATAAATTTAGGTTTTGGGATTTAAAATACAGAATTTAGCAGACAATCTCCAAATTGACTACTAAATTCTGGATGCCAAAAAAGTCTAAATACCACCTTTTAATAGTAATTTGTACTATATTATCGCTGTAAGTATTTTAAGATGCCACGAGCGATCGCTTCTGCCATCTGATTTTGATACTCTGGTGTTCCCAATCTGGGATTGTCTTCTCGACCAGTCATATAACCTGTTTCTACTAAAATCGAGGGCATAGAGCTTTTTCTAAGGACATAGAATCTGGCTTTGCGAGTTCCCCGGTTTTTGATTGTACTGATATTCTGGAGGATGGTATTGCGAACTACTTCAGCCAAAGCATAACCGCTATCATAATAATATACTTCTAACCCATTAACATCAGGGCGATTATCAACCGAATTAGCGTGAATGCTAACAAAGGCAGTCGCATTAACCCGCTCGGCAATTTCTACCCGTCCCTGAAGTTCTACGAAAAAGTCAGCATCGCGTGTGAGTACTGCCTGTACACCATTTTTCTCTAAAATGGCTGCTACCCTTTTACCAATAGGCAGAATTACATCCTTTTCTAAAAGTCCGCCTAAACCTGGGGCACCTGAGTCTTTTCCACCATGTCCTGGGTCAATCACAACTAGTAATTTCCCTCTAGGAACGGAGGGGCGCGGCTGTGGCTGGGAGATAGGACGGGGGTTGTCTGTGGGGTTTGGGAATTGACTTAGGTTTGGCGATGGCAGAGGAGGTAAACCAATCGACGGTGTGACGCTACTAGAGCGTTGTAATTCTAAAGCTAAAAGCTGGTCGCCAACCTGATTGAGTTCCCCAATTTGTACTCCGGCTGCTGGTTGAACCAAGACGACGACAGTATTGGATTCTTGTGGTTGCAGACGAACCCGCAGGATAGGGCTATTAGCATTAAAATTCGGGCCTGTAACTCTGGGAGCTAACCGAGCATTGTTGATGGTAATACGGAACAGACCAGAAGTTCTATCCCAGCCTCCTGTAGCAGATAAAGCTTGGTCGCCTCTAATCAGTAGTTGTGTCCCATTACCAGCCAATTGCACAGACTGAATGGTAGCAGGTGAGTTGTTATTAGATAGTATTGGACGGGAACTATTGCCTCCAGGCAACTGGGCAATGCCACGACTGGGCAGAACTACAAAACCACCAATACTGCTAGTTGTTGCCCGCCAATTTTGACTATTTTCGTCCACCTGTAAAGTCATGCGAACAACAGATGGGCTTGTTTGTAATTGGCTGAACTGAATGCGGCTGACACCATAGCGATTAATCGGCAAATCGCGCTGCCCTAAATTTGGTGATAAAGTAGCGCCAGTAATATCGATGTTAACTGCCCTTTGATCGTTGCTACGATTTACCTGAATCTGAGGATTACCACCATTGGTACGGATGAAAAAACCATCGCCTGTGACTTGTAAGTTCTCAATTTGAGTAACCCTGGCGGCAAGCATTCCGTTTTTAGGTGGATTGACAGAGTTTGGTGTCACTACGTTGTAAATATTTCTTTGGGAGAACACTGGTGGAAATGTTCTCGGTGAAGTCTCTGTTGCTATAGCTTGTTCTTGTTGTCCTCCAGTATTTGAGGGAACATTTTCAGCTACTGGTCTAGGTAATTGTACCATCCAGCGATTGCCAGTTGTGCCAACAAATTGTACTTCCTTGGGGTCAAGAGTATAACCAGGAGTCAATTCCACAACTATGCGCGTTGTTTGTTCGTCAAACTGCCCAACACGGATAGCGCGGATTGCACCGCCCACCTGTTGTGTTAACTGCGGACGCCCAAATGTGGTTCCTGGCAAATCAATTACCAAACGAGTGGGGTTAAAAATTAATTGTGCTTGGGGTTGAACATCCCCCGAAGTATTAATTTCCAGACGATTTTGGTTGGTATCAAAACGCCAAGATTGGAGTCTCGCGGCCATTGCCGGCGACGACAGCATGAAGATAGTTCCAATAATACTGGATAGTAACCAGTGTAATTTCACAGTCCTTTCTCCTAATTCACATTCATGGGAGCCGTCAACATCTCAACATATTGGCAAATCCTCACACCGTCACCGCGCACACTTGAGTTTTGCGCTGTTATTAAGACACAGCTAATGGCGTAAAATATAGCACGCTCCTTTGATTTTGCCATGCCATGACCTATATAAATTTGACTGTCAATTTTAGATTTTAGATTCCTAATTTTAGATTTTTTTATTTTTGGTTCATGGCGGACTAACACTTTGATACACTAACACTCCTTGTGGTGTGAAATAATTCCATTATCGAAAATTTAAAATTCTCAACCCCCATCCCTTTATTACTGGGGTTAATCCAAAATCCAAAAGACGCTCGAGGACTCGCTAACGCTTCGCTATCCAAAATCCAAAATTGCTCGGCTTGCAAATCATCAGATGACAATAACCAAGAAGCTACTTTGAACCCGCCGCAAAAATACTTAAATTGTTTACTACTAAATTGGATAAAGTTGGTAAAGATTAGATGTATTTACTCAATAATTTCGATTAAATTACTTATCTTCTCTTTAGATACTGAAGCACGCCACGAGCGATCGCTTCTGCCATTTGATTTTGGTAAGCTGAAGTTCTGAGCCTAGCCATATCCTGTCGACCAGTCATATAACCTGTTTCCACGAGAATGGAGGGCATAGAACTTTTTCGGAGCACATAAAATCTGGCTCGCCGCACTCCCCTGTCTTTGATAGTACTAATGTTTTGAAGAATGCTACTACGGACAATGCGAGCTAGATCCAGACCGCTATCGTAATAATATACTTCCAAGCCATTAACATCGGGACGACTCGCACCTGCCGAATTAGCGTGGATGCTAACAAACACATCAGCATTAGCTCGTTCTGCTAATTGCACCCGTCCTGGAAGGGTAACAAAATAGTCAGAATCCCTGGTCATAATAACTTGTACGCCATTTCGCTGCAAAATCTCAGCCAGTCTCTTACCAATAGGCAAGATAACATCCTTTTCGCGCGCGCCCCCAATGCCAAGCGCTCCAGAGTCTTTGCCACCATGTCCGGGGTCAATAATCACTACCACTCGCCCATTGGTAACTCGGCGCAGTGGTTGTATTGGCGGTTGGAGATTGGGATTGTTTGGGTCTGGGAATGGCCCCCGATTTGGTGGTGGTAGCCCAGGTAAAGCATAGGGGGGTCTTCCAGGGAGGGCGACAACTCGCCGAGAACCTTGTATTGGAACCAAAAGCTGGTCACCAATTTGCTGGGGTTGCCCAAGTTGCACTCCGGCTGCTGGTTGAATTAAAACAACAACTGTGTTGGATTGTTGGGGTTGCAGACGGACTCGAACAATGGGGCTATTGGGAGCAAAAGTCGGGCCTGTAACTCTTTTAGCTAACTTGGCATTAGCAATTGTGACGCGGAACACACCTAAGGATCTATCCCAGGTTCCCGTGGCAGATAAAGTTTGGTCGCCTCTAATTAGCAGTTGTCTGCCATTATCAGCCAGTTTTACAGACTCAATTGTAGCTGGCGAGTTATCGGCAGATGGTCTACTGGTGGGAAAGAAGGATGATTGTGTCTGATTGTCAGAATTATTATTTCCAGGCAATCTGACAACGCGACTAGGTAGAACTACTAATCCACCACTGTTAGTATTAGTGGCTTGCCAGTCGGGGCTATTTTTATCTACCCGCAAAGTCAGGCGAACGCTAGGAGGTTGGTTTTGTAGTTGGGTGAATTCGACGCGGCTAACACCATGTCTGTTCACAGGGATATTATTCTGTTGCGCCAGACGTGGTGATAAAGATGCGTCAGAGATATCCATGAAGATACTAGCGCGATCGCGGCTCCGAATTACCCGAATTGGAGAATTACCACCACCACTGGTGCGAATGAACAACCCATCGCCTGTTACTTGTAAGTTCTCAATTTTAGTTGCCCCTTGAGTAGTAGTGGCAACCCTTGCAATACTAGGTTGAGGTTCAGAGTCTGGGGTAACAACAGTGTAGGCACTTCTGGGAGATAAAGTGGGAGATGACGCTACTCTATCCACTTCTGGTCTAGGTAATTGCACCCTCCAGCGATCGCCAGTTGTACCTACAAATTGCACTCTTTTAGGGTCTAAAGTATAACCAGGAGTCAGTTCTACAACTATCCGGGTTGTTTCTGCATCAAACTGCCCAACCCGGATCGAGCGAATTCCACCGCCCACCTGTTGGGTTAGCTGCGGACGCCCAAATGTGGTTCCTGGCAAATCAATTACCAGCCGAGTTGGATTGAAAATTAGTTGTGCCTGGGGTTGAACTGCTCCTACAGTATTAATTTCCAGCCTGTTTTGATTGGCATCAAAGCGCCAAGATTCAAGTCTCGCAGCCATTACCGGCGACGATAGCATGAAGATAGTTCCAATAGTGCTGGGTAGTAACCAATGTAATTTCACAGTTCTTTCTCCTAATTCACGTTCATGGGAGGCGTCAATGAAGAGGCAGGGAGCAGGAGAGACAAGGTGACAACGTGACAAGAGGTAAGAACTTGCAACAAGTCTTCCCCCTTGTCCCTAATTCCTCTTCTCCAGCCAAGCTCCACTCTGCCCCAATTCTTCTTTTCCATCCCCCTTGCTCCCTGCTCTCTGCTCCCTTACCTCTTGTTCAATATCTCAACTCATTGGTAAATCATCACACCGTCACCATCTAAACTTGACCTCTGATGCCTTTTCTGATTTTTTCAGATGGTATAAAGACGCGCTTAAATCAGTTACCAGGTTTTATATTGGGTCTAAATTCCCATGTGAAAATTTCCACCTTTAGAGGTAGGAATTCTGACTCCCAAGGAAGCTAGAAAACTAATAATTGATAACTGTTCACTGATAACTGATAACTGTTTTTTGTTTTTCGCCATCAATGTACTAAATAGATAATTCCCATTCCTTTGAGGGATCTAGCAAAATTTATGGGTGTTACTCCCCAATTACCTGGAAGATTTTCAAATAAAGGCTCACAAGCCAAAGGAAACTGGAAATAAATAACATTCCAAATGGTGGTAGAAATTATAAACAGACGATTATTTTACAATCAGACGGGACGGAAATTTAGGAAGAGAAGTTTCCACTGCATAATTGGGGGATGAGGGAGATGAGGGAGAGTTATTGAAGAAGAGGAAAAGGGGCAGGGAGCAGGGAGCAAGGGGGATAGAACAGAAAGGGGATTTGACCCCTTCAATACGAAAACCACTTAGCTCTTGTTGCGGGAATCAGACCCATGTTCCCCCTTCATTCCCACGGCAGGAGTCAGGGGTCATGTTCCCCTGCTCCTTTCCCTCCAGCAAGAACTGCCTCTGCCTCTTGTTGAACAAGTTTCCTCCCATTCCCCATTCCCAAAGATTAGCGATCGCTAGATTCTGGGGTTACTTCCAAATTGCTAGTGTCATTTGATGCTGGTACTCTTGGCTGAGGTGGTTCAATTACCAACGAGGTTCCAGAGGTACCATCTAAAATCAGTTGGTCTGAGACTGAATCCACAGTTTTGGGATCTGGAAATACAAATCGTAACAAAGGAGGAGCTAAAAAAGTTGTCAAGATTACCATCATGATAATTGCTGCCCCTAATGGTTTCGAGAGAGCGCCACTGGCTGCACCGACACCAGCAAATACTAATCCGACTTCCCCTCTAGGAATCATCCCTACACCGATCGCTAAACGGTTGATTTCCGGTTGACCAAACACGCTTAAGCCTGTGATTACTTTACCGAGAATGGCTACTATGATCAGGAAAGTTGCCATAATTAAACCTTCCCGATTATCGGGAATTGCTGGGTTTAAAACTCCCAAATCGGTTTTTGCGCCAACAGTTACAAAGAAAATTGGCACTAACATATCGGCAATGGGACAGACTTGCGTTTGTAGTTCTTTGCGCTTATCTGTCTCTTCTAGAACTAAACCCGCCGCAAAAGCTCCTAAAATTGCTTCTAAGTGGATGACGGCGGCAAGGTATGCCATAGCAAAAGCAAAGATGAATGCTGGTATTACCAATCCACCGCGTGTTTTGAGTTTATCAGCGATCGCTACAAAGGACTTATTGAAAACATTCCCTAGTAGGATTGCTCCCAAAATAAAACCAGTGGCGCTGATAATCAAATAAATGACTTTGCTGACATCCACCACGCCATCTTTAGCTAGGCTGGCAACTACCGCTAAAACGATGATTCCCAAAACGTCGTCAATTACGGCAGCACCCAAAATAATCTGCCCTTCTTTAGAATTGAGTCGCCCCAACTCTGACAGCACTTTAGAAGTAATACCAATACTAGTGGCAGTCAAAGCCGCCCCGGCAAAAATTGCGGGTACAGCACTAATACCAAACAAAGTCATCAGCCCCACAGTACCAGCAGCAAAGGGTACTGCTACCCCCACTACTGCAACGACTGTGGCTTGGATACCAACTGCCATTAAATCTTTTAAGTTCGATTCCAAGCCGATTTCAAACAGTAGGATGATTACACCCAATTCTGCCAAAACCGAAATGACCTCAGACTGCGCTGCAAACACGGCTGGAGTAGCTTCTGGCGTTAAACCAGCAGTGATTTGAAGGAAGGACATGATCAAAGAGTTAGAACTGTCTGTGCCGCCTTCTGGAAATACTAAAAGGTGGAAAACAGAGATACCAACTACCACACCACCTACAAGTTCGCCTAAGACAGGCGGTAAACCCACTTGGTTTGATAACTCTCCACCAACTTTGCTGGCGAGATAAACGATTACTAAGCTTAGTAACACTGCTGCTACTACCATTGAACTGTCTGCGGCTTGTGTTGCGGTAGCCAGCAGAGGAAAAGAGAAGTTGATTGGATCTAACAAATGCATGGGTTCTCTGAAAATCCTTCTCTTTGATTTTGACGCGTTTCTGAAAAACATCCTATGGAAATACGATGGACAGATTAAATAAATTAATTTGTCCCTAGTTCGTAGTAAGGACTTCAGTCTTTATTTCTAAGCACTAAAGTGCTTACCCTTCTCCTAACGGAGACGCTGCGCGAACGGGTGACGCTCGTCGCTCGCGGACTCGCTAACGCTGCGCTATCGCCCTTGGCGTCTACCCTTGGGAGAAGAGCGCGCTAACTCATTACAAATCCTCAAAACTAGCTTAAGAAAGTACTGGTGTAATTTTTTTAGTTTCCAAAAATGTAACCATTTCAGCTTTTGATTATGGCAGTGTCAAAGTAAGAACATACAAATCGTATCTAGCGATCGCACTTGAGTTGTGAAAAACTTGTGGTGACTGTTGATTTTCAACAGCCACCAGAAAATTCCTAGATACGTTGATTAAAAACATCTGTGGATACTTTGAGGAGTGCAAATCTTATGACTAGAGCCGCTTTATCCGGTTCACAGTTTTCTAATAGAAAATTGTGGAAAATACTGCCTTTAGCAATGCTTTTATGTGTAAATTTTACATTGCCTACGTTAGCACAAGAAAAAGAGAAATTATGGCGAACTCTTAGTGTTAGTGGTCGTGGAGTAGAAACAATTCCTACAACCTTGGCGCAGGTCAATTTAGGAGTAGAAATTCAGGGGAAAACAGCCCAAGAGGTACAACAAGAAGCTGCCCAGAGGTCATCAGCTGTAGTTGCGTTCCTCAAGAGCCAAAATGTTGAAAAATTACAAACTACTGGTATCCAGCTTAATCCTGTTTACAGTTACACCAATAATGTGCAAAGGATTACAGGCTATGCTGCCAATAACACTGTAAGTTTTAGAATTCCTACTGAGAAAGCTGGGACATTATTAGATAATGCAGTGAAAGCGGGTGCGACACAAATTAACGGTATTAGTTTTGTTGCTAATGATGAAGCGATCGCATCTGCTCAAAAACAAGCATTAAAAAAAGCTACTCAAGATGCCCAGCAGCAAGCTGATGCTGTTTTCAGTGCCTTG
This sequence comes from Nostoc sp. CmiVER01, assembly GCF_034531135.2. Taxonomy (NCBI): domain Bacteria; kingdom Bacillati; phylum Cyanobacteriota; class Cyanophyceae; order Nostocales; family Nostocaceae; genus Nostoc; species Nostoc sp. CmiVER01. The sequence goes on from NZ_JAVRBU020000006.1 coordinate 347,572, forward strand.
GGTTTCAAATCCAAAGAAGTGGTGAGCATTCAAGTTAATAATGCCAGTGCGCCTCCACCACCACCGATGTTGTTAAGGGCAGAAGCTGCCAAAGTAGCTGATGCTTCTACTCCTGTCGTTGGTGGTGAACAGCAAGTAGAAGCATCGGTGACGCTGCAAATTAGTTACTAGTCATTTGTCATTTGTCATTAGTCCTTTGTCATTTGTGAGGGCAAAGGACTAATAATCAATGCCCAATGCCCAATGCCCAATTAGAAATTCTCTGGCGAAAAATCTCCGCCTCCTTCTGAATCGCGCTTAGAGCCTAATAAATCTAGTTGGTCTACTCTAATAATTGGTGTTGAACGGTTTGCTCCTGTTTGGCGATCGCTCCATGTGTCAAACTTCAAGGAACCCTTTATCCCAATTAAGCTTCCCTTACGCACATAATTACCTGCTACCTCAGCCGTCTTGTCCCATAATTCCAGAGTGAACCAATCAGGTTCATCACTGTTGCGCGATCGCCTTTTTACAGCTAGCGTCAATCTACACTTAACACTACCAGATTCAAAATATTTTATATCAGGGTCGCTACCTACACGACCAACAAGAGTGACAATATTGATACTCATGGGCGTTACCTTTTAGTACATGCGTACTTAGTAATTTAGACTTTCATCATAGCGAATTGTGAAACACTTGAAAATAATGCATTAAACAGTTAACAATATAGTTGACTTGAAAAATTATACATACTACTGGGAGAAACACATAAAATCATACGGATATACTAAGTTAACCAGAGAATATCAAAACATACATAGCTAAGACATCGTAAATATTCCTGGGAATCATATAAAAATATAGTCTAGTTTACTGAACTCAGGATATAAACATAATCAAATCAACTCTACCGTTGTAGTCAAGAAGTATCGCACATAGGGGGCTTATAGACGCGTGGGTATTTTTAGGAACTTTCGTACATCATGGGATATGGGTATCGACCTCGGTACCGCAAACACCCTCGTTTATGTATCTGGTAAAGGTATTGTACTGCAAGAGCCTTCTGTAGTTGCTATCGATGTCAACGAAAAGGTAGCACTGGCAGTAGGAGAAGAAGCGAAAAAAATGCTCGGTCGTACACCTGGAAATGTGATTGCCCTCCGCCCCTTACGGGATGGTGTAATTGCTGATTTCGATATAGCCGAGCTAATGCTCAAAAGCTTTATTCAGCGTGTAAATGAGGGCAAATCTTTGATTTTACCTCGAATTGTCATTGGTATTCCCAGTGGCGTTACAGGAGTAGAAAGGCGAGCTGTGATGGATGCGGCTCACCAAGCAGGAGCAAGAAAAGTTTATTTAATCGATGAACCTGTAGCTGCTGCCATTGGTGCAGGACTACCTGTTGCTGAAGCCACTGGCAACATGATCATCGATATTGGTGGTGGCACAACAGAAGTTGCAGTGCTGAGTCTTCAAGGTACGGTAATCAGCGAATCAGTACGCATTGCTGGGGATGAACTGACTGATGCGATTCTTCAGTATATCAAGAAAGTTCATAACTTAGTCATTGGTGAACGGACTGCCGAGGACATCAAGATTCGGATGGGTTCTGCCTATCCTACTAATGATGATAATGACGCGATGATGGAAATCCGAGGTTTACATCTGCTTTCTGGTCTTCCGCGTACTGTAACAATCAAAGCCCCAGAAATCCGTGAAAGTATGTTGGAACCGCTATCAGTAATTATAGAAGCTGTGAAGCGGACACTAGAACGTACACCTCCAGAACTGGCAGCAGACATTATTGACAGAGGTATTATGTTAGCTGGTGGTGGTGCTTTGCTCAAAGGCATAGATACCTTAATTAGTCATGAAACGGGGATTGTGACTCACATTGCCGCCGATCCTCTCTGCTGTGTTGTGCTGGGAACAGGTCGTGTGTTAGAAAACTTTAAACAGTTAGAAAGAGTTGTCATTGAAAGCTCTCGCAATATGTAGCAAGAAAAATATCAGACTAGAGTTCTATTTGAGTTCTATTTGGGTTTTATATAAATAGAACTCAAATAGAACTCAATTATTTAAGTATGTAAAGGTATATATGGTTACAATACGGCGTTGGTGGGATCATAAAGGGTTACAAATCGGGTTTTTAGCGTTAGTAGTTGGTAGTGCTTGGATATTGCGACAAACTCAAGGTGAACTGGTGCTTGAGACATATCAGGCAATTACCCGTCCGTTAGAGATGTTGCAGTCAGGGCCAACTCCAGAAGAACGTCTTAGAGATGCGCGGATATTAGAATTGCAAACCCGTATAGTAGATTTGGAAAGTCAAAAGACCAAACTACAAGATTTATTAGGCTATGTAGAAAAAGAGCCATTGGCATCACGGCCAATTCCAGCACGGGTGGTAGGACGTAGTGCTGACCAGTGGTGGCAACAAGTCACCTTGAATCGTGGTGCGAATGCAGGGATTCAAGAAGGCTTTATAGTCAAGGCTGAAGGCGGATTAGTGGGTTTAGTGGAAAGTGTAACTCCTAATACTAGCCGCGTGTTGTTAATCAGCGATCTTAAAAGTCAAGTGGGTGTATCAGTTAGCCGCACAGCAGCTAAAGGCGTTTTGCGAGGGGATTCTTCAGCAGAAGCGGTGCTGGAGTTTTATGAAAAAGTCCCAAATGTCAAAGTAGGAGATTTAGTTTCCACATCTACTTATAGTCAGAAATTCCCATCTGGTTTGGCTGTAGGACGAATCAAGTCGCTGGATTTAAAGAAACTTCCAGCATCAGTAGCGAAAATCGAGCTTTTTCCGCCAATTCGCTCTCTTGATTGGGTAGCTGTTTATCCAAAGCCAGAAAACCAAGAGTTGGAAACCCAATCGGTAAATCAAGTGCCGCGAAAGTCTAAGTAAATTCTTCAAAAAAATCCATAGAAAAATGAAGATTCCTGCATTTGGTGGTAGCAGGCAGAAAAGGCCAAAATCATCACAGCGAAAATCGAAATTCCAAATCCAGCCACTTTCTCGTTGGCATCCCGGTGTACGTCAATTGTTGGGTTGGATAGTGACAGCTAGTTCTGTACTGTTATGTTTACTATTATTGCCAACCCGCTTACCGGGTATGGAATTATTGGGAATTGCCCCAAACTGGCTGTTAATTTGGGTGGTAGCTTGGAGTGTGAAGCGCACAGTGTTTGCCGGAGCATTGGCAGGTATAGTTCTAGGACTACTTCAAGATTCAATGACATCACTTAACCCTACTCATGCCCTCAGTTTAGGTATAGTGGGAATGTTAACTGCTCTGCTCCAGAAGCAGCGTTTTATCGAGGAAGATTTTATTTCGATTGCTGTAATTGTCTTTGTTATGGCAGTTTTGGCAGAAACTATTTTTGGCTTGCAATTAACTTTGATGGGGAATGAGCGCAAGGTAACAGATATTTGGACATATTACCAGCGTGTCGCCCTAGCCTCTGCCATTCTTAGTAGTTTGTGGGCACCTGTGGTTTATTATCCGCTAAATCTTTGGTGGCAACGGATAAAGTTGTTGGAACAATAGTCAAAGAATTTTAGATTTTGGATAGCGAAGCGTTAGCGAGTCCTCGAGCGTCTTTTAAATTTTGGATTAACCCCGATAATCAAATAACACCGTATCATGGTAGTGAGTGGCACTTATATTTGATACTTTCTTTTTTGCTTTAAAAGAATATCAGGTAAGTTATCTCCTGATTTACTGACGGCAAAATGTGGAAGCTTTTACTAAGTAATTTAATTGGAGAACGCTAATGTCGAAAGAAAGAAAAAGTAATAAAGAGGTTAAAAAACCTAAAAAAGATCCCAAAGACAAAAAGGAGAAAAACGACTCAAATAAATAGAAATATTTAGGTAATAGCTTTAGCGAAGACCAAGAGTTGTATTTTTTTAATTGACAATACTTCTTCAAGTAGGATTGGGTAGGAGAAGTTATTGTCAACAATCTATTTACCCTTGGTCAAGCCTCAAAACTTCATAATTTAGGTTAGTGTGTGCGATTGAAACTAAATTAGGCAGGAGTAAACTTCAACGAAACCCCATTCATGCAATAACGCTTGCCTGTGGGTGCAGGGCCGTCATCGAAAACATGACCCAGATGGCTACCACAGCGACTACAATGCACTTCAGTTCTGGTCATAAACAACGACTGATCTACAGTAGTAGCGATCGCACCTTCAATCGGTTTAAAGAAGCTAGGCCAGCCAGTACCACTGTTAAATTTGGTATCGGAGGTAAACAGTGGCAGTTCACACGCAGCACAATAATAAGTACCACTGTCGTATTCCTTATCCAATGGGCTGGTGTAGGGGCGTTCAGTCCCATGTTTACGCAATACTTTAAACTGTTCTGGCGTTAAAATAGTACGCCATTCCTCTTCAGGTTTGGTAATTTCAAATCCACTATTAGAAGTTGTCATCGCTTCTGACTCCCAATTGATATACCTTGATAACAATGCTGTGCCGACTATTACTGCACTAGCTTGTAAAAAATACCGTTTGTCCATATATCTATTATTTTCTATTTTGAGGTTAACTGGGCAATCAACTCCAGTACGGAATTCCCTACATTAATGACTATAATCAGCGATCGCTCTGAATTCACGCTGATAAACTGATTAAAATTAGCTAAGAAATAACAAAATAAAGCCACCGTATATTAATGGCAACGTGCTTTTTTGGTCATGTTAGCCAGTAAATTAAATATAGGGCGTAAAAAAATAAACTAAATGAAAGCGATGTCTAACGACAAGCCGCAAGCCGTCTGCGCTTCTGATTTTGCATCTATCGTCGGCGAAGAAAATGCTGTTTGTCTTTGGGAAAATATCGAATTAAGTCAGCAAAAACGTATCCAACAGGCTATAGCTTCTGGAAATTCTCCCAGTTGTATCCTCTATCCCCGCACCCAACAACAGCTAGCCGCAGTCATCGCTACAGCTTACACTAACAACTGGCGTGTCCTCCCCTGTGGTAGTGGCAGTAAACTTAGCTGGGGTGGTTTAGTTAAAGGCGTTGATATTGTAGTTAGTACAGAACGCATTAACCAACTCATTGAACACGCTGTTGGAGATTTGACTGTCACAGTAGAACCTGGGATGAAGTTCTCTGATTTGCAAGCACTTTTGGCAAAATCGCGGCAATTTCTTGCTCTTGACCCCACAGCACCAGAGTCAGCAACTATTGGTGGTATTGTTGCCACAGGTGATACAGGTTCTCTGCGACAACGTTATGGTAGTGTGCGTGACCAGTTACTAGGTGTTACCTTTGTGCGTGCTGATGGCCAAATCGCTAAAGCTGGGGGAAGAGTAGTTAAGAATGTTGCCGGATATGACTTGATGAAGTTGCTTACTGGGTCTTACGGCACATTAGGCTTTATTAGTCAACTAACTTTTCGCGTATATCCGCTAGCGGAGACATCAGCAACGGTGGTACTAACGGGTAGTGCAGAGGCTATATTCCAAGCGGCTGATATCCTTCGAGGTTCGGCGTTAACACCAGTTCAGGCTGATTTGCTATCAACGAAATTGGTGTCTAGCTTAGGTTTGGGTCAAGGACTGGGATTAATTGCACGCTTTCAAAGTATTAAGGAGAGTGTTAAAGAACAATCAAACCGAGTTTTGGAAGTAGGGCAAAAGTTAGGTTTAGATGGGGCAATTTTTGCTGATGGTGATGAGGCTAATCTATGGCAGAGATTGCAAGAACGAATCCATACTACTGCTACAGAATCTGTAATTACTTGCAAAATAGGAGTGTTACCTACTGCTGCTGTGGAGATTTTGGCTCAGGTGGAGTGGGGTTTAATTCATATAAGTAGTGGTTTGGGTTTGTTACAATTAGAGGATAAAAATCAAGTTTTGAAAGTGCGCCATTATACCCAAGCTAATAGAGGTTTTTTAACAATTCTGGAAGCACCAGTGGCGGTTAAAGAACAAATAGATGTTTGGGGTTATACGGGGAATGCTTTGCCGTTGATGCGCCGTATTAAGGAACAGTTTGATAGTAAGAATATTTTAAGTCCTGGTCGGTTTGTGGGTGGAATTTAGTTTTAGCGAACCGCCAAGACGCCAAGGACGCAAAGGAAGAGGGGAAAAGAATTAATTATGCAAGTTTCCGAAAATTCTGTTAATAATACGGCTAGTTTAAAGAATTTGAAGGGGTTTGATGAGAGTCATCCGCCTGATCCAAAGTTGATTGATAGTTGCGTACATTGTGGATTTTGTCTCTCAACTTGTCCGAGTTATCGGGTGCTGGGTAAGGAGATGGATTCTCCTAGAGGACGTGTCTATTTAATGGATGCAATTAATGAGGGCGAGATTGCTTTAAATACGGCAACTGTAGAACATTTTGATTCTTGTTTGGGGTGTCTTGCTTGTGTGAGTACTTGTCCTTCTGGTGTGCAGTATGACAAGTTAATTTCTGCAACTCGTCACCAAGTTGAACGAAATTATCCTCGCAGTTTACCAGATAAACTTTTTCGTCAACTGATATTTTCTTTGTTTCCTTATCCCAACCTTTTACGGGTTTTATTAGTTCCGTTGTTGGTTTATCAAAAGTTGGGGTTTGCTAAATTAGTTCGTGCTACGGGTTTACTCAATAAAATATCGCCCCGTTTGGCAGCAATGGAATCTATTCTGCCAGAAATTACTCTTAAATCTTTTCAAGATAATTTACCTACTGTGATTCCCGCTAAAGGTGAGAAGCGGTATCGCGTTGGGGTAATTTTGGGTTGCGTGCAACGGCTGTTTTTCTCTCCCGTGAATGAAGCAACGGTGCGGGTTTTAACAGCGAATGGTTGTGAAGTTGTAATTCCGAAATCTCAAGGTTGTTGTGCGGCGCTTCCTGAACACCAAGGACAAACAGAACAGGCGAAGGCTTTAGCAAGGCAGATGATTGATAGTTTTGCTAAGACTGATGTCGATTTTGTGATTATTAATGCTGCTGGTTGCGGTCATACTTTGAAAGAATACGGTCACATTTTAGAAAGTGACCCAGAATATCGGGAAAAGGCAAAGGATTTTGCAGCTAAGGTGAAAGATGCTCAAGAGTTTTTGGCAACTGTTGGGTTAACAGCAAAACTTTCAGCGTTGAGTGATAAACCATTGAATTTAGTTTATCAAGATGCTTGCCATTTATTGCATGGACAAAAGATTAGTGTGCAACCGCGTCAGATATTGCGGCAAATTCCAGGGGTGAAGTTGAGAGAACCAATAGATGCGGCTTTATGTTGTGGCAGTGCTGGGGTTTATAATATGCTGCAACCAGAAGTTTCTGAAGAATTGGGTCGGCAAAAAGTGCAGAATTTGTTGAATACTGGTGCTGAGTTAATTGCTTCTGCTAATCCGGGGTGTACTTTGCAGATTACGAAGCATTTGCAATTGCAAGGTAAGAAGATTTCAGTTATTCACCCGATGGAGTTGTTAGATTATTCGATTCGGGGTGAAAAGTTGAAATTGTAGATAAGATTAACCAGGGTTTTACCCCACCCTAACCCTCCCCTTATAAAGGGGAGGGAACAAGATTTCTTATTTCCCCCCTTTATAAGGGGGGATTAAGGGGGGTAATTTGACTTGTGTATACATCGTAGCTAGAAGGGTAGGAGGAGTTAGGGGTGCGGTTCATCTGAATTCTGTTTAATTAAACAGACAAAAAATCACTCAATCTGAAGAAGTTATTTCCGAAATAGCCACTTTATCGTCTGTATAATCACTGAAATGGGCAAGAGTGCCAGGTTACTTTCAGGTGATTTGTGATGAAACTAGATTTGGTCAGGTTTTTTCAAGCTTGCAACCCCAGTAAGACTCTGGTTGTGAGCAAACCGGAGGATAGACAATATTATATTGATTTCTCTAAAGTGCGTGGTGCCAAAATTATTGAGGAACTTGGGCGAACTATCACCCGCCTTTCACCTGAAGAACCTACCTGTCAATTGTTTACAGGACATATCGGCTGTGGCAAGTCTACTGAATTACTGCGACTCAAAACAGAGTTAGAACAGCAGGGATTTCATGTGGTTTATTTTGAGTCTAGCCAAAGCCTAGATATGGCTGATATTGATGTTACAGATATTTTACTGGCGATCGCTCGTGAAGTGAGTCAAAGTCTAGAAGCAATAAAAATTAATCTCAAACCAGGATACTTTCAAACTCTATTTACTGAACTTGCTGAATTTTTGCAAACGCCGATAGAACTTGGGGGAGAGTTATCTGTAGGTATTGCCAAGATTACCGCCAAAACTAAGGATAGCCCCAAACTTCGCTCTCAGTTGCGGCAATATTTAGAACCGCGTACCAATGGTATTTTAGAATCAATCAACAAAGAATTGCTCAAGCCTGCTAGAGACAAACTCAAGCAGCAAGGTAAAAAAGGACTGGTGGTAATTATAGATAATCTCGACCGAGTGGATAATTCTTTAAAGCCTTCCGGTCATTACCACCAGCCAGAATATCTCTTTGTTGAACGCGGTGAACAGTTAAACCAGCTAAATTGTCATGTTGTTTATACTATTCCCCTAGTGTTGATTTTTTCTAACGCTTTAGGCAGGTTAACAAATCGCTTTGGCGCAGACCCCAAGGTTTTGCCGATGGTTCCTGTGCAATTACAAAATGGTTCACAATTTTTACAAGGAATCACGCTGCTGCAACAGATGGTCATGGCGAGAGCTTTTCCTGATGTCAGTTGGGAACAAAGCCAGCATTTGATTACTGAAGTTTTTGATAGTGCTGATAGTTTAGAACGGCTGTGCTTAGTTAGCGGCGGTCATTTGCGTAACTTGTTAATGTTATTATTTCGCTGTCTTCAACAAGAAGACCCGCCTTTGTCGCAAGAGTGCGTAAATAGAGTGATTAAACAACGCCGTAATGAGCTAACTTTGGCAATTACGCCCGATGAATGGGAATTACTGCGTGAGGTGGCGCAAGAAAAAAGCTTGAGAGGTCATGAAAGATATGAACTTTTGCTCCGCAGTATGTTTGTATTTGAATACCGGGATGAGGATGGTTCTTGGTTTGATATCAATCCGATTTTGGCAGAAGCTAAGGAATTTAGGTTATAAATTGGGTATTTTGTGAAATGCTATAACGTTAAGCATCTCAGTCGTGATGGGAGCGGTCTGTGTCTTCACGGGAGTGGTCTGAGTCTTCACGGGAGCGGTCTATGTCTTCACGGGAGCGGTCTGAGTCTTCACGGGAGCGGTCTGAGTCTTCACGGGAGCGGTCTGAGTCTTCACGGGAGCG
>NZ_JAVRBU020000006.1:356902-416655 GCF_034531135.2 Nostoc sp. CmiVER01
TCACGGGAGCGGTCTGAGTCTTCACGGGAGCGGTCTGAGTCTTCACGGGAGCGGTCTGAGTCTTCACGGGAGCGGTCTGAGTCTTCACGGGAGCGGTCTGAGTCTTCACGGGAGCGGTCTGAGTCTTCACGGGAGCGGTCTCAGTTGTAATTTTCACAACTACAGCTTATAACTAGCAGAAATCATCCTTCTGCCCACTGCCCCCTACTTGCATGATGTAATTATACAAACAGCTAATATAAGATAATTTATTTATGTTATGAGTAATCAGCAAGAGCCAGAAAATTTAGCCTTTGACAATGAACGTTCATTGCAAACTCTGGTACGAACAATTACCCTTTCTCAGGGGGGATTTTCGCTGATTTTGCTGCGCTGTAACTATGCTGATTTACGTCAGCGCATGGTAGAACGCCTGCACCAATTATCTCCTGTACACATTCACGAAATTACTTTACCTGCATCAGTCAAAACGCTTTACACAAATATACGCGAACAACTCTTAGATGAACAGCCACTTACATTGATGATTTTTGGTTTGGAGTCGGTTAAAGATATTGATACAGTTCTGACTTCAGCTAATCAAGTACGGGAGGAGTTTAGAAAGAACTTCCCATTTCCGATATTGTTGTGGGTTAATGATTCAGTTCTGCAAAAATTTATTCGATTAGCAACTGATTTAGAGAATTGGGCGACTATCATCGAGTTTGAAAACCCTACCGATGAGTTAGTCAATTTCCTTCAGCAAAAAAGTGATGAAATCTTTGCAGATGATATTACACCCAATACCCAAATGTGCCGGGAACTAGAAACCGCCCGTCAAGATTTGCAAAATCGAGGAGAAGTATTAGAAGCCGCACTTCAAGCAAGTTTAGAGTATTTGCTTGGTTTAAATGATTATTTACATGACCAGATAGATTCTGCTTTAGCACATTATCAACAAAGCTTGGAGTTCTGGCGACAAAGTAATGATTTAGAACGACAAGGTATATTACTCGTTAATATTGCTTCAGCTTATAATCGCCAATCTGAAAAAAACCAGACCGAAAATCAACGCTATTGGCAAGAGTCTAGAAATTACTTTCAGCAAGCTATTGAAATTTTTGAACAAGCACAACGTTCAGATTTAGTTGCAAAACATATTACTAAACTGGGTGAAGTGTTGCGACGTTTACAAGCATGGCCAGAGTTGCAAAGTCTTGTGGAGAAATCTCTGCCGCTACATCAAAATTATGGCACATCGTTGCAGTTGGCTCAAGATTATGGATTTTTAGCAGAAGTAGCCTTAGAGCAGTCACAGTGGAATGAAGCTCATAAACATGCAGAACAAGCATTGCAAATATTAGCTGCGATACCTAATTTACAACCAGATCAATTTGCTTTGTATCGATTTATTTTAGCCAAATCACAACAAGGTTTAGGTCAAATTCAAGCAGAAATTACTAATTTAGAAGCTGCAAAAAATGAAAGTAATCATCACTACAACCCACAATTATATATCTCTATATTAGAGAGGTTACGCCTAGTTTATTTTGAACAAGGTGAATATCTTAAAGCTTTTAATATTAAGCAAGAACAATTACAAATTGAACAACAGTATGGTTTTCGCGCCTTTGTTGGCGCATCTTATCTCAATCCACAGCGACAGGCAATTAATTCCGCACAGTTGCAGGTAGAAAATCCTGAAACAATTGCTCAAGAAATTGCTGCTTCTGGTCGCGGACAAGATGTTAAGCGATTGCGAGAAAGAATTGGCGGGACTGAGCATAAATTGACTGTAATTCATGGTCAGTCAGGAGTGGGTAAAAGCTCGATTTTGCAGGGTGGATTAATCCCGGCGTTGCAACAAGAAGCAATTGGTGAGCGAGATGCTTTACCTATTTTGTTGCGAGTTTATACCGATTGGGTGGGGATGTTGGGACAGAGTTTGGCTAAGGCTTTTGAGGAAGTTAGAGGAAATCAATTATTTGCTAATCTTGATTCTTCAGCCGATATTTTAGAACAATTACGGAAAAATGCTGACCGGAATTTGTTGACAATTTTAATATTTGACCAGTTTGAGGAGTTTTTCTTTGTTTATCCAGACCAAGGTCAACGACGAGCATTTTATGATTTTTTGCGAGTTTGTCTAAATATTCCTTTTGTCAAGGTAATTCTGTCTTTGCGGGAAGATTATTTACATTATTTATTAGAGTTAGACCGTCTGTTTGATTTAAGTGTAATTAATAATAATATTCTCGATAAAAATATTCGCTATTATTTGGGTAACTTTTCGCCAGCCCATGCGATGGCTGTTGTGCAGAGTTTAACAGAACGCTCTCACTTTTACTTAGAGCCTGCACTGATTGATGAATTAGTGCGGGAATTAGCAGGCGAATTGGGTGAGGTACGCCCGATTGAGTTACAAATTGTGGGGACGCAATTGCAAACTGAGAAAATTACAACTTTAGATAAGTATCGTCAGTTTGGCACTAAAGAAAAACTAGTTGAGCGATTTTTAGAAGAAGTTATCCATGATTGTGGTGCGAAGAATGAACAGGTTGCTCGACTGGTTTTATATTTACTCACAGATGAAAATGGCACTCGTCCCCTGAAGACTCGTGCTGAGTTAGCCGCAGATTTGCCAGCAGAAGCCGATAAACTAGATTTGGTGTTAGAGATTTTTGTGGCATCAAGGTTAGTGTTGCTATTACCAGAATCGCCAGCTGACCGTTATCAACTGGTTCATGATTACCTTGTATCATTCATTCGTCAGCAACAGGGTAATGAAATATTAGCAGAACTTGCTAGAGAGCGAGAACAACGCTTGCAAGCAGAAGAGAAGCTGAAGCTTGAACAAGATGCAAAGCAGATATTAGTTAATGCTCAACAAGAAGCCAAGCGGCAAATTCGCCAAGGGCGGATGCAGTTGAGAGTGAGTTCTGGTTTGGCGGTATGTCTATTATTATTTGCAGGTATATCATCTTTATATGCATTGAATCAAATTCAATTTGCTAAGGATGCTGATGGTAAAAAGCAAGAGGCAGAAAATAAAGTTAAAACGGCTGAAGCTCAATACAAGTTAGTAAATCAAAACTTGGAAGATACCCAAAAGCAACAAGCAGCAATACAGGAGAAAGCGCAGGAATTAGAAACTAAAAAGAAGGATGCAGAGCAAAAGTTTCAAGCAGCGCAGAAGAATCAGCAAGCCGCAGAACGAGAATCGAAACTAGCAAAGCAGAAAACTCAGCAGGCAAACCAAAACTTACTGACTGCTAAAGCAGACTTGGAAGAGGTAAACCAGAAAGCCTCAGAATTACAAGAGAAAAATGCCCAAGCGCAGGAAAGCATTAAAACGGCAAACGAAAAAATAAAAACTGCTGAAGTAAAATTACAACAAGCAGCAACAAAACAACAGCAAGCAGAATCTCAAGCTCAACAAGCCCAAAACACTCTCAACCAAGCGCAAGCAAAACTTGCACAAGCACAGAAAGCAACAGAAGGAGCAGAAGCAGCACAAAAAGAAGCACAAAAGGTAACGGAATTAGAACGGGCAGGTGTTAATGCTTTAAGACAATTTGAATATGCCGAGTTAGAATCGCTGGTGGCAGCAATGCACAGTGGTAAAGAGTTAAAGACTTTGGTAAAAGATGGTCGCCCTTTAGAAAAATATCCAGCTATCAGCCCTATTTTTGCTTTGGATAGTATTCTCGATAAAATTAAAGAACGCAACCAGTTGCAAGGGCATCAAGGCAGAGTCTATAGTATGAGTTTCAGCCCGGACGGCAAAACCATCGCCACGGCATCATCTGACAAGACAGCGCGGTTGTGGACGCTCAACGGGCAACTGCTACAAGAATTCAAAGGGCATCAAGGCACAGTTTGGGGTGTGAGTTTCAGCCCGGACGGCAAAACCATCGCCACGGCATCTGATGACAACACAGCGCGGTTGTGGACGCTCAACGGGCAACTGCTACAAGAATTCAAAGGGCATCAAAGCACAGTTTGGGGTGTGAGTTTCAGCCCGGACGGCAAAACCATCGCCACGGCATCATCTGACAATACAGCGCGGTTGTGGACGCTCAACGGGCAGCTGCTACAAGAATTCAAAGGGCATCAAGGCTGGGTCTATAGTGTGAGTTTCAGCCCGGACGGCAAAACCATCGCCACGGCATCATCTGACAACACAGCGCGGTTGTGGACGCTCAACGGGCAACTGCTACAAGAATTCAAAAGGCATCAAGGCTGGGTCTATAATGTGAGTTTCAGCCCGGACGGCAAAACTATCGCCACGGCATCATCTGACAACACAGCGCGGTTGTGGCCTGTGGAGAATTTAGACGAATTGCTGGTGCGGGGTTGCAATTGGCTGCATGATTATTTGCAGAATAACTTGAATGTGAGTGAGAGCGATAAGCGTCTCTGCGATGATATTAAGTGAAAGCCAAGCGATGTTTGGCAAAAAGTCGAAGAAGCGTCTACGCACTTTGTAGAAGTTTCTCATGCGATGTCTACGTCGGTAAGCTACGCTCCTTCAACACAACTATACACATCTGTAGTATGTATAATACACCTGATAGGCAAAACAAAGCGAAAAATTATGCATCGCCGGATTAACATCACCTTACCAGATGAGACAATTGAACTAATTGATCGAGTCATTGAAAAAGGCGATTCTCCGGAGGAGAGGCTACGCCAACGCAGTCGATTCATCAATGAAGCTGTGCAATATTATATTGCTGAAAAAGCCTTAGTCAAGCTTAGAGAACAGTTAAAAGAGGGAGCCATCCAACGGGCGGAACGCGATTTGGGGTTAGTGGAAGAATGGTTTGACTTGGAAGAAGAATTGTGGCACAAAAACGAAACGTAAAAGTCGTGTCTCAAATATTACTTAATAAACCAACCTACTACCAAGCAATTTCTAGTTAAGCCGAGGACATTGCTAATTACTTTAATAGCGATCGCTATCACTGTCTGCACGCAACTATTGTTGCGCTTGGGGTGGTAAACAAACTAGAGGTACTATTCCTGGTGGTTGTAAAGGTATTTCTAATAAGTTGGGAAGATAATTATAAGACTAGATAAAAAATTAGTTAGCTGCATTAAAAATCTGCTGTGCAGTTAAATTTAATTGGGGAAAGGTAGGCGATGAAATCGCGGTGTTACCTTGAAACGTTGTCATTTGATATTCACCATCAACTAATTCGCACACAAAAATAGTAGGTTGTTTGGGATTGCCGATGAACTTTCTTGCACCCAATGCAGCATAATCAACAATCCAGTATTCAGGAATTCCCATTTCTTCATAATCTCCAAATTTATTGTAGTAATCATCTCGCCAGTTGGTTGAAACAACTTCGATGACTATTGGAACCGATGCTGCTTGGCTTACTGTTGACTGTTTTTGAAAAAGCGGTTCATTGTTGAGATTATCAAGATTTAGCAGCAACACATCAGGGGAATAAGCTGATTCGGCAGAAGGAGTTTGAACTAATGCAGTTTTGGGGATTCCATAGGGTAAATTAAGACGATCAAACTCCACTGTTAATTTCCGCGATAAAAACGCAATAACTTTTTCGTGCGAACCGGTCGGAGGCGGCATTTCAACAATTACTCCTTTGTGCAACTCATAGCGTTTTCCATCGTTGGGATACCATTCGATAAATTCATTGAAGGTTAGTAATTTTGGCAACGCTTGGGTCATAATCTTACCTAAATTCAATCAACGACTACCCAAATTCAATCAACGACGTTTAGTAATTCTCGCCTTCAGGTAAGGTGAGGATTTCAACTCCATCTTCAGTTACAGCTAGTGTATGCTCACATTGAGCAGAAAGTTTGCGATCGCGGCTCGAATTCAATCAATGACTGCCCGAATTTAATCAACGACGTTTAGTAATTCTCGCCTTCAGGTAGGGTGAGGATTTCAACGCCATCTTCAGTTACAGCTAAGGTATGCTCACATTGAGCAGAAAGCTTGCGATCGCGCGTTACCGCAGTCCATTTATCGCCCAGAACTTCGACTTCGTAAGTACCTTCGTTAATCATTGGCTCAATAGTAAAAACCATCCCTGGTCTGAGGCGCTTACCCTTACCGCGTGTGCCATAGTGGGGAACATCCGGTGCAGTGTGAAAAATGTTACTGATGCCGTGTCCAACGAAATCTCGCACTACAGAAAAGCCTTGCCCTTCAGCATACTCTTGAATAGCTGCACCAATGTCGCCAATGCGGGCCCCAGGTTTAACTTCAGCAATACCCAAGCGCAAACACTCTTCTGTTACCTCTACCAGCTTTCTCGTTTTTGGAGAAGGAGTACCGACAAAGAAGGTCTTAGATGTATCGCCGTGATAACCTTCAACAATTGGCGTCACATCAATATTAATAATGTCACCATCCTTAAGGATTTGCTTGGCATTGGGAATGCCGTGACAAATTACCTCATTTACACTGGTGCAAATTGATTTAGGATAGCCCTTATAGCCAAGGGGTGCGCTTTTTGCTCCATGCGCTTGCGTCCAACGTTCGGCTTCATCATTTAGTTCAAGAGTGCTAACTCCTGGCTTCACGAATGGTTCGAGATGCTGGAGAAGTTTAGCAGCTAAACGCCCCGCTTGACGCATTTTCTCTATTTCTCGTTGGGATAAAATAACAATTAGTTCGGTTTTCATTAACTTTTATCTAGATATCTTTCATAAACATAGTTAACCCTGTCTGTGCAGCTCTTTGGGCTGCATCAGCAACCTTTAGGGTATACAAGCTCTCCTCTGGGGTAACGTACAAAGGAGTACCATCAAAAAGATGGTCTAAAACCATACTTGTGTCTTTGGCGAATAAACCCCGCCGAGGGCCAACCTCTATAGGTGTTGTTTCCCCTGACTGGATAAATATTCCGGTATCGCCATCAAAAATTAAACCACCTTTTTCACCGTGAACTTCAAACTTGCGTTCTGATTGCCAAATACTCTCGCCTTTGGCATAGACTACTTGAGCTAAAAGTCCACTGTTAAAGGATAGTTCACTAGTGCAAAAACAGGTTTGGTAATATTCCGGTTCTATTTCCCAATATCGTTGGTGACAGTTAACTGTAAATACTTTACCAAATAAATCTGTGAGACGATTTAAGCGAGACAAGGCACCCATTAAGGGAAAACCGAACAACTCGTGGTTATAAGTCCATTTACGGGGTGCAGGATTTTGGGGATTGATGGTGCTGTAGCGAACATAAAAAACTTCACCAATTTTGGCTAAGTTTTGCTTCAAAGCTTGATGCAAACCACCCAAAAGTTCTAGGTGTTCAACGTGCAGGAGTTTCTTTTGTGCTTTGGCTAAGGCAATTAGTTCTTCTGCTTCGGCTACATCCAACGACAGAGGATATTCTACAACCACATGTTTGCCGTTAGTCAGGGCTGCACGAGCGATCGCCCCATGATCTCGATTAATAGTAGAGATCACCACTAGGTCTATATCTTCACGCTTTACTAGCTCTTGCCAAGAACTCAACGCTTCAATTTGGTACTCTTTAGCAAAGGTTTCTGTTGTTTCTGCGGTATGACCAACAGTTGCGATTAACTGCGATCGCATTCCCTCATTATGGAGCAATGCCTCAGATCGAAACTTTGCCGCATACCCAGTACCCACCAAACCTACACGCACTTTTGCTTTTTCCAAAGCTGCTTCTGAATTATACATGATCCTCACTAGTTATGTTTTTGATTCTTTCACCCTTCTAGTGTTGAGATTCTCTCAACATCTCGAATCAAATGACTTCACCAGTTTAGACTTTACAACATTCGTACTAGGGCATGTTTTCAAAACTATAACCACAAAATAATCAAGACGATGGCACAGTTAATGTCTTCTGTTACATCCGTAATGCCTAGCTAGCTTTTGAATAGGGATACGGCAAGGCTGATATTGAGAAAATCTCTACCCGATCGAATAAAACAGCCCTACTTTTTAAAGAAAGTTAGGGATCTCGTTTGCGTAAGTCCTCTAAAATATAGTTAACATTAATCCTATTCATATTTTTATCTTTTAATATAACTTTTTCTAATTACAGCCTGGATAGGGACGAAAATAATATAAATAAAACTTATAAGGATTAAGCAACTAAATTTCATTACTAATCGCGTTCAATTTCTAGTCACATCGTTTAATTTTTCTCGTAGTATCAGAATTGAAGCAAATTTGAACCAGCGGCTAATCCTACAGAAAAGCCGTGACCTTTGCCTAAAGATAACTTATACTACCGTTTGCAAAAGAGAGGATTACTCAATGCCAAGCTATAAAGTGACACTAGTCAATGAAGCTGAAGGACTTAACCAAACACTTGATGTTGATGATGATACTTATATTTTAGACGCTGCTGAAGAAGCCGGTCTTGACCTGCCCTACTCTTGCCGCGCTGGTGCTTGCTCAACCTGTGCAGGTAAACTCGTATCAGGTACCGTCGATCAAGGTGACCAGTCATTCTTAGATGACGATCAAATACAAGCTGGATATGTACTGACCTGTGTCGCTTACCCAACCTCTGACGTGACAATCGAAACTCACAAAGAAGAAGAACTCTACTAAGAGTTAGGCCCCTCAACAATAAACCTCTTGCAAGAGTTAGTGATGTTGAAAAAATAAAAGCATCACATCTAGTGTTAAAGCCTTTTCAATGCCGTGTCTATAAAGCGACTTTCACAAAAAGTCTAATTTCGTCTTGAGCAGGAACACAATAAATTTTGTGTTCCTGCTTAATTTTTCAGTATGGAGTTTTTCGATTAGCTTAAAGTTTAGTCTCTTTGCTGAAAATCTGAATCTGAGTACCAGGATAGTAAAATTGGAGAATTTTTGGACTTGACCAACCTAATTTAGCTAAATTCTGAGCGCCAGTTTGACTCAAGCCGACTCCATGTCCTAATCCACCCCCAATAAAGGCGTATCCCCACAGTTCGGCTTTTCCTTTATTCAGGGGTTCTATGTAAAATAGTGTACTTCTAGGAGCAGCAAAGGCACTACGAACTTCGTCTTTGTGGAGAACAAAGGTGCTGTTATCAGTTTTGACGGCAAGTTCAAGGATACGTCCACTCTGGCTTCGCTTCACTACTGCCATAGCCTGAATTGTCTTAAATTTGGCATAAGGACTGTTTTTCACCTGCAAAAATTTCTGCAAGTCTTTGGTAATATCCTTTAAAGGGGTTTCCTTATGCCAACGAAACATATCCCATTTGCTTTCATTAAATCCTTGTTGGATATTAATAAATTTTTGGAAGTTGTTTTCATCTGCTAAACTCTGCTTAGACAAGTCCCAAAAATTAGTTGCAGCATCCAGTACGGGGCGCAGATAAGGACGATCGTCACCATTCCAGACATCGCTGAAGGAGGCGGTAACGCCACCAGTAGTGGAAGAATAAAGGGCATCTACTAGTTCGTTTTTATAGGTTACTACCTTACCCCTGGTTGAGGCGATCGCTTTGTCTGTTTTGGCGGCCGCTCCATTTAGCCCATAATAAACTTGGCAGTGAGTATCAGCACACAACTGATAGTTATCTGCTGCGAACCTACGCAAATTTCTTAAAACATAAGTTCGAGCCAGAATTGCTTGGGCTTCTAGCGCAGCTGTTGGTGCATCTATGCCTATTTCGTAAGGCACAACCCCACGCAAATAAGTTTCTAAAGCAACTTGGTTAACTAAAGTGTATGTGCCATAAGCATTTGGCTGCAAATTCATTCGCCCGGCATAAAGACGAGCATTTTCGGGTTTTTCGCTTTTATTCACCCGAATCAAGTTTTTATCAGTACTGATTTCCAAATTATTTGGGCTATAGCGCTTACCATCCACTACCCAACTAACTCGGGGTACTTGTTTTAAAACTTTAGTATCAAGATATACTTTTTCTTGGGTAGAAGCTTGGATGTTCTGCAATAGCAACCGCCGTAGTAAAGGAGTGCTATAAACATCGCGTTTCGCCCAAACCTGCCAGCGTTCTGGCTGGGCTATTTCCACTTCTATTCCTTGAGAACGCCATTTATTAGCACTGTCTTCCGCAGTTTCAAAGGTGCGGTATGTGCCTAAAACTACCACTTCCTCAACTGTTGGCTGGGGTAAAGCTTGCATAACTGTTTCCAGCTTTACAGGATTCTTGGTAACTAGGGTTTGCTGCTTGTTGCCCGCAAGAAATTTTAGCTTTAAGCGATCGCCTTTTGTCGGTTCTAGTTGCAGCTTGGCTGTGGGTTGTGAGCCAAATCGCTGCACAATCCCAATTTTCAGTTCCATACCCTGAATGTTACTCTCAGGCGCTGATGCAGCAGTTAGTCCCAATAGACAAAATGTGGTCAGCACAGCCTGGGAAAAACGCCAAAGCGAAAATTTCATGGCTACCTGATAGCGTACACCTACGGGGAAGCAAGCTACGCGCAGAGTCTCCAAGAGTTGCGATCGCAAATAATCGATCGTTTTCTGCCCCTTAATGCGGTGTTGGAGCTGATTTTCCGATTGCTTTGTAGTGCGGTTTTTTTGTCGCATGAGTGCTCCAATGATACCATTAGCAGTTTTGCCCAAAATAGTTGCAAAACGTAGTCATAATGACTATGATTTATTTAGAGACACAAAACAGAACTAGTTGGATAAACTCCTTATGGTTAGAGTCCAAGAAATTCCATTAAATCAGATAAAACGGCCATTGCCTCGTGCAAACGATCCAAACAAAGTGCAAGCTTTAATGGAATCGATTGCGGAGATTGGGCAGCAAGAACCTATAGATGTCCTAGAAGTAGATGGACAATATTATGGCTTTTCTGGTTGCCATCGGTATGAGGCTTGCCAGCGTTTAGGCAAAGAAACCGTTTTAGCCAGAGTTCGTAAAGCACCCCGCAGCGTATTAAAGATGCACTTGGCATAGAGAATGGGAGTAGAGAGTGGGAAGCAGAGGGGAAGAATTTTCTCTTTGCCCCCTGCCCCTCTGACTCTTTTCAATTCCCAATCCCCAATTACATATAACCTAATTAGGAGAAAATTATGTCATCGAAAGTAACAGTCAAAAATGTAAATATAGGCATTGACGAGGCGAGTAGGGCTAAAATCGCCGAAGGTTTATCTCGCCTGTTGGCTGACACTTATACACTTTATCTGAAAACTCATAACTTCCATTGGAATGTAACGGGGCCGATGTTCCAAACATTGCATCTGATGTTTGAGACTCAGTATACAGAATTAGCTTTAGCAGTTGATTTAATTGCCGAGAGGATTAGAGCGCTTGGCTATCCTGCGCCAGGAACCTACAGCGAATATGCCAAACTGAGTTCGATTCCAGAAACTCCTGGCGTTCCAAAAGCTGTGGAAATGATCCGTTTATTAGTGGAAGGACAAGAAGCCGTAGTCCGAACTGCACGGTCTATCTTCCCTGTGGTAGAGGAAGTTAATGACGAACCTACAGCTGATTTATTAACTCAACGGATGCAAGTACACGAAAAGACAGCTTGGATGTTGAGAAGTTTACTGGAAGAATAGGGACTAGGGACTGGGGACTAATAAAGACTTAATTTTTTTGCCAATCCCCAATACCCAGTCCCCAATACCCAATTCCCAATACCCAATTCCCGATGCCTAATTCCCAATTACCAATGCCCAATTCCCAAAAGTTGCAAAATTTAATGCAACAGGCAGGGATTCCTAGTTTTAAAGCGCTAAGTCGCGCTGCTGGTGTCTCAGAGCGTCAACTTTTGCGATTACGCCAAGGAAAGCTAGAGCAGATGCGGGTAGATGTATTGCTTAAGCTTTCGGCAGTGCTACAAATTTCATTGAATGAATTAATCGCAAATTTTTCAACCGTAGAGTTGTTACAAGAAAAAGCAGCGCCTACTCAGGAATTATTAGAAGAAATTGCAGATTTAAGAAAAGAGTACCAGCGATCGCAACTTCAATTAGAACAACAGCGAGAAATATTACTACAAGAACTCCAGCAGTCGAGTTTGCAACTGCTGGAGTCTTTATTATTGCAATGGCCAACCGCAGCACAGAAAGCGCAGGAGAATCCCCAGTTAGCAGCAGTCAAGATAGTCCCGTTGGTGCAAAAACCTCTAGAAAAGCTTTTAGAGGCGTGGGGGGTAGAAGCGATCGCACCCGTAGGGGCAGAATTACCTTATGATCCCCAACTGCACCAATTGATGGAGGGAACTTCACAACCTGGAGAATTAGTCAAGGTGCGCTACACTGGCTACCTTCAAGGTGAGAAGTTGCTTTATCGAGCTAAAGTAAGTCCTTTTAGAGAAAGTTAGAAGGCTTTTCGCCTTCCTCTAATCCCCTTAAAGCTTTAAAGGCTTATATTTATTGGCGTAATTCCCCCCTGCTTAAAATCAGCTAGCGGTCTCCCTGCCTCAACTACAAAACCACTTATTTGAACCGTATTGCTACTCTGACCATCTAATTCTTTCTTCAATTTATTTAATCTTCGTTGTTTTAACTTATTTAGGACTTACGCACACTCTACGAATTCTTCTCTACGAGACGCTGCGCGAAGGCGTTCTTGGCGTCTTGGCGGTTCGATAAATTAAGCTTTTCGGCAATTTTTGCGTAAGTCCTGTTATTTACTGACTAATCTGAATTGGCTAGAAAACGATCTAATGACTGAGCGGAGTTTTTATTTACAACTTTCGCTATCTCTAGTAATGGTTTTATTTAAATTTTGGACATTATTCTTGGATGTAAATATTTGAAGCACTCATAATTTCTTACTTCTTTAAACAGGTCTTTATAGTCTGTACAATATTCATCTATGGTTGCTTACCGGAGGCAAGTATTACAAATTATTTGAAGATGTTCCTTGATGGTATTGCATAGCTTTGGCATAATCACCCAAGGCGTAGCAAGCGGCTTTCAGACGATCAAGAGCTTCTTCTTCACTGCGCCGATCTTTGATGCTTCTAGCTAACAGCAAACGTTCTTCATAATACTTAATGGCTTTGTTATAGTCACCCAAAGCTTCACAAGCAACTCCCAAGTTACCTAAAGATTGTTCCTCGCTACGCTTGTCTTTAATTTCTCTAGCTAATTGCAACCGTTCTTCATAATACTTAATAGCTTTGGCATAATCACCTAAAGCATAACAAGCATTCCCTAAATTCTTTAGCACCTGAGAAGCACTGCGAACATGTTTTAAGGAACGTGCTAGGATTACACACTGCTCATAATAGGCGATCGCTTTTGAGTAATTGTCCAAAGCATACCAAGCATTACCCAAATTCTTGAGTACCTGTTCCTCACCCCAGTTATCTTTGAGTTCCCGGACAATTTCTAGGCTTTGCTGTTGATACTCAATTGCCTGCGTAAAGTTACCGCAAGCTTTATATACCAATCCTAAATTATTCAGTGCTGCTACTTGACTACGTTTGTCTTGCAGTTGTTGCGTTATTTTTAAACACTTTTCCAAAAACTCAATAGCCTTGTTATGGTCATTTAGGTGACGGTATGCATTCCCTAAATGGGAAAGTGCTTGCATTTGCACTACAAAATCTGAGGAGTTTTTGACCAAAGACAAACACTGTTCGGAGTAAGAGATAGCACCTTTGTAGTCTCCAGCTGTGTAAGTTACCAATCCTAAAAAAGAAAGTGCCTGTGCCTGTTTTTGCAAATCTCCAACGGACTGAAACAGCCCCAAAGATTGTTGTAAGGACTTCAAAGCCCCTATTAACTCACCAGCTTGCTGCTGTTGAATTCCTTGTCGTAGTAGCTTAGATGCTTCCGATATATCATCACTTTCCTCTATACGTAGTATTTCTGCTTGTGAACCAGAGTCAAATTCATGGGTAATTGTATTACGCTTCACTGATTTTAAGTATGTTATGGGTAATTACAGGGGAACTGTATTTTTTAATTTGTTATTCCATTCGCCTTTAGACATCAGGCCTTTCCTGTTCAGTCTGATGCTGAATCTAGTGTTCCCAAAACCAGAAGGTATCTTTCATCAGGTTGGTTTAGCACAGCGTGACTTAATTTATCGGAATTTTTGTATTCCAAACTTGGGAAATCATCGCAACAGACCCTGACAGACTGCCCCACCACAGCACAATTTATTGAGATAAAGAGATTTTAGATTTGGCTAACCAGTTGTGAAGCTTATGAATAGAACTTATATATTGACAAAAGCACTAGTTGTGAGTGTGTTTTTAAACCACATCTTTCGTAAGGGCATAGCATGGTCTATTTACGTAGTTTACCGCCGTAGGTATCGCAGGTGAATTAAGAAAAGTCTAAAACAATCTATTTTCTTTATTTCACATCACCATGCATTTTTATAATACGTATGATAAATAAAGTATAAATAAATACTTTTTGTAATTAAGGCTGTGATCGCTTATTAATAATAAATCCCCCCTTTCCTCTTGAAAATGCGGGGCTATGTCCGCTATTTCTGAGAGTACTTGGGAGGATATTCAAGAAATAAATGTCACTAATCTACAATTATTAATTATTGGCTCAATTAAAATGCACCTGCTAAAAGTTAGGTGTTGATTCACCCAACAGCTACAGACATATTTGCCACAGAGCCATTACTTAGGATAGGCTGACGGGTTTTCAAGTCAAATTTAAAGCCATGTGGCAAAATATGAAGCTTTGCTCCGCAAATCGCTAAAGACTCATCCTTCAAAATTTCGTCCATATTGTTGTACGTAGCCTCTGATTCATCAACAATCGTAACCGCACCTTCACCAATAATTTCAATTTGGTTATCTGTTACGACCATAGCGGTATTCTCGTCAATACCGAATCCTAAAACAGCAGGCTGTAATATCAAAGCTGAGATTAAGCGTCCCAAGCGTCCACGCTGGGAAAAATGCTGGTCGATTACCACTCCTGGGAGAAAACCAAGACCAGGACCCATTTCAACAGTTTCAATCCGAGGATGTGTTTCTGAGTCGCCTTCCACAATCATTACGTCTGGCATCACGGCAGCCCCGGCGCTTGTGCCTCCGATAACTACACCTTCACCGAACCGTTGATGAATCGCTGTATCTATTTCGGTGCCCTTGAGAATACTGGTAATGCGAGCTTGATCTCCCCCGGTAAAAAATACCCCAGTTGCTTTATTAATTGCTTCCAATGCGGTAGAAGAAGATGCATCTTCACGGGTTTCTGTATCAATAATGCGAGCATTTTCCGCTCCCAACCGCTCAAATACTCTAATATAATTTTCTCCCACTTCTCTAGGTAATTCTGTCGCCGCCGTCATAATTACAATATACGCCTTTGTACCCCCAGCGCGTCGCACAAAGTCTCGGAGAATTTGGCAATCTCCTTCCTTGTCTTCGGCTCCTCCAATAATTACCAGTTGCCCTTTAGAATTAGTTTGTACCATGATGGATGTCCCCTGATTTGAGCTAATAAATTTTACTAAATCATCACAATTCCAAATATCAAATCATCCTTTTGGTAGATCGCTTGATAGAAAGAAGTATTGATATTTGCATAGACACGTTCGCGTAGCGTCTCGGAGAGAAACGGCTTGTCGTTAGACATCGCCATGAAACTAAAAGATTTTGCCAAAAAATTACAAAAAAAACAACATCATTAAGGTTCCTTGACTTAGCAAAACTCACAACATCAACTGCCTCTAGAGTGATTTTCTAAAGGCAATTGAAAATTTATTGTTCTATTAAATAGTCGCTATTGACTCTAACTGAGTGTAATTAGATATCTGATGGCAAGCCCTAATGAATGCGACTTCTGTAAAGCAAGTTAGTTAAGAAAAAACGTGCTTGTTCTAGTGGCAGATGCCTGGGTTTGCCTTGGTAGACAATTTGATACTCATTCATATCCGGGCCATCACCATGCCCAGAGATCAGCTTTTGGTGAAAAGCTTCCTCAGCAAGTTCTCGAATTTCGTCTCTTAGAGCAGCTTGTGTGCTATTCATACTTTGCTGTCTTTTGAATACCGCATATTCATTTATACAATTATTGGCTGAGTGTTGCACCTTTCAAAGGTTATATATTTGACTATTCATAAGGATGAATTGACTATAGTTTTTTCTTTGCTGAGGTAGGGGGGTTTAATTATGCCTTGAGATAGTTGAAAATGCTTACTAATAGGTTTAATGTAAGTTCTGATTAGATCAATGGCTTTGCCATCACTCTCAAAAAATAATGTGAGTTAATTTACAATCAATAAGTCTGAGTAACCAAAACTCAGCATTGAAATTTCAGGGTGTTTAGCCAAAGGTTTGTAATCAATGGTTCTACAAAAAAGCAGTGATTTAGTCCGCATTAATGCTAGAAGAACGGATGTATTCGATATTTTCAACTTCAAGCATTATGTTGGGCCCAACCCCTATTTAGATATAGGAGCGCTAGTATTTGATTTTACTCTAGTTGACTCTAGAGAGCCTTTGCCCATCGAAGATTATATTGCAAAGATTAGCGATCGCTATCCCCACCTGGGCAGCCAAAGTTACGAATCTTATGCTCATCTATTTGCTCAAGTTGTGTCCGAAGTCGGAAAACTGGACATGGATTTGCACCTTAACTGTTGGAGTGTCAAGCCATATCCAGATTTTGTGCGGATTAGCGTTCAATCACTACATGAACGCACAACTAGAGAGGTAGCTTATTTTGTTTGGGATTGGTTTGAAGCCATTACTCAAGATGAAGACTTTACCTTTGATGAACAGTTGGTAAGGCTGCAAAATAAATTCCGCGCCTCTGTCTATGGTGGCCCCACAGTTTACGCCTTATTGCGAACAGCCTACGAAAAAGGCATTCCCGCGTTTTATTTGTGGGAAGAAGGATTAATGCAATACGGCTTAGGAAAAAAACATGTCCGAGGGGTCGCAACAACATTTAACTGTGATAGCCATCTAGATTCAGAGTTTACCACCCGCAAAGATGACTGCAAGGCATTTTTAAAAACCTTGGGTTTCCCAGTCCCTGAAGGCGATATCGTCTTTTCTGAAAAGGAAGCCTTGGCGGCAGCAAGACAAATTGGCTACCCAGTCGCAGTTAAGCCAGTGGTAGGCCATAAAGGAATTGGCGTTACGGCTGACGTGCAAGATTCAAAAGAACTCGAAGCTGCTTATAATAGGGCACTGGCAGCAATTCCCGAAGATCAGCTAACTCGGATAATTGTTGAGAAAAGTATTTCCGGATCAGATTTTCGTTTGTTGTGTGTCAATGGCAGATTTGTCGCCGCCACAGAACGCCGTCCAGCATCGGTTGTTGGTGATGGCTATTTAACGCTTGCAGAATTAATCCGCCAAGAGAATCGGAAACCTGCACGTTTAGACACGCCAACCTCGCCGATGAGTAAAATTCAGATCGACGAAGCGATGGAACTCTATCTAGAGGAACAGCGCTTATCATTGGACAGCGTGATTGAGAAAGGGCGCACTGTTTACCTACGTAAAGTCGCCAATCTTTCAGCCGGAGGTATGAGCATTGATGCAACCAAGACAGTTCATGATGACAATATTATCTTGGCGCAAGATATTGCCCAACACTTCCAGTTGACTTGCCTTGGTATTGATGTCATTACGAAAAGTCTCTCAGAATCTTGGAAATCCAGTAACTTTGCTATCTTGGAAATCAATGCTGCACCAGGGGTTTTGATGCATCTTAAACCTTCTGTTGGTGAAAGCGTTGATGTGCCTTCTTATATCTTAGAAACCTTTTTTGAGTCGGGTACAGATGCCAGGATACCGATTATTACCTTTAATAAAATCTCAGTTGAAGAACTGCAAGCAACAATTGACCATATTCTTTTGCAAAACCCCAACTGGACAATAGGTGCTGTTTGTCGTGATGCAGTTTTTGTGAATCGCTCGAAAAAAGTATTAAGCAAAAATTACAACAGTAACGTCCAAACTTTGCTGCGTCATCCAAAACTTGATTTGCTCATTGCCGAGTATGCGGAAGATATTCTAGATGAAGAGGGCATGTTTTACCGCAGTAGTAATATGGTCGTTTTGGATAATCCCACCGAAACTGAAATGATCTTGGTACGGGATGTCTTTGATGGTTCGACTGTGGTAATTAGAAAAGGCAACGACATTTCTATCCGTCGCAAAGGATTGATTGAAGATTATACTTTGGGTGAAGATGAACCATTTACGCGGGTTTATTTGAAAGAGACTGGAGCAATTTTGTAGTGTAATTTCTTACTAGCCTTGGCGATTATCAATCGCCGCTACACATTAAATCAAATAACCTCACCCCGCCCCTCCCCGCTTGCGGAGAGGGGATTAAGGGTTTGTGTGCAATGACTGTGGGAATCATAATTAATTATGCGGACATGATAATACTAATAATTTGCTATTTATCCGAAATTATCGATTTTCTAGAAGTTTAAAATATCTAATGATTCTTCTATTTCTAAATCTAATATTATTTCTCGTGTATCTTTGAGCAATTCTAGCTTACCTTCTTGACGATAGATATCTGCCGCTTTTTGAAAATCTTCAATTGCTCCCTGTTTATCTGCTATTTCTAAACGGATATTGTCACGATTATAATAAGCATCTGCATAATTTGAATTAATCTGGATTGCTTGGGTATAATCTTCAATCGCTCCTTCAAAATCCCCTAAATCTGAACGAGCATTACCACGGTTGTAATAAGCATCTGCATAATTAGGATTAATCTGGATTGCTTGGGTATAATCTTCAATTGCTCCTTCAAAATCTCCTAAATCTGAACGAGCATTACCACGTTTTTTATAAGCTATGGCATCTTTAGGATTAATTTTAATTGCTTGGGGGAATCCTGGTTGAGAGCCTAATAAATAACGAGTAATTCCACGATTTTTATAAGCATCTGCATAATGGGGGTTAATTTTAATAGCCTGTGTATAATCTTCAATTGCTCCTTGGTTATCTCCGACATGAGAACGAGCTTCAGCCCGGTTTTTATAAGCTACGGCAACATTAGGATTAATTCTGATAGCCTGAGTATAATCATTAATTGCTTCTTCTAACCGCCCTAGTTGAGACAGAGCTAAACCTCGTTTATTGAAAGATTTAGCATTATGAAGATTTAGTTGAATTGCTTGAGAATAATCTGCGATCGCAGCTTCATAATCTCCTATTTGATAGTGAGCTAAACCTCGTTTATAATATAAATCAACATCACTAGATTTAATTTTTAAGGCTTGATTATAGTTAGCGATCGCATTTAAATATTCTCCTTTCTCAAAACATTCATCACCTAATCTTACATAAAGTGTATTTAAATTTTCATTACTATATTCTGGTTTTAAATAAGATTTAGTCAATTGATTAATAGTTGGCTTAGATGATACAATTTCTTGCTTCTGGAGATATTTATAAATTGGTGTTTGTTGCCTAGAAGAATTATTTATAGAAGATTGTAACTGTTCTAAATAACACCATAAACCACCACCATACAGTAATTGTTCAATCCCAAATGATATTTTACCAGTCTTCAACTTAATCATCTGGGTTGGGAGAAAACCAGCCAAAAAAAGGTGATATTCAGATTGGGCTTCACTCACATCTTCTTGAATCAAAATGCAAACTACAACCGCATTTTTTTCAACCTCTTCAGAACTAATTGACCATCTAACTCTATCAATACTACCATGACGAGATTTAACTTCGATACCAATAGATGGGTCAGAAGTCAAGGTAAAATCTATATTGCCATCGCCACCGAATCGCTTTTCATAATCGACTTCCGTAATAAAATCAGCTAAACGTTCTTTGACAACTTCCTCACCCAACTTCCCTTTAAGATAGCTAAGAAAAACGTCACGGACTGGTAAAACACGCTTATATTTCTCAGCCATTTGCCAGCAAAATTCCCGTAGTGCCTTTAATCTCTCTCCAGAGATTATAGTTAATTCACTATATTGACCTTCTGTTTCACAATGAAGCAGAGAACCAGATGTTAACCTTTTAATAAAATCAGACTGTAGCGATCGCAGTAGTGTAATCCAGTCCATTATGTTTCTGCGAATCTTTTGATGAGATTATTCTATTAAAATATCTATTCGGCGTAAAGCTTTTAATTAACTCTTTAGGTGCAGCCATGTCTGATTATGCCAGAGTTTTAAAGAGTTGAGAGAGTGCGATCGCTCTTAATAATACATGAAATATTAGCTAACCACCAATCGCGCAAATGACCCAAAATCAAAACCCCAACCCAAACTCTCTCACCGATTCCAGTCCCCCCTCTCGAAGAGCGGGGAGGGGGTTAGGGGGTGGGGTTCCGTGATACCCTTGGTAAACCCCACACGAACTTTGGAAAAAACTTAAGCCATTAGCGCGACAGATGCGATGTGAACCAACTCCCTCAGAAAAGCTACTTTGGGAAATAGTCAAGTTCATCTTTTTATGAATCCAGTCTTACCTTATACCATTTCACTAAAATCCTGATACAAATTCTTTCCCCTCTGCTCCCCTGCTTGCCTAAATGTATCAACCTTAAAGTGAAACGGTATTACAAGGAATCTCCGGTTAGTATTCCCAGTTAAGTGACAGAAATCTCAAATCCTATTAAGTTGTTCTACAGTAAACCCTTCTCCCGCAACAGTGCATCAGCCCAAGCTGCATCTGCTTCTGACAACGCTGGTACTGGTTGTTGACTATAATCTACTACCAAATCATAGCCGTAGATATCATATACCTCATTTAACAATGTCTGCAAATCTATAACTGGTTCCGTATCTCCAGAACGCAAAGGCAGGAGAAAAGGTGGAATTATATCTGGTAAATTAAAAGCATATAAGTCAGCATAAGGACGGCGATCGCCACGACAAACTAAAATTCGATAGTGACTCTGAATATCGTTGCCCATCATTGGCATTGGTTCACCTTTACGCAGTAAATCAATTTCAACTAAATTACTACGACTGGCTAATACTTGTTCGCGTTTCTCTTGATATGTCTGCCGTCCTTTCCCTGTACGTTTATTTGTAGGAGATAAAATTTCAATAGTAGTAACTAATGCCTCTGTTCCTACTTCTCGCACTTCTAAATATCCTTCCCTGATGGAAACAGGCATAGGAATCTTTACTTTTATAGGTTCAGGCGTTGGTGCGGCTACTGCTACATTTGTATTTGTAGAATCAGTTACAGTCTGCCGATTCTTCACAATCACATCAGGAATGCCAACAAGTAATGAATTCTCATCAGTGGTTTCATACATCCGCACCTCTACAGCAACTCGATATTTAGGACGCAATTGGGGAGATAAAAACCTGGCAATTTCACTAATTAGCAAGTGATGTAACCCTGGAAATAATTCAGGATGTTCTAAATACGGGTTCATTCCAGGAAATATGGAAGGCATTGATTTAACTCCTATTTTCTTCTTTAACGCAGTCCTTTCTCCCGTAACAATGCGTTTGCCCAAACTACATTCTCTTCTGGAAATTTGGACACTGGCTCTTTGCTGTAATCTATTACCAAGTCATAACTTGCACGATCATAAATCCCAGCTAATAAACTCTGCAAATCCACCAAAGGTTCACTATCACCAGCTTGCAAAGGCAATGAAAATGCAGGAATTATATCTTGCAAATTAAAAGCATATAAATCAGATTGGGGACGATTTTCTGCCCGACTTACCAAAATCCGATAATCATTTTGCGTACCATTTCCAAAAACTAACATTGGTTCCCCAACACGCAATAAATCAATTTCCACCAAATGTGTTAAACTTCCCAATACTCGCTGCCGCTTAATTTCGTCTGCGTTGCGTCCTTCTCCTGTACGTTTATTTTTAGGTGATAAAATTTTAATTACTGTCACTACTTCTTTTGTTCCCACCTTTCGCACTTCTAAATATCTTTCCTTTACTATCTCAGGTATGGGAACTGTCACTGTTTTAGGTTTAATTGCAGGTGTAGCTACAGCTATATTTGGTATTTTAGGATTTATTGCTGCCTGTGAATTTTGTACTATTACATCAGGAATACCAACCAAAAGTTTGTCATCGCCAGTAGTTTGATAAATTCGTTCTTCAATAGCGACAAAATATTTAGGACGTAGTTGAGGAGATAGATAATCTGCGATCGCAACTATTAGTCTCCCATGTACTCCTGGCCATAATTCAGGATCTTCTAAATACGGGTTCATTCCTGGAAATGGATAAGTCATAACAAATATCTCAAAACCAAAATTTTAATTTTATGGCATCAGCTATAGAGGGGTACAGATGTACGCCCCTACATATCTATCTTTATCAGGTATTTCGTGAAATAGTATTACCTCATATCGTAGCCAAATAAATTCGGGTCTACTTCTCCTAACTGCAACTCTGCCAAACCATACTCCGCCCATCGCCTCTCTACCATCGCCGCTACATCTGGATCAGATTCCAAAGGCGAACCCCACTCATGGTCTATTTCCGGCGGAATCTTTGTAGTCGCATCAATTCCCATCCGTCCACCTAAGCCAATCTTTTCACTGGCGAAATCCAAGGTATCAAAAGGTGTATTTGGCAGAATAAAGACATCCCGCACTGGGTCAACTTTAGAACTAATTGCCCACACAACTTGACGCGGATCGCGAATATTTATGTCTTTATCCACAACAATTACAAATTTGGTGTAAGTAAATTGTGGTAAAGCACTCCAAAACGCTAAAGCTGCCCGTCGCGCTTGTCCCGGATATGCCTTATCAATAGAGATAATCGCCGCTTTGTAACTCAAAGCTTCCATTGGTAGGAAGAAATCAACGATTTCTGATACTTGTTGCCGCAGAATAGGCGTATAAATACGATTTAGTGCGATCGCCATCATCGCTTCTTCTTTAGGTGGACGACCGCTAAATGTTGTTAAGTAAATCGGATTTTTCCGGTGCGTCATACACTCAAAGCGTACCAATGGCGAGTCTTCTATACCGCCGTAATAACCCATGTGGTCGCCAAAAGGCCCATCCGATAAAACTTCTCCTGGTGTAATCGTCCCTTCTAAAACAAATTCTGAATCTGCGGGAACTTCTAAATCGACAGTTTTGCATTTCGCCAACTGCACACCAGAACCGCCGTAAAGTCCAGCAAACAGCCATTCTGATAAATCTACAGGTATAGGTGTAGCTGCTGCCATGATAATTAAAGGATCTACACCAAGTGCGATCGCAACTTCTAATTTCTTCCCACGTTCGGCCGCTTTTCGCAAATGCCTTGCCCCACCCCGCACCGATAACCAGTGAACCGTCATCGTATTCTTGGATTGTAGTTGCAAGCGATACACACCTACATTTGGAGTACCCGTCTCGCAATCTTTGGTAATTACTAGTCCCAAAGTGATAATCTTGCCAGCATCACCAATATAAGGACGTATCAAGGGCAACTTGTTTAAATCTAAATCATCGCCTTGAACTACAACTTGCTGACAAGCAGGGAAAAAGTCCCGTCCTGGTTTCGCTTTTACCACATCAAACAGCACTTTCCCAAAATCTATCGCTTGGGAAATCTTCTTCGGCGGTTTTGGCTGTTGCAGCATACTTAGTTTTTTCCCCAGAGTTTCCAACTCCTCTGGATGCTGCATATTCATCGCCCAGCAAATCCTTTCCACAGTTCCCATCAAATTCACTGCCACAGGGAAAGAAGCGCCTTTGACATTTTCAAACAACAATCCTGGGCCACCTTTTTGCAGCATCCGGTTGGAAATCTCAGCAATTTCTAAATCTGGGTCAACTAAAGCTGAAATTCGCCGTAATTGTCCCTTATCTTCCAAAATTTTAATGAATCCCCGCAAGTCTCTTGCCATTGTTCTAATAAAGCTGATTATTTAAGAAGTGTGAAGCGCTTTCTTATATTATGGGGCATTGGGTATTGGAAAGAGGCAGAGGGGCAGGGAGCAGAGGGGAACGATGTAATTTTTATTTTCCCCCTTGTTGCCCCCTACTCACTTATTTACTTATTTGGGGAATTTTTGGTTTTAATTAGAAATTAACCTATTTAGTAACTTTTCTTAACTGTGTTTTCCAAAGTGTTTAGTTATTGTATCTAGGGATATGCAATTATTTTTTACAAATAAGCGCTAACCTGATCAAACATGGCCAGAATATACTATACCTTCCTGGCGGGCGGCCTTGTTATATGGCCCCTGCCGGATTTATTTGTTACAAGCTGCGATTGTGCCTTGCTTTTAGGTTTTTCTTAATTTTTATGAGTTTGCGTTAGCGTAGACTAACCCAGGCATCGACTCCCCTATCAATATATAATAGGTAACAGGTATTTCGTTAAATGGTATAAGGAATATTTTTTAAGCTGATCAATGAATTTGATTAATTTTCAATACTATCAATAACTCATTATTTTTTGAAACATAATTAAACTAAGAATACTACCAGGGTTAGCGCATCTCAAACACTATTGACAGGTGGATTCTAGCAAAGGGGAAGAGTTGCAAAGAGCGGCAGCCAACACAGAAACCATGTACTGGTCATTCATAGCCGCGCGCCGTGACTTTTGCCGAATACTGCGGCGAAAAGATGATTCTCTCTCTAGGGCATTAAGGGCAATGCGACGTAGCAAAGCAAAATTTTGTGGACTGTGCAGAGAACGAATCCGACATTCATCTTCATGGAAGGTAACATCTAATGTCCAATGAACAGAGTTCTCGATGCCCCAGTGCTGTCGAATTGCACTACCAATTTTGTTAGCATCACTAGCAAGACTAGAGATATAAAATTGTACTTCATTGGTAATCTTATTCCAATGTTGAATTGAACGCACTACCATAACGACTGTTTTCAGTCCTACCCAATCGTCTTGTTCATAAAGTGCAGGAATTTGTGAGACTGGCACTGTGTAAACTTTGCGATTTTCAATTCTGTGATGCCCTTTTTCTACCCGCCGACTAATATTCACCTCAACATTTTTAAACCCAAGAGATTGTGCGATTTCAAACCAATTCTTCACTGTTTGGTGTAGCTTAGGATGATTATCTTTGAGACTCAAGATATAATCGGCATTAGCTTCTATGATTTCTTCGGCAATTGATTTCTGTGTACCCATTGCATCAATAGTAATGATACAGCTGGAGATGTCCAACATTTCTAAGAGTGCTGGAATTGCGGTGATTTCATTCGATTTGGCATGAACCTTCGTTTGTCCCAAGACCAAACGGTGTTCACTAGACCAGGCACTAACCAGATGTAAAGCTTTTAGTTGGGATTTGCGGTCATATGAGCTTTTGAGAGCTTTACCGTCTATGGCAACTACTTCTACTCCTAACTTCTCAACCAATGATTGTATCCACACCTGAAAACATTGCTCAAATTCTTTGGGGTTAATTCTCTCAAACACCCTTCTAAAAGTATCAGGGCTGGGGATTCCAAACGGTAGTTCTAAAAATGTTTGCAACCATTCTTTTTTATTGAGCCCATACTCTTCAATATCTTCCCAACCTTGAGCGGCGGCGATTACTGCCAAAATGGAAATGGTAATGATATCAGTAAGTAAATGCCATCTCGTCCTTTCTGTTCTTGGGTCTTTTACTTGTGTGAAGTATTCTTGAAACTTACTGGTAATGTCAAAGCTGTTTACGCTAGGTGCAAAAGATGCTTTGGTTTTGCTTTTCTTGTTCTGAAATCCTGTTGACATTACTTTCAGTTGGCAGCGAGATGAATTAAATCTTACCCTACCTCGGATGATGTCACTTTGTTTCCAACAAAGATTGCTGATCGGGCCAGTCCTCTTGTCAATAGGTTTTGAGACGCGCTAACCCTGAGAATACTACGCCAATAATTTATGATTTTCAAGTAATAATGTCGACTTTACCAGTGTCAATATCGTAACAAGCGCCAACAATTTTTAGTTTACCTTCACTGCTCAATTTAGCTAAAATTGTTGAGCTTTCCTGCAATTTTTCAGCCTGATATTGAATATTCGCTATAACTACATTCTGCATACTATCACCCGTTCTTAACTTTACTCTTTCTACAGATGGTTTGATACCCTCAATAATCAAACCAATTCTGCCAGAAAGTGGTTCGTTTTTGATTGCTTCTGCTACTGCACCGCATCTTTTATGACCTAAAATCACAATCAACTGCGAACCTAAAACTGTTGTAGAATATTCCAGACTACCTATAACTGTGTCACTGACGACATTACCAGCAACTCGCACAACAAATAAATCTCCAAGTCCTTGATCGAAGACGATTTCCGCAGGGACTCTGGAATCTGCACAACCTAATATAGCGGCAAAGGGATATTGAGCTTTAGCAACTAATCGCAAATGTTCTAGTGATTGATCGGGATATTTACGTTTTTGTTGGATAAATCGTTGATTACCATCCAGTAAGCGTCTGATAGCTTCATTAGGACTAACTGGATTAGGGTTGCCTGGATGAATATCAGCAATAGCAGTTTGCTCTGTATTCCAAAAACTATCACCAAAAGCAGTAGCTGTAATACCTACTAAACTGGCAAATTTTAAGAAATTACGTCGCCCTACAAATCCATTAATTCGACTCATCAATCTACCAGAAAACAAAGCTGTTCTCAGAAAGATATCAGACTTAAGCAAGATGCAATAGTACCCTTTTACACGATTTAAGAGTCATTTAATCTTCAGATAGCATCGTAATTTAGAACTTAAGTATATAGGCATAACTAAACATATAAGAAAATCCTAGTTCGTAGTAAGCGATTCATCGCTTATAGCAAGTTTTAGTAAGACAAAATATTTACTACAAACCAATTATTTACCCCTATGTATATATTTTCTGTATTCTTTGGGAATACTTAACACAGTATTGGCTATATTTATGACTTTTTTAAACAAAATCAACTGGAATTTTCTACGTAAAAATTCTCAAAATAGCTCTGGCATAGATCCATTTGCCCCTATCCAACCATCTACAACACCATTAACCCCTAAAAATCTAGCTAAATTAGAGCATGAAATGGAGCTAGAGAGGCAGGCTCTCAAAAAATCCTCTCAGCAAGTGCATAGCAAAACCAAGCGGGGTATAGGTAGTAAACTTATTTGGATAACAATACTTATCGGTATTCCGATTGGTGTGATTTGGGTGGCAAACCAGCCTTACCAGGTGATTCGCCGTCCGCTGATACTCCATGCACCTTTTTTGTTGCTACCCAGCTATATAAGTATGGATAATCACTATCGACAGGCGTTGGTATCAGTCGAGCAAGCTGAACAATTGATTGAAAAAGCTACCAGTCCAGCAGATTTGGCTTTGGGAGAAGAGAAGCTACACGAAGCACAAAAACATTTAGATCAGTTACCAACTTCCTTTGTTAACGATTGGTCTGAATACAGATATTGGTGGTACGATTCGCGCTTTAGCATCTACGGTTTTAATGCATTTCGGAGTCAAGTTGGACAACTAGAAGCTAAAGTTTTTCAAGAAAAGAATGCTCAGTCTTTGCTTACCAATAATATGCAGACCCTATTAAATGCCAAACAACAATATGAACACGCCACAACAGCAACTGATAAACAGACTGCAACAGCTGCTTGGCAGACGGCGCTTAATCAATTAGAGCAGATTCCTGGTCAAACTCTGGCAGGAAAAACTGTACAAAACCAACTAGATAATTATAAGCGTGAGTTTCAGGAAGTTGTCGGATTGACCGCTGGAAACGATCGCATCAGTGCCTTAATTACCGCAGCGCGACAATTTTCTTGGCAAGCTGCCAAAGCTGGTCAAAATCCACCACACACCGTAACTGAATGGCGACAAATAGAAAATTTGTGGATAGAAGCAATTGAGCGGCTTAAAGAGATTCCTTCAAAAGACGTAGCTGGTTATACCGAGGCACAGAAATTATTAGCAATTTATGAGGCTAATTTAGGTCAAGTTAAGGTAAGGCGGCAAGCTGAGGCAGATGGTGTGGAGGCTTTAGAAGCAGCACAACGAGAAATTGAAAGCTTTTTAGCTTCAATTCCTGCTGATGCTCATGATGTACAGCACAATCGGGTATTGAGCCAATTGCAAAGTATTATTAATCAGTTAGAAAAAGTGCAAAATGGTACTACAGCCTATCTTAAAGCTCAAGAGTTACTACTGTCGGCAAATAATAAACTTAGGCAGCTACAGATTAAATAAATGGTAGCGATCGCTTTAGTATGTTAATACCTCCGCCAAAAATTTTTGCAATATTATAATGAATTGGCTGTACGCTCCTACTTATATATCAGATATTTCGTGAAATGATATTAGACCATTTGTACTATATATTTTCTGTTTAATTTCTAGCCAGTTGTGGTGAAGCGGTGACGCTTGTGCTTGTTAAGTGCATCCAACCCTAAAAGGGTAGTTCACACAAACGTCAACAACTGGCCATTGGGTGGGATTTTTGAGACGGGAATCGCTCCCTTGTAGAATTTTCTCAATGTCCCAGTAACCCTGTTGATATTTCAATTAAAACTGCAACAGAAAAATTTTGGATGCCAAATTGCCAAAAGCACTTAATCAATTTTGATTTGGTAAACATAGGCGTTTTTATACCATAAGAAAACGCCCCAGGTTTCCTCTGGAGCTGCTTTGCAGGATTTGTTGCGACTCAGCAGTATATTAAAAACTGATGCAGAACTTTATATATAGGAACTTCAGTAAGCCTTCCTGTTGAATTGGGGTTCTGCCCAATCCGGTTAATTTGCATTTTAGTCATTTTTTCCTGAATGAATGTCCTGTTTTACCTTTTTACTCCCTGTAGATGTGATTAGAAACGCAAGGATTATTGGGGAGAATTCTTTGAGCATCGAAAACGACGGTCGCGGCAGTGGCAGGAATAGTTCTAGCTTTTGTATTAGTTTATAGATAGCGTAGGCGCACCCCGCCTTAAACATCGCTATCGCCTGATGAAGTTTCCTGATTAAAGTGGTCTTATATTGAATGGGGGCAAGAGTGAAAATCCGAATTAATGTCTTTTACCTGCTCCCAGATATAGCTCACCCACTTTAGGATCGTTCAACAGTTCTTGACCTGGGCCTGAAATAGCATCGCGTCCTGACTCCAGTACATAGCCGCGATTAGCCATTTCTAAAGCCTTACGGGCATTTTGTTCCACTAATACGATCGCAGTACCCGCCTGATTAATTTGTTTAATCTGCTCAAACACTTGTGTCACCAAAATCGGGGACAAAGCAGCAGATGGTTCATCCAAAATCAGCAAACTAGGTTCCAACATCAAAGCTTTACCCATCGCTAGCATCTGGCGTTCTCCCCCGGAGAGAGTACCAGCGCGTTGACGACGGCGATCGCTTAGTCTGGGGAACATAGCAAATATTTTATCTTTAATTGGTTTCAGAGGAACGTTAAGCACAAAAGCACCCATCTCCAAGTTCTCTTCAACACTAAGGGAGGGGAAAACATTGGCGATTTGCGGTACGTAGCACATTCCTCGCTGAACTATTTCATTGGACTTTAGCCCCACGAGATTTTCACCTTTGAAGGTAATTGTCCCTGTGTGCGGGATCAAAAGCCCAAAAATTGCTTTTGCTAAAGTAGATTTACCAGCGCCGTTGGGGCCAATCACAGTTACCAATTCGCCTGGTGCAACGCGGAAATTTACGCCTTGCAGGATATCTACATCTTTAATGTATCCAGCGTGGACATTTTGGACATCTAGTAAATAGTCATTTGTCATTTGTCATTTGTCATTTGTCATTGGTCAACAGTCAAGTTAAAAATAGCTATTGACTGTTGACTATGGACTATTAAGGAGTTTTTTGCAACTCTGGTCGTTCTTCTGCAAGAATTGCCCCTTCTACTGGGCAAACTTGGAGACATATACCACAATCGATGCAAGTGGCAAAATCAATCCAGTACCAATCAGTTCCCTTGGCATTTTTGCCTGGGCCATCATGAATACAAGCTACTGGACAGGCATCTACGCAGTCAGCAACGCCTTCACAGACTTCTGTAACAATTGTGTGCGGCATGTTCTCGATTCCCTCTTTTCTGTATCGGCTATTTCTAGCCTAGCAGGGGAGTGGGGAGTGGGGAGTGGGGATTAGGGAGCAGGGGAGGCAGAGGAGGCAGGGGAAGCAGGGGAAGAACTATTAATTTTTACCCATGCCCCATGCTCAATTCCCACTAACGCAATGGTTCAATTTTTGGGGAGCCATCAGCTTTCATCCAAACAATTTGGGCAATGCCGCGATCGCTTGCATATTGGCGAATAGCATCTGCATCCCTTCCCCCTAAATCAATTTCTACGCGTACCAAATCAGTAGAATCTCTGAGTTTTTGCGCGTAAGCAAAGGCAGAGGCGTTAGCGCTAGCCGTCTCTGGTACTACCAACCAGTCACTCGTTGGAGTTGCTTGTGGTAATTGCTGAGTAGACAACAGAACTTGGTATAAATCTTCGATATTTAGTCCAAAACCAATACCGGGAATGTTTTCTCCTTGGGGATGATATAGCCCTAAAAGCTGGTCGTAGCGACCACCGCGCCCTAAAACTCTAGCTTGAGATTCGGTATCATTAACAACTTCAAAGACGATACCAGTGTAATAGTCTATGGTCTGGATAAGGCTGAGGTCGAGGATTAACGGAAATTTTTTCTCTGATTCTAGTAATTCTACTAGGGATTTGAGGTTATTTACTGCCTCTCGCTGTTCTTCATCTAGATCCAAACTACTAACTTTTTGCAACACGTCTGCACTGGGGCCACGCAAATCAAGCATGGTTCGGGCGCGATCGCGTAGTTTATCACTTAGGGGTAAAGTATCTATAGTAATGCGATCAAGATGAGCGATCGCACTGCGAACTTTATCCTGTAAATTAGCAGGAAAAGCACTCAGGAGCGATCGGGTAATTCCCGCTTCACCTAAAATTAAATGCCATTCCTGCAACCCTAGTGCTGCTAAACAATCTGCTACTAACAGTAGTACTTCCCCATTCGCCAACAATCCGCCAGCACCTAATAATTCCACCCCAGCTTGATAAAATTCTTGCTGGCGATTGTGTCTATCCCAAGTGCGGCGAAACACATTAGCGTTGTAGTACAACCGTTGCGGATAAGTTGCATTTGCCATGCGAGTGACTACTGTACGAGCAATGGATGCTGTTAATTCTGGACGTAGCCCTAATTCATCATCTTCGCCATTTTGTAGTTGAATCACCATCTGGCGCTGGATTGCTTCTCCCGCCATCAGAGTATCCATGCGTTCTAAAGTCGAGGTGATAATCCTGTGATATCCCCAACGGTGAAACACCTGCTGTAATCTATCTTCAATCCAGCGTTTTTTCTCCACATCCAAGGGCAATAAATCCCTGGCTCCTGCTGCTGGTTGATACACCATTATTTTTTCTTCCCACCAAACAAACCACCGAACAAACCACCACTACCAGATTTCTCTGGTTGCTTATCTCCATTATTGGCGGATGAAGTCACCTTATGATCACTTGGTTGTTGTCCTAGAGCTTTATCTATTTTAGGTTTCCATTGCAAAGCCGCTTCGTCATTGGGGTCTAATTTGAGGGCATTGTCGAAGTGGATTTTTGCCATTTTTAGCTGATTTTGCTTCAAATACACCATTGCAATTAAACTATGGCAGTGACTATTTTTAGGTTCTAGCTTCAGGCCATCCTGCAACTCTACTTTGGCTTGAGCAAATTGGTTTTTATCAATCAAAGATTGAGCGCGACGAATATATTGTTCTACAATCGAGTCTTCTTTTGGTGGTGCTGGTGTTGGTGCTGGTGGTGTATTTGGCTGAGGCGTAACTGATTCGACTTTGGGTTGAGCAGGTGGCCGCGGCGCTGCGGATGATTTACTTGCATTCCGCATTAAATACACTAAATTCAACTCACTAACTTGGGCAATGACTTGCAGTGCTTGCTCTAAAGAATCATATTGGGTTTCGCCGATTTTAGCGATCGCACTTTTATAGAAATGCTCAAGATTGGGTGTCTGGGCTAACTGTTTAGCCAACTCGGTGGTGAGAGTCACTGAAGTAGATTCTTGTAGCAGGCGCTTGCCAATTTGCGACAAAATTAAAATATATTCCGTGCGAGTGCGATCGCCACACAGTTTTTCGTAAGCTGGGTTAACCAGCTTTGATAAAAATTCGTTGCCTAGCTGTTTTTGTTCATCAGTTTCAGTAAAACTACTATCCGGGTGTAAGCGACGGGCAATTTTAAGATAGCGTTTGCGAATCTCTTTGACATCCGCATCCACTGGAACGCATAAAACTGCGTGATGATCTATGAAATCATATTTAAATAGTCCACGATCTATTTTGAAAGACATATAGAGGTTTTGCACCAAAGCAGCAGTTAGATTCCTCTTAGTTTACCCAAAGTCAGAGGGAAAGCTCCCACCTGCTAAACCCATGCTGACAGTGGTGGAACTTGTAAAAGTTCGTTACTGAGAGTATCGTGAATATAACTATTTGTAGCAAGAATTCTACCTGACTCAATTTTGACAGGTGTCCCATCGTAGGCGGTAACTTTGCCCCCAGCCTCTTGTAACAAAATTATCCCGGCGGCAATATCCCAAGGAGAAAGCCCTCGTTCCCAGTAACCATCGACACGTCCACAAGCGACATAAGCCA
This sequence comes from Nostoc sp. CmiVER01, assembly GCF_034531135.2. Lineage (NCBI taxonomy): Bacteria > Bacillati > Cyanobacteriota > Cyanophyceae > Nostocales > Nostocaceae > Nostoc > Nostoc sp. CmiVER01. The sequence continues at coordinate 389,358 of NZ_JAVRBU020000006.1, forward strand.
AATCTAGCGATGCAGAACCGCTACGTCTGACTCCTTGAGTAAGATGAGTCAGGTGACTAAATTCTGCATAGTTGTTATCAGAGGTTTCGCGGCGATCGTAAGCAAATCCTGTCACTAGTAAGCTTTTATTAAGTTCCGATGTTACCGAAACCTGAATGGGGCGACGATTACGCGTTGCTCCCAAGCCAGCAGCAGCCCGGAATAGCTCATTATGAAAAGGGTCATAAATTACACCAAGTTGCGGAACGCCATTAATTAACAGTCCAATGGAAACAGCAAAAAATGGGTATTGATGAGCGTAGTTGGTTGTCCCATCTAGGGGATCTATTGCCCAAAGGTATTCATTCTCTTGATTACCTAATTTACCTGATTCTTCCGCAAGGATAGAGTGATCGGGAAAGTGGCGACGCAAAATTTCTAAAATCACCTCTTCTGAGGCTTTATCAGCAGCAGTTACTAAATCACCAGGGCGACTCTTTTCAATAATTGCGTCTTCTAATTTACCTAAATAACCTTGCAAAACAACACCAGCAGCTAAGGCCGCTTCAGTAGCAATATCTAGAAAAATTTGTAGATTAGTCATTAGTTATTAGTCATTTGTCATTTGTCATTCGTTTTCTTCCCCTGCCTCCTCTGCTCCCTCATCCCCCATCCTCCATTCCCCACTCCCCACTCCCCACTCCTCAAAGATTTTGACGGCGAAACTCAGCAGGAGTGAGGTGCATGGGTTTTTCTGGGTTCCAGATTCCTTGGCCCATGAGTCTAGCCCATTGTTGGGCACGTTCTAAACGCTGGTCATATTTGTGATTAGGCGATCGCTCAACAAACATTGCGTTCCCTTGTTTCACTAATTCCTCATTCAACAACACCTTATTTTTCCACACATAAGCTAGAGTTCGTCCGATTTTGTCTTTTGTTTCTAAATCAAACTCCAGCGTTACCGATTGTTCTGCACCTCCAATTAGATTTTCTAGCTGTTCTTTTGCTGCGTCCCCCCAAGGGCGCTGTCGCAAATCTGGTGCATCAATGCCAACTAACCGCACTTGGGAAATTAAATTTGGTTGTTCAGCCATGCCTATCACTTCCAAACTTTGCCCACTAACTACCCGCGCTACTTTTACTTGAGCCTCATTGTTTGGCAGTTGGTTTTTACCTTGGCAACTCACTAAGAGCAACAAGCAAGCCAAAATCGCTATTTTTCGCACCCAATCACCAAGACGCATAGGCATTAAAATTTTGCCTATGGTCGCTGTTGCGCGATCGGTAATTTTGAACAAAAGAGGCAGGAGGAATAATGTCTTTTGCCTCATGCTGCGACCAGAGATTTGGGTTTGAATGCCCCACTTCTTCAAGTGACTCTCTCTCAGGTAGGGTTGATGAGCAAAACCTCCTGCCTCCTGCCTTCTGCCTCCTGCCTTATTCAATTGTTTATTCCTCATCTAACGGTAAACCCGCTTTTACTTTCCCCCTCGCAAAATAGCGGCCAAACTGGAGTTCGTAGACTTCATCTTCGTCTTGTGTCTCCACCTCCAAGTCAGAACGGGGATAACTCACACACAACAAGGCATAACCTTGTCGACGTAAATCTGGCGACAATCCGATCGCCTCCGGTTGGTAAATTTCTCCCGATAAAACTCTTACCGCACAAGTGGTACAAGCCCCGTTACGGCAAGAAAACGGCAGTTCTACCCCTTGTTTTTCGCCAGAGTGCAGAATGTAGCGGTCTTCTGGGACTTGTAGGGTGTGAGTTTGGCCAGTGGCGCGATCGCGAACTCTAATTGTGTATGTACGGGACATCTGGATTTGCGTTTTAGAATTGGGACTTTCAGATTCAATTTAAAATATCTTTCTTTATCTTTGCATTTTCTGGGATTCTATAGTATGATCGTAACTTGTGGCACCTGGAGAGGTGGCCGAGTGGTTTAAGGCGCAGACCTGGAAAGTCTGTGAGGGCGAAAGTTTTCCGAGAGTTCGAATCTCTCCCTCTCCGTTCTCAAAGCTAGTTTAAATATATAGTTTGAACCAGATTTCTACAAATAGTCAGGTTCTTTAAAAACCAATATGGTTTAATTGAGGCTAAAAACTGAAATCGGCGTTGCTTGGAGAGCCACTATGCCCTTGCGGTTTTCCCAACTTGTTCGGGGCTAGTTACAAGGGAAAAGTAAGTGACGTTTGAGGAAAAAACCAACATTTTATACTGATAAGCTTTATACCCACAATTAAAGTTTTCATTAATACTTTTTTCCTCGTGCCTTTGGCCTCCTCTTGTAACATTTATTTATTTTTCATTCATAATTGAGCCATTTTGTAAAGTGGCCAAACTCCTACTTCACTATGGCCACAGCCTGATGAACGGATCGGGTAAATTAAGATAAGTAAAGAAAACGCTTTGAATTAAATGGCAACTCTAAGCTTACAAGAAATTTCTACTCAGTTAGAAAGTCCGAATTTACGCGATCGCATGGTAGCCCTAGCCAATCTGCGTCATGCGTCCCCTGAGGATGCAGTTCCTTTGATTAAAAAGGTACTAGACGACGAATCTTTGCAACTGCGATCTATGGCAATTTTTGCCCTTGGAATTAAGCCGACACCAGAATGTTATTCAATTTTGGTCAGAATTCTCGAAAATGACCCCGATTATGGGATACGCGCTGATGCTGCTGGTGCTTTAGGATATTTAGGTGATGCCAGAGCTTTTGAGGTGCTTTCACGGGCATTTTATGAAGATACTGATTGGCTAGTACGCTTTAGTGCAGCCGTTTCTCTTGGTAACATTAAAGATCCTCGTGCCCATCAAATACTTATTCAAGCATTGGATAGCAAAGAAGTAGTGTTGCAACAAGCTGCAATCTCTGCACTGGGTGAAATTCAAGACATTGAGTCAGTCGATCAGATCCTGCGCTTTGCCCAATCAGATGACTGGTTTGTAAGGCAGCGTTTGGCAGAAGCTTTGGGTAATCTTCCTACTCCCAAAAGTGTTTCAGCTTTAAAATACTTAGAAAAAGACAATCATTTCAATGTTGCTGAGGCAGCTAGGATTGGCCTCAAGAAGCTTGAGGAAATAGACAATCAAGCTTAATAATATTAGAGCATCCTGCTACCTTTTAATAATTAAGTGGGAATTTTAGCATTTTGATGCAGGGTAATTTCATTCATGAATATTGAAGAGTTTTTTCAGTTAAGTACTGGTAAATGGTTTTCTCATCGTACTAGTCAACATTTGGCTTTTAACCAATCTGAAGAGAGTAAGTCAGACATCATTATTGAGGCGCTGGCACTAGATGATCCACAAGTGATCAAACTGTGTCAACAGTACGAAATTAATCCTAGTTCTGCCTCTTGTGCTGCCAAAATTACCTGGAACGGCACAATAGAAAAAGATAAAACAAAACACAGTGGTTCAACTGTGTTAGTTTCTGTAACTGATGCAGATAATCCAGATGAAGGTAAGTTACTGCGGGAAGTGGTTGATGCTAATAAAACTCCAGTTGCCGGACACTATAAATTTGACAGCGATGGTGCTTTAATCTTAACTATAGAGGATGAAACCATGTCGTTAGAAGAGCGTCTGTGGTTTGCTAGCCCCAATTTGCGAATGCGGGTAAATGTCCTCAAGAGTTCTGATGGATTTAGTATCGCTTCCTTTACTTCTGAGATTCGCATGGGTGGTTTTCCACCAGCTGCGAAGGCTTCTGAGGCGGCTAATTCAGTATCGAGTTAGGTTTTGTAGGCTGTGTTATGCCGCTCTCTTACGCACCATCCTAAATTTTTACTGCGTTTTTCGGTGCGTTAGGACTAATGTCCATAACGCACATTTTTATGTTAGAAGAAATCCAAATAAAAAAATACCAAGCTGTGGTTGATTCCATAGTGGGAAAAAACTTAGATATATTTCTCTTGGCGTTGAAACTTTTTAAATTTGCAAAAAGTTAGCGATCGCCTGCGGTAGTGGCAAAATAATTACAATCAATAACGCCATTGCCAGTAATCCCCAAACGTCACGTTGGTTATCCAATTCAGTGACATCATTTAGCGCAGGCTCATCAATCAATGGCATAAATAATAAGATAATTGCCCACACCAAAAATTCTTCTCTTACTAAAGCCAGTAATAGCAATAACACGCGAGCAATTTGCCCAATTATCATCGCAGTTCGTTGTCCAAACATCGCATGGACAATGTGACCTCCATCTAGCTGTCCCACAGGCATTAAATTTAAGGCTGTAACAATTAGTCCCAAAAAACCAGCTACTGCAACTGGATGCAAATCAAGGGCTGATTTTGCCGTTAACTGACTACCCAAGGCTAGCTTCGAGAGTACCGCAAGTAAAATGGAATACTTGGGATTAAGGGCATCAGGATTCAAAAGTCGGGTTTTTTCAGTGATAGAAACTACATCAGAATGAGCCAAACCCCATATTAGTAATGGCACAGTCACCACAAAGCCTGCAATTGGCCCAGCTATACTAACGTCAAATAAAGCTTTGCGGTTGGGAATCGGACTACGCATCTGAATAAATGCCCCAAAAGTTCCCAAGAAGAAGGGTATGGGAATAAAGTAAGGTAAAGTCGAGCGAATCTTGTAGAATTTAGCTGTTAAATAATGCCCAAGTTCGTGAATACCCAAAATAGTCATTAACCCTAAAGCATAGGGCAATCCTTTGAATAGAACATCTGGGTTAGATAGAACTTTGAAAAAAGAACCAATTTGCCATATAGGCGGAAGAGAAACACCAGCAATTTCCACTCCCACCAAGGTAGTAGTTACCAAAGTAGCTGCTAGTAGTAGAAGTGCTAATCCTGGTCGAGTTAAGCGTTCCTGTTCGCGTCGTGGTGTATTTCTTTCTTTAGCAGCTTGAATGTTAGGAACCAGTACAAAGAAAGGTTTGTCATTTAAGCCTTCTTGAAAGATCAGCAGGAAGCGATCGCCAAATTGTGCTTCAATATTAGTCTTAATCTGCTGGTAGGCGTTGCTAGCTTTAGTTCGCAACTGACCACGGCAAATCACGGCTTGTGGTCGATACTCAATATTTTGAACGTAGTATACAGACCAAGGAAAACAATTTCGTAGTTGAGTTTCTTCTGTTGGCTCAATGGGACGCACTATTGGTTCTGTAATCGGCTGGATAGTCGGCTGTGATTCTGAGGCTTGGGGTTGGGTTTGGGTCTGTGTATCTCTTGGCGATCGACGTCCCCATTGAAACAACGTCCAGTACAACACTGTAGAGACGAATATCGACCAAAGAATCAGCGCTGGCGGTGGAGGTTGTTTTGGCCCATACACCAGCGTCCATCCACTCAACAGTAATGCTGGTGCCATTAAAACCAGCCACAACAACCATACTGGCGTCCGGGTGATCTGAGCGACGCTGTGCTGCACCATTAGATAAGTAGCTAGCCCCAAAAGGAGGATAAATAGAAACCAAAATGCCATATTATCTTCAGTAATTTTGACAAAACGTCCCACCAGTAGCTTCAGCACCATAGCATTAACTACAAGGCAGACTTCAAATTCCAATTTTTTTTCACAACGGTTAACAGTGCTGGTTAACGCTCAAGTTTCAATTCTTTAGAATTTCCACGCTGTAACCAGATTGTCTACAACTCCTCAGTTTCGGTTCTTTGATTATGTGCCCTCTACCTCAAGTGCCAAGCCATACAACTAAGTCACCACGGGCTGTTTTCTCTAACGAAGTTTCTAGCGGAGGTTCTCTGCAATCGGACTTCGCACAAGAGAGCATTTTTGCTTTTCCACCCAATCGGGACACATTAGGGGGAACCTCTTATCTTATTGTAAGAAATGAAGGCAATATCCTCATAGACTGCCCTGCCCTAGACCAAACAAATGAAGATTTTTTGCGATCGCATGGAGGCGTGCGTTGGTTACTTATCACCCATCGAGGCGCGATTGGCAAGACTGCTGAATTTCAGCAAATCTTTAGCTGCGAGGTGTTGATTCAAGAGCAAGAAGCTTATTTGTTACCAGGTTTAACCTTAACTACCTTTAGGCAGGAATTTACGCTTGATAGCGCAGCCCAAGCGATTTGGACACCAGGTCATTCTCCCGGTTCATCTTGCTTCTACTACAGTGAACGTGGAGGTATATTGTTTTCTGGTCGTCATTTACTCCCTAACCAGCACGGTGAAGCAGTACCATTACGGACAGCTAAAACCTTTCACTGGCCCAGGCAAATCCAGAGCCTTCAATTCTTGTTAGAAAATTTTACACCAGAAACTCTTAGATACATTTGTCCCGGTGCTAATACAGGCTTTCTCAGGGGCAAACGATTTATCGATCAAGCTTATCAACACCTCGCCTCTCTGGATTTATTAGCTTTGCTGCGGATACAGCCTTTTTGAGGTATTGGGTATTGGGTATTGGGTATTGGGTATTGGGTATTGGGTATTGGGTATTGGGCATGGGGCATGGAGAGTTAAAACTTAAAAGTTGACCTTTTGAGGCTCGACGTTGACCTTCTGAGGCTCGACGTTGACCTTCTGAGGCTCGACGTTGACCTTCTGAGGCTCAATGTTGACCTTCTGAAGCTCGACGTTGACCTTTTGAGGCTCAATGTTGACCTTCTGAAGCTCGACGTTGACCTTTTGAGGCTCAATGTTGATCTTCTGAGGCTCAATGTTGATCTTCTGAGGCTCGACGTTGACCTTTTGAGGCTCGACGTTGACCTTTTGAGGCTCGACGTTGACCTTCTGAGGCTCAATGTTGACCTTCTGAGGCTCAAAGTCTAAGTTTTAACTCCCTCTCTCTTGCCCAATCCCCAATCCCCAATACCCAATGACAAATGACAAATGCAAGTTTTGTAACATTTGTTAAGCAAGATATTGTCTTGGGAATTCTAACTTTAGTACACAGGAATTCCCGTAAAAATTTATGAGCGCAAAAGCTGATGGAACTTTAAGGTTCGCTGGATACCAAATCTCAGAGCAACTGTATTCAGGTTCTCGTACCCAAGTGTATCGGGCAGTACGAGAATATGATCGCCTACCAGTTGTCATCAAGCTCTTAAAACGAGAATACCCAACTTTTAGCGAATTAGTACAGTTTCGCAACCAATATGCGTTGTTTACCGCCGCAGGCATCGCTAAAAACTTAGATATCCCTGGCATTATCAAACCCTACAGCCTGGAAGCCTATCACAATGGCTATGCCCTGGTAATGGAGGACTTTGGTGGTGTTTCCTTGCGGCAATTTACTCAAGGAAAAACACTGACATTAGAGCAATTTTTACCCATTGTTTTGCAACTGCTAGACACGCTATACCAGTTACATCAACAACGCATCATTCATAAAGATATTAAACCAGCCAACATTTTAATTCACCCTGACACCAAACAAATTAAGCTGATTGATTTCAGTATTGCCTCACTCCTACCACGAGAAACCCAGGAGATTCAAAGTCCTAAAGGGCTGGAGGGAACGCTAGCTTATCTGTCGCCAGAGCAAACTGGGCGGATGAACAGGGGCATTGACTACCGCAGCGATTTCTATTCATTAGGTGTAACTTTCTTTGAACTACTAAGTGGACAACTGCCCTTTGAGTCCCAAGAACCAATGGAGTTGGTGCATTGCCACATTGCCAAACTTCCACCCAACGCCTGCGATTTCAACCCTAATTTGCCCTTGATGCTGGGTGAAATTATCCGCAAACTGATGGCAAAGAACGCCGAAGACCGATATCAGAGTGTGTTGGGGCTTAAACATGACCTTGTTACTTGCCTAGAACAGTGGCGAGAAACAGGCAAACATACCTGGTTTGATTTAGGAAGGCGAGATATTAGCGATCGCTTTCTCATTCCCGAAAAACTCTACGGACGCGAATCGGAAGTACAGACGTTACTGGAAGCATTTGGTCATGTTGCCAACGGTGGCTGCCAACTAATGCTGGTGGCAGGTTTCTCTGGCATTGGCAAAACCGCAGTTGTTAATGAAGTGCATAAGCCGATTGTCCGGTGGAATGGTTACTTCATTAAAGGAAAATACGACCAGTTCAACCGAAATATTCCTCTATCTGCTTTTGTGCAAGCCTTTCGTGATTTGATAGGACAGTTGCTTAGTGAAAGCGATATTCAACTAAAGCAATGGCAGAACAAGATTTTAGCGGTAGTTGGCGAGAACGGGCAACTTCTGATCGAGGTGATTCCTGAACTAGAGCAGATTATTGGCAAACAACCGGCGATCGCTGAATTATCGGGTAGTGCAGCACAGAACCGTTTCAATCTGCTGTTTCAAAAGTTTATTCAAGTCTTCACTACACCAGAGCATCCGTTGGTGATGTTTCTCGATGATTTGCAATGGGCAGATTCGGCATCGCTTAATTTGCTGAAGCTGTTGATGTCTCAGAGCAATGGCGGTTATCTATTCATTATTGGCGCATACCGCGATAATGAGGTGTTTGCAGCTCATCCCCTGATGTTGACGCTAGATGAAATCAAAAAAGAATCTTCTTGCGTCAACACTCTGACTCTATTTCCCTTGAGTCAAGCAGATGTGAACCATCTAATCGCCGATTCCCTCAGTTGTGCAACAGGCCAAGCATTGCCATTGACAGAGTTGGTTTATCAAAAAGCCAAAGGCAATCCCTTTTTCACAACTCAGTTTCTGAAAGCGCTCCATGAGGATGGGCTGATTAGATTTGACCCCCCTCAGTCCCACGCCAGATGCTACCCTGCGGGAACGCTAAGAGCGAACAAGTCGGCAGAGCCGCCCAACGCACTGGCTCCCCTTGCTAAGGGGGGAAGTCAAGGGGGGTGGCAGTGTGATGTAACACAAGTGCGATCGCTTGCTCTCACCGATGATGTGGTGGAATTTATGGCACAACAGCTTCAGAAGTTGCCCAACATCACTCAAAATATTTTGAAACTGGCAGCCTGTATCGGTAATCAGTTTGATTTGGCGACGTTAGCGATTGTTTCTGAAAAGTCGCAGACAGAAACCGCCTCAGAGTTGTGGAAAGCATTACAAGAAGGATTTATCATTCCCACCAATGAAATTTACAAGTTTTATCAAGATTCCTCCTTAGTCATCGCTCATTTGCAAAGGACAAATGATAACGGACAAAGGACAGTTTACAAATTCTTGCACGATCGCATCCAACAAGCAGCCTATTCCCTAATTCCCGATGACAAAAAACAGATAACTCATTACCAAATTGGACAACTGCTGCTACAACAGATTTTGCCAGAAGCTAGAGAAGAGAGAATTTTTGAAATCATTAACCAATTAAATTATGGAACTTCTTTAATTAGCGAACAAACACAACGAAGTGAACTAGCACAACTTAACCTCACCGCCTGTCGCAAAGCCAGAACTGCCACCGCCTATCAAGCAGCGCGTGAATATGCCGCAATGGGATTGTCTTTGTTGGGAGAAAATACTTGGCAACAGCAGTATGAAATGAGCCTCGCTTTTCATGAATTAGCGGCGGAAGTCGCCATGCTATGCGGTGACTTTGAGGCGATGGAAAAGTTTATCGATCTTGTCACCGAACAAGCACATTCTTTACTAGAACAGATCAATGTTTACCGCATTAAGATTCAAGGTAAGACTTCCCAGCGCCAACTCAATGAAGTGCTGGCGATCGGCATCAATATCTTGCAACAGTTGGGCACAAACATTACCGAATCACCCACACCCACAGATATTCAAAAGTCAATCCAAGAAATTAGCGAACTGATTGGCGATCGCCAAATTGCAGATTTTGTCTACCTCCCTGTGATGACAGATGCAAATAAAATCGCCATTACCCAGATTGCTAGCAGCATCATGGCAGCAGCTTACACCTGTGGATCTCTTTTATATCCATTACTAGCTACGTTGTTAGTCAAATTATTCCTGCGGCACGGCAATATATCTGTTTCTGCTACTAACTATGCTTGTTACAGTATAGTTCTTTGTAATATGCAGAATATAGATTTAGCTGCACAGTTTGGAAAGTTGGCATTGAATGTGGCGGCAAAGTTCGATGATAAAGAAAGTAAACTGGAAGTATTTTTCCTGCTCGGAAGTTATATCCTCCACCGCAAATCTCACCTCAAAGAAATGCTACCCCTCTTGAGTGAGAGTTATACCCTTGGGCTAGAAGTTGGAAACCTGGAATATGCTGGATATGCGGTTCACAATTTCTGTTTAATTTCTTCTTGGTGCGGTCAACCCCTTGCTAACTTAGAAGAAGATACACGCACTTACTACCATGCTTTAGTGCAACTGAAGCAATTGGGAACGGCTAATTACTGTCTGATTTATTGGCAAGTGATTTCAAATTTACTAGGTTTGACAGAACATCCCACCATTTTGTCTGGATCGGCTTTCCAAGAGACAGAATTTCTCCCCCGGTTGCAGTCTGCAAATGATATATGCGGATTATATATTTTCTACGCGTATAAGTTGACGCTTTGCTTTTTGTTTGGGGAAGTTGAGCCAGCTAATAACTATGCTTTTGAGTGCAGGAACTATTTGATGTCGGGTGCGGGAACAGTGGCCGAACCTGTGTTTTATTTCTATGATTCTTTGGTAGCTTTAGCACTATTGAGTCAACCGTTATGGGAAGTATCAACTGTATTAGAACGGGTGGCAGAAAACCAAACTAAGTTACAGCATTGGGCGGATTATGCGCCCATGAATCACCAGCATAAGGTCGATCTCGTAGAAGCCGAAAAATATCGAGTTTTAGGACAGAAATCCACAGCCATTGAGCTATACGACAAGGCAATTTTGGGAGCCAAAGAAAACGAATATATTCAAGAAGAAGCTTTAGCAAATGAACTAGCCGCTAAATTTTATCTCGATTGGGATAAAGAAAAACTAGCTCAAATATACATGCAAGAAGCATACTACTGCTACGCCCGTTGGGGTGCAAAAGCCAAAGTTGCCAACTTAGAAAAACTCTATCCCCAATTACTTGCTCCCATATTAGAGCAAACCCGTTCAACTCTCTCAACTCACGAAACTATATTTGCTTTGGGGAATGTCACATCCACCACTTTTGCCACTTCCAGTAGTAGCAGCGTCTCTGTTGCTTTAGATTTAGCCGCCATTCTCAAAGCTTATCAAACTATCTCAGGGGAAATCGAACTCGAAAAACTGCTCAAAGCATTACTGCATATCGTCATTGAAAATGCCGGAGCCGATAAGTGTGTGTTCATGCTTTTAGAATCAGATCGTTTGCTAATTCAGGCGTCAGCACAGGTTTCTCTGAGTGGTGTCAAGAACCAGGATGCTAAAGTCGATTTTTATCCAATGTTGCTCAATCCACAGTCTGTTGAAGACTCTGTTGATGTGCCAGTTGGTTTACTTAATACCGTCAAACGCAGCTTACAACCAACAGTGATTATTGATGCCAGGGTGCATCCTCAATTAATTAATGATCCATATATTCAACAACAGCAGCCTAAAAGTATCTTGTGCTGCCCGATTTTGCATCAGGGTAAGTTGTTGGGCATATTGTATTTAGAAAATAATTTGGCAACCGGAGTCTTTACAAGCGATCGCGTCGAACTATTAAACTTACTTTGCGCTCAAGCTGCAATTTCTTTGGAAAATGCCCGACTTTATGGAAATTCCCAGAATCATGCTCAACAATTAACACAATCTCTAGCAAAATTGCAGGCTAGTGAAACCCGTTTTCAAAATTTGGCGAATAATATTCCTGGTATGGTGTATCAATTCCGTCTGGAGGCTGACGGTTCAACTTCAACACCTTATGTTAGCTCTGGCTGTTTTGACTTATATGGGTTAGAGCCAGAGTCAGTGATGGCAGGAACGTATAGTGTTAATGCCATGCATCATCCTGACGATCAACCAGCTATTGCAGAAGCGATCGCCTACTCTGCCCAAAATTTCACACCATTTGAGCAAGAATGGCGCATTATCCTGCCTTCAGGAACCGTCAAATGGGTTCGAGCTGCTTCTCGCCCAGAGCTACAAGCCGATGGTGCAATTCTATGGGATGGCGTGGTAATTGATATTAGCGATGTCTACGACGAGCTGCGCTTACGCAAAGAGGCCGAAGCATCTCTAGCCAAAGAAAGAGAGTTCTTGAATGCCATCATTCACAATATTACCGATGGGGTTGTTGTTTGTGATGCCAGTGGTAAATTAACTCTATTTAACAAAGCAACTCGTGAGTTTCATGGCTTACCAGTAGAATCATTACCAGCAGAAGAATGGACAGAACACTTCGATCTTTATCAACCGGATGGACAAACACCCCTATCAAAAACGGAAATTCCTCTGTTTCGCGCATTACTTGGGGAAATCGTTGAAAATGCCGAAATGGTGATTGCACCAAAGCATGGTTCTAAAAGAATTTTATTAGCAAGCGGACAAGCAATTGTTGATTCTTCGGGTAATAAAATCGGTGCAGTAGTTGTGATGCGAGATATTGGCGATCGCAAACAATCAGAACTTGCCTTGCAGCAAAAATCACTTGATTTGCAACAAGCATTAAACGACCTACAAAATGCCCAATTACAAATAGTCCAAAGTGAAAAAATGTCAGCACTGGGCAATTTAGTTGCTGGTGTAGCTCACGAAATGAATAATCCTTTGGGTTTCATTGCTGCCAGTCTCAAACAAGCTAAACCCACTATTACTGATATTTTTGAACATCTTAGACTTTATCAAGAAACTTTACCCATTAAAAGCGAAGAAATTCTTGAACATGCCGAAGAAATTGACTTATATTATACCTTAGAAGATTTGCCTAAGATGATTGATTCTATGTCTATGGCGTGTGAAAGATTAAAAAATATTAGCACTAGCCTCCGCACTTTTTCTCGTGCTGATAGAGATTATAAAGTGCCATTTCACATACATCAAGGTATTGATAGCACGATTTTAATTTTGAAACATCGTCTGAAGGCGAACGAACAGCGTCCAGCGATTGAAGTAGTTACAAGCTATGGAAAGCTACCTCAAATTGAATGTTTTCCTGGTCAATTAAATCAGGTATTTATGAATATTTTGGCCAATGCTATTGATGCTTTGGAAGAATCGAATAATGGACGTAGTTTTGAGGATATTCAGGATAATTGCAATCGAATTGTAATTACAACCTCTCTAGAAGAAGATTTGGTAAAAATTATCATTGCTGATAATGGTAAGGGAATGACCGAAGAAGTAAAACAAAAGATTTTTGACCATTTATTTACGACTAAAGCTGTCGGTAAAGGGACAGGATTAGGACTTGCGATCGCTCGTCAAATCGTTGAAGAAACCCACCGTGGAAAATTAAGTTTTAACTCTGTTAAAGGTGAAGGGACAGAATTTATCATTGAAATTCCGTTATAAATTTTTACTGTTGTTTATAAACAACTTCTGAAGATGTACAAAACATGCTGGCCACGCTCAAGGCAAGGAAACTACTTTGCAAGAAGCGCTTTGAAATTTCAGCAGGGGTGAAATTGCTAGGCTCTGCACTTGCCGATCAATACCATCTCCCTGAATAATCACCTGAGAACGTGACTGAATTAATTTTCGTATCTGCGGACAACCCAGAACAGGAGTCAGTTCTGTTAAAGCAAAGACAAATTCTGTGTTTAATTTATCTAACGCTGGTCGCAATGTTTGGTTTAAGTCTGGCACATTAGGAAAAGATTTAATGCCTTGCTTTTGCCAGTTTTGAAAATCAACCGTTTGGATGAGTTTTCCTGCTTCTATTTGTGCTTTAAAAAATGCTGCAACTGTATCGGGTTCTAGACTATGGGTTTTTGCTTGTTGCCTAACCTTTAATAGTAACTCTTGTTCTCGCTTCAGATCCTCAATAGGACGTTTGTGATTCCATTTCCACCTGGCTACATCATGTGCAATTAGCAATCGTTGCTGGATCAATTTTAGTAATTTATTCACAGGTAGTTGTTGATCTGCAATCGTAATAGCTTGAGGATTTGCTGATTGTAGTGACCGAGAGTTATGAGCAGCTAAATACAATTTTAAGTTGGCAGCAACTACTGTACTACTGAAAAAAAGCCCAAAGAAAATTATTATGACAAACAACAGTGGATGCTTTTTGAAAAAACTTAAATTCATATAAAAAACCTTATATATTCTAGTACTTACCAGCAATTTACAGTAAGTCGATAGCAATATAGTATTTTAAATCTCAGATAGAATATCTCATAGTTACTGACAAAAAGCAAGTTCAGCACAAAAAGCTGTTGCCTTACTTAGAAAACCTGGTTTTAATGGTGATTTTTCAGACTGAATAGAAGAGAAGATAAAGGGTGAAATTCGTCATGGGAGGAATGATCGCACTAAAATAGAGCTTACCTAAAAGCATTTACGATCTGGATATGCTGGCATTTATAGGCAGCAGCACGTTCAAGAGCTATCGGATAAGAATTTATTCGCTTGTTCCCAGTCTCTTACTGGGAACAAGGTAAACTTCTAACTCCTAACTTTTTACACCTTCCCCGCCACAACGGAGTTTTTCTTCAAAAGTTCCATTGCTGCTTGATATTGCAGATCCGCTTCCGTGCCAATCTGTTCGCGGTTAATTGGCTCTTGGGAAATCACTTTATCTGGCTTAATACCTAGTTTATTAATGTCCCGGTGTTGAGGAGTTTCATACTTAGCAATTGTGACTGCCAAGCCCGAACCATCTGATAATTCAAATAAAGATTGAATTAAGCCCTTTCCAAAAGTAGTTTCGCCTACCAATTGGGCGCGACCATTATCTTGGAGGGCGCCAGCCAGAATTTCACTAGCACTGGCAGTTCCTTGATTCACCAAAATCACCAGAGGATCGGTCGTCAGAGGTGGCCCAAAGGCTTCAAAACTACCTTGAATACCTTGTCGGTTTACAGTGTAGACGATAGTACCAGAGTCTAACCACAGACGGGCGATTTCAATCCCTGATTGTAATAACCCTCCCGGATTATTTCGTAAATCTAGAATGTAGGCATCAGCGCCTTTTTTTTCTAGACTAGAAATAGCGTGTGCCAATTCCGTTGAGGCGTTGGCATTGAATTGAGTCAGACGAAGGTAGCCAATGGGCGTACCTTCAGGAGAAACACGCAAATCTGAAACCACAGGGTTAAGAGCAATGCGATCGCGTGTTAATCTAATTTCTGTTTCTGCCTCTCCGTCCCGTTCTATGAGGAGAGTAACAAGGCTGCCACTCGGGCCGCGCATTTTAGTCGCAGCTTCATCTAGGGTAAGATTTTCTGTGGAAACGCCTTCAATTTTGAGAATGCGATCACGTGGTCTAATTCCCGCTTTATCTGCTGGTGAACCTGCGATCGGAGCCACTACTTCCAACTTCCCAGTCTCAGGATTTAGAGCAATTTGTAATCCTACTCCAGTCAGTTCCCCAGAAGTATTGACCTGTAAGCTGCGGTACTGTTCTGGGTCTAAAAAGCGGGTAAAAGGATCGTCGAGGCTCTTAAGCATCTTCCCAATTGCCTCATAACTGGCATTTGAGTCTTTTAGTGGCTTCTCTAGAACCTTTTGCCGCACAGCCGCCCAGTTTTGATGATTAAACGTCTCATCTAGATAAGTACGATTAACAATTCGCCAAACTTCCGAAACCAGCTTTTGTTCCGACGTTAAAGCCATCGCCGGCTGGGTGAGCGTACCCAATGCCACCCAAAACGCCATTAACAATGAAAATCCAACCCGAAAGACTTGTTTGTTCATGAACCCCATTATCAATTCCACCTCAACCCAAATTGCCTAGAAATGCTCACTTGCTCTGTTGTTGATGAAATCTATCTCTCGATTATGTTACTTTTTTTATAGAAGTGGTGCATTCCTCTCATCAAGTTGTTCAGTCAACTGATGCGTTGTATCCACTCATCAAAGGATAAAATCTACTTTGTGTCCACCTTTTTCTGTGCAGGGGCGTAAAGAGATCGCAATATATTCCTTCTTTACAGAGTGTAAAGTTTCTGAAGACTCTTAGCACGCTGAAAGCTGATAAGCAAAGAAAACTCGCCTTTACTAAAATCCCAAAATTGCTAATTGGGAGAGAAGTCTGAACGGTGGCTTATGAGAAGTCCGTAGACAATTCTGCTGCTACCCTAGTCTGTGGCAACCCCTTTCCTTTATCGAACGGGAAAACCTAAAGGCAAACTTACAGCATGCCGAAGCTTGAGTCCATCAGAATTTTGGTCGCCGATTCAGAACTTCGAGATTTATCAACCGCAACCGACTTTTAGGAACTTGAGATTGTATGGCCAACGTTTCCGACTGGTTTGAGGAACGCCTAGAGATTCAGGCACTCGCCGAAGACGTTACTAGTAAGTACGTCCCTCCCCATGTCAACATCTTCTACTGTTTGGGTGGAATTACCCTGGTTTGCTTTCTCATCCAGTTTGCCACTGGATTTGCGATGACGTTCTACTACAGACCAACAGTTACTGAAGCTTTCTCCTCTGTAGAGTACATCATGAATGAAGTCAGCTTCGGTTGGCTAATTCGCTCCATCCATCGCTGGTCTGCCAGCATGATGGTATTGATGATGATTTTGCACACCTTCCGGGTTTATCTGACTGGTGGTTTCAAAAAGCCCCGCGAACTGACCTGGATAAGTGGTGTCATCTTGGCTGTGATTACAGTCTCCTTTGGAGTCACAGGCTATTCCTTACCTTGGGATCAAATTGGCTACTGGGCTGTGAAAATCGTTAGCGGCGTACCAGAAGCAATTCCCGTGGTTGGCGTTCTGATTTCCGACCTGCTGCGCGGCGGTTCAAGTGTTGGTCAAGCTACACTAACTCGTTACTATAGCGCACACACCTTTGTACTGCCTTGGTTGATTGCAGTCTTCATGCTGTTTCACTTCTTGATGATCCGCAAACAAGGCATTTCCGGGCCTTTGTAATCTCAGCTATTAGCCCTCGGCAACATTTATCAGTTCCCAGATGAAGTTGTTTGTTTTAAACTTATGAAACACAAGAAATTAATTGTACATAAGTTTCAAAAAACAAACACTTGTATCTGAAGGCTAAAGCTGTAGACACCCTCCAAGCGGCTGACCGGAAATAGACAAATACTGTTAGCCGCAAGGTTAGGGTTGTTTAGTAGCTGATAGCTTTCACAAATGCTTTAATTTAAGTTAAGCAGGAGAGCAAATTTCAATATGTCAACACAAAAGAAACCTGACCTGAGCGATCCTCAGTTAAGAGCCAAACTAGCTAAAGGCATGGGTCACAACTACTATGGTGAACCCGCTTGGCCTAATGACCTACTTTATGTCTTTCCAATCGTGATCATGGGTTCCTTCGCTGCGATTGTAGCTCTAGCTGTGCTAGACCCCGCTATGACCGGTGAACCAGCAAATCCTTTCGCTACACCATTGGAAATTTTGCCAGAGTGGTACTTGTATCCAGTCTTCCAGATTTTGCGATCGCTTCCTAACAAACTTTTAGGAGTGTTAGCAATGGGTTCGGTACCAGTGGGGCTAATCCTCGTTCCCTTTATTGAGAACGTTAACAAGTTCCAAAACCCCTTCCGTCGTCCAGTTGCAACCACAGTGTTCCTCTTTGGTACCCTTGTCACCTTGTGGCTGGGTATTGGTGCTGCCTTGCCATTGGATAAATCTTTAACCTTGGGACTATTCTAAATTAGTCACCACAAAGTGCTTTGACGCCTGTGAGTTTCAAAAGCAGATGCAAATGTGCTTTTGAAAAAAATTTACAGGCGTCAATTTTAATAATTTAGATTGCATCTGGAATCTGAAGTTTTGGATGGAAAAGCTATTCCAAAATTTAAAATCACCAAAAGTCATCAAATACAAACATTTTTAACTTACTTAACGTAAGTTGCTAGTTACAATTCTCGAAATGCCAAAATCCTTCATGTTTTGTCTTTTGGGACATAGATTATCTCAATTTAAATTTTTCTATATCAAAGAAATTTTGCGAATAGTGCAAAATTTAATAACTAGCAACTTGGGTTTACTTATATTTAAGTCACAGTTAATGTTTAGCATAGTGCAGCAAGACCATCTGACGGTTAAGAGCGAACTCAGTCTCCTAAACCAGGTACAAGAATGGTTCGAGCAATTTTGTCTGCAACATTTGTCTCAACTTGGCTGGTCAAAAACACAACTTGATCGCCTAAATTTAGCATTAGCAGAAGGCTTTACTAACGCTGTTCGTCACGCTCATCATGCTTTACCCCCGGAAACAACCATTGAGATTAACATTTATCTATGGATTGACCGACTAGAGATCAGAATTTGGGATTATGGAAAACCTTTTAATCCTGATGCGATCGCAGAACCAGAACCAGGTACACTGCAAGTAGGCGGTTATGGATGGTTTCTCCTGCGGCGGTTGGCTGATCGGGTTGTATACGAACGTGGTGCAGATGGTAGAAATTGCCTTCTCATCGTCAAATACTCTCAAGAAGCACAAAAGTAAGAATACTTCTGATGCCAATTTTGGGTTTTGAGCAAAGGCGTAAGCTAGAGAAGTAATGCCACTCACATCAAAACAGAAGCAGGAGCGGCAGGGGTCTTCGACTAAACAAATAGTTATTTGATTGATAAGAGTATACTGCTTTCTCAATATTATCTGGATTGGGGTAATATGTTTTTTATGTAAAAACGCTCATTTATTATGAGCATTTTATAAAGTACCAAAAAATATTGTTGTATAAAAAAAATTAAGAAATACAGTAAAGATAACATTCGAGTTATCCTAGCTCCCTTGTTAATATTTGTCAGCCGTCCTCAAGAAATTTACAATTTGGCGGCTCCCAATTTTGTACCCGATTCATGGAATAGCTCATTGGGAACCCTGGATTTAATAACTGGTAGAAAACAATGGTAAAAACAGATTTAGAGCGGTTAAAAAGCGGTGCAATCGCACCCTTACCGCAGGGAGCAACGCGAAAATGTGAGATCATGGCTTTTTGAAGCAGGGGGAGCAGGGGGAGCAGGGAGAGTAAAGAGAGAATTTAGTAACATGCGCTACTATAAATACTTCAAAATACACTTAATTTATTTTTCCTCCCCTGCCTCCCCTGCCTCCCCTGCTTGCCCACCTCACAAAATCGCATTGCTCCCTTACCGCAAGTGTAAATAACCTAACATGCATATCACTACAGTGACAGAAAACCTCAAGTTAGGTGATAAAATTAACAAAAAAACTAATCATGTCTTCGTGTTTTTAGAAATTTTTGCCCACGAAGGCGGTATTCAATCATATATAAAAGATATTTTTCGCGCCTATCTGGGATTGAGCGATGTTTACAAAGCGGAAGTGTTTTTGCTGCGAGATAATCCTGATAGCTTAAATCCGTTTAAAGACAAGAACTTAAAATTTCATTACTTTAAAAATCAGTCTCCTTATGTGGGGAGATTGCAAATGGCAGCAGCATTACTTAAGTGTCTGTTGCTAAACCGTCCAGAACAAGTTTTCTGCGGTCACATTAACTTAGGAGTATTAGTACAAACTCTTTGCCAGCCCTTAGGGATTCCTTACACAGTGCTAACTTACGGCAAAGAAGTTTGGGAACCGCTCAAAAATCAAGAACGTCGCGCCCTGACATCAGCAGCTGGAATTTGGACAATTAGTCGTTACAGCCGCGATCGCGCTTGTGCTGCCAATAATCTAAACCCGAACATTGTACAAATGATGCCTTGTGCAATTGACGGTGATAAATTTACTCCTGGTTCCAAGCAGCCAGAATTAGAAAAGAAGTATGGCTTAACTGATGCTAAGGTGTTAATGACAGTAGCGCGGTTATGGTCAGGGGATATTTACAAGGGTGTAGATGTAACGATTCGGGCATTACCACAAATCGCTCAAGTTTTCCCAGAAGTGAAATATTTAGTAATTGGTCGCGGTGATGACCAACCGCGATTAGCTAAACTTGCAGAAGATTTAGGTGTGAGCGATCGCGTCGTATTTGCTGGTTTTGTTGCCACAGAAGAATTAATGGAACATTACCGCCTTGCTGATGCCTATATTATGCCTTCACAAGAAGGCTTTGGCATAGTTTATTTAGAAGCAATGGCTTGTGGAGTACCTGTATTATCCGGTGACGACGATGGTTCAGCTGATCCTTTGCAAGATGGTAAACTGGGATGGCGAGTCCCGCACCGCAGTCCTGATGCGGTAGCAACGGCTTGTATAGAAATGCTTCAAGGGAATGACCAGCGATGTAATGGAGAGTGGCTACAAGAACAAGCGATCGCTATGTTTGGCATAGATGCCTTTCAACAGCACTTACAAAAAATTCTTCTATCCTTAGTAATGAAGTCCAAATGACCAATGACTAAAATCGCTATCCTAGAAGGAGAGCAGGACAATATTTAAAAAATGAGCTTTAAGTCATTTCAATTGAATCTTTTAAATCTCCGCCCTTGGCTTACCCTGCTGGCAGTTATTTGGTTGCTAGCATCACTGGGCTTGGGTTGGCTGGTTAATTCGTTACTAATTATTGTCGGGTTGCTGTTTTTAGCACCCATTGTGGCTTTTTTTGGCTTTCGTTGGTGGCTGCAACGTAACTTAGTTGCTGATCAGTGTCCCGTCTGTCGATATGAATTTACAGGTTTAAATAACAGTCAATTGCAGTGTCCTAACTGTGGAGAGTCACTGTTGGTACAAAATAGTCATTTTCAACGCTTCACACCAGAAGGCACAATTGATGTCAAAGCTGTCGAAATCCCAGGCAAATCACTGGAAGATTAGTCATTAGTCATTTGTCCTTTGCTAATGACCAATAACTATTTCTTTGTTTCTTGCGAGATTGAGAGGATGTAGTTAAAGTTTGGATTTCCTTGGGATTGGTCGCCTACAAACAGCGAGTATGTTCCTGCTTGCCAGAAACCAGAAAGTTCTGGCTTGCCTCCAGAATATTTATCTGCCATTACACAAAAACGCCCCCCAGGCCCATCGATCAATAGCGTTGGCTTTCCTTCACTCTCTACTGTTAATCGCAAATAAGGTAGTGATTCTGTAACCTGGATAACGTGATTAGGTTCAGTGGTAATATTGCCACAATTACTTTTGACAGTTCCCCCAGACTTTCCCTTCAAAATCAGTGGATCTGCTTGGAGATTCCGATTAATTTGGATTTTTGGTGTCTGTGCCAGATTAGTCTGGGCGAAAACCAAACTCATCGCCAAAGCTGTGGGAACAATTGTAAGTAGCCTAAGCGTTTTCATTTTTATTAATGCTCCAAATTTTTTTAGAGCAGTATTGTTATATCGTCTGATTTAATAGACGGCAACAATCTATCTTGGTTCCAAAATCTGCCGTATAAAGCAATACCATTCATTTAAGGATTTTTTGTGAAGATCCGATGGGTATAAAGACCATTAACTATGCAAGTTTATTTATTATAGTGGTGGCGCTTTTACACTAAAATTTTCTACTCTACATTTTATACTTCAATCCGTAGTACGTTAAGATTCCAAAAATCATCATAATTTTTAGTGCCTAGAAAGGTATTGCATACACAGACATTAGCTAAAATCACTAAGACAACCACCAAAAATATAATTTGGTTGGTCTGTTGTGGAATAAGTGACCTAGCTGAGGTAGAAAAGATTGATGAATCCTCAAAGAGAAGAAGACTTGCAGCGTCGCCTCAATAAGCTAGAGGCAGATATTAATTCTTCGCCGGAAGTGGTTCCCCAACCACAAGAACAAAGACAGACTGAGGCATCTGTTTTTGCCAAATTTAATTTGCAACTGGAGCGATTTCAGATTTGGTTCAACAGTTTATCTGGAACAAAAAAGCTGGTAGTTTCGGGTGTGACGGTGCTAGTAGGCTTGGCAATGCTGCAAGCAGTGTTTAAACTGGTTGCATCTGTAATTAGTCTGGCACTTTTGGCAGTGTTAGTGTATGTTGGATACAAAATTTTTGTGTCCAGTAGCTTTCAACGTAAGTAATAAGCTAGATATGCATTTACTTTGCATACCTGTAGTTATGAAAGTCAGGAGCCATGATACAAAAGGCTCCTGACTTATAGCTCCAAAATTCTATTTCACTTTTTGCCGATTAGCTTAGTCTATTTTAACTGTGCCGATCGCGGCGTATAAATAATGTCAAAGGAAATTATGCGATGACGACACCAATTGTTAAAAGAAGTAATCAATCTGGTCAATCTAAACAACCAGAAAGAGCTAATTCGTTGCTACTAGCAAGTAGGCGGTTTGCTGCTTGGGCGGCTGAAATTACACTAGTGGTTACAAGTGGGTTGATTCCCTTCGGCATTGGTGTCTATGCCGATTCTAGAAGCGATTTAAACCGAGTACCCCTTAACCCCGTGTTGGTAGTTACAGAAAGAGCGATCGCTAGACCCCTGGCTCTACCTGTTAGCTATGGCATCCGTAACGTGGCATGGCCGACTAATATTTTGTGGACAATCGCCCTGTTAGCACCTGTAACTCTCTCATGGTGGCAATTGTATTTACTGGCTAAGACTGGTAGCACAATTCCTAAACGTTGGTTAAAAGTGCGGGTTGTCAACGGGCAAGGAAAACCACCTGGTTTAGGGGCAGTGGTGATTAGAGAAGGAGTTGGGCGTTGGACTGTACCCGTTTCCATCGCCTATCTGCTGTGGCGCTACAGCTTTGCTTTTCCTAATTTAGGATTATTCACATTTTTATCTTTGTTAATGATTGTCGGTGAAGGGATAGGCTTACCGTCGCGCCGGGGTCGTCGCGCATTGCATGATCAACTTGCAGGCACTTATACAATAGATGCGACTCGCCCCTTGCCATCCTCACTCTTAGCTAATAACAAACAAGCTCAGTCTGCTGATGGTAATGATGAAGCAGAAGAATGGCAGGAGGGAGAAGAATTAGCGGCAGCCCAAACCAATCAGTCGCCCAATATCTGGCGACGAATACAGCAAAATCCTAATCTGACTTTGTTTGGGGTAGGGCTTACGAGTATGACTGCTGTATTGGCAACTTTAATCGGTACTCAAGTTTATATCCAAATTCAACAATCCCAGCGAGCAACCGAGAAAATCAATAGCCAACAGTTCCTTGAACTTGTCAAACAATTAGCTCCCAACTCTGGGGCAACTAATGAACAACGCCAAAGTGCAATTTTGGCTATAGGTGGTCTTAATGACCCAGAGTCTATCAAATTTCTGGCGAATCTCTTGGTTAGCGAAACCAACCCCAGCATCCTGGATACGATTCAACAAGCTTTGACAACTGTCGGGCCCAAAGCCATCCCGGAATTAAAAAATAAGAATCAGTTTTTGGTTAGCGAACTAGACGCTGTGGGTAGTACTGCAACCCAAGAACGGGAATTACGGCAAGGACGGTTACAAAGAAACCAGCGAACAATTAACAAGATTCTCTCTGTTTATAGCGGGAAAATCGAGGGCGTTGACCTTAGTAGCACCCAATTAGGTCAAAGCGGGACTCCAGGAAGTTCCTTCTTCAATTTGGTACTAGACAACCTTGATTTGTCAGGAGTTAAGTTTAAATCTGCAAATCTTAATCAAGCCAGCTTTAAGGGTAGCCGCTTTCGAGATGTGGGTGAAGATGGACGTTGGGATACCTACGACGATGTGATGGCTGATTTAAGCCAAGCTCAGTTGCAGCAAGCCAATCTTACTGATGCTAATCTCAGTCGCGTCTTAATGAACCGTACCGATTTGAGCCGCGCCACTCTCAACAGAGCCAACTTATCCAATGCACGTCTATATGAGGCTAAACTCAACAGCGCCCAACTAGTAGGAGCCGATCTGCGAAACGCTGTTTTAGAAAAAGCCAGCTTGACTGGAGCAGATTTAGGTGACGCTAAGTTGAACGAAGCCAATCTGTACGCTGCCCGTTTAGGTCGCGCCACTGCCATCGGAACACAATTATCCTTTGCTAACTTAACGAACACTGATTGGCAAGGGGCAGATTTATCAGGAGCCTATTTGGATCGTGCTAATCTCAGTAATGCTAACCTCCGAGCCACTCGTCTAGCTGGTGCTGTCTTGCGTTCTGCCCAGATGGAAAACGCTAACTTGCAAAATGCCGATCTGAGTCTTGCAGATTTACGTGGGGCAAATGTTGCTGGAGCAGATTTTAAAGGAGCAATTCTCGCCCCTACTAAACAAGATCCAGCCGATCAATTTGTACAAACCCCAGATTTAGGCTCAGTATCTGCCGTAGTCCAAGGGGTTGATTTTTCTCAAGCCAAAAATTTAGATCCTAAGCAAATAGCATACATTTGTACTCAAGGAGGTATTCATTCTAGTTGCCCGTAGAATGGGAGGGGGAGCAGAGGGGCAGGGGGCAGGTGGAGGGGAGAGGCAGAGGGAGCAGGGGGAGCAGGGGAAGATGAGAAAGACAAGGCGAATGACCAATGCCCAATGCCCAATGCCCCATGCCCAATACCCAATGACAAATGACAAATGACAGATTGGTGTGAGGAGTTGGTTATGAAGTGTATTCAATATTTGGTTTCAGTTTTGGGTGCTGGCTTGGTCTTGAGTCTGGCAAGTGCTAAACCAGCACAAGGACAAGTAGCCTATGGCAGTTATGTCGGTATAGGCCCCACTGTTGGTTTTACTGATGGTATCCAATTGGGGGGAGTTATAGCCGGTCGCTACAAGCTTTTGGAAGCGCCACTTTCGCTGCGTGCCCAAGTGTTAATTGGTAATAATACGGCAATTGTACCAACGGTTTCCTACGATTTACCCCTTAACTGGCAAGCTGATGCTTACCTGGGTGCTGGGTTAGTGTTGGCTAGTGGTGGTGGTTCTTCTCCTGTGGGCGACAAAATTAGTTTTGCTTTACAACCAGGCATTGATTACATGATCCCAAATAGCAATACTGTACTTTTTGGCAACGCCATTATTGCTTTTGATGCTTACCGTGATAGCGGTGGTACAGCTATCTCTGTACAAGGTGGTGTTGGTTTGAGATTTTAATGGGCATTGGAAAGAGTCACCAAAAGATTGCCGAGCAAAGAGTAACAAGTCTGGAATGGAAATTCTCACTCATTGTTTTCCTAGCATTATCAAAGTGTTTGAAGTGGTGACTATGGTTCAAAAAATAACTAACCTCCAGTAGTCTTACTGGGGGTTTTGTTTTGGGCGATCGTCCGACATTACACAATACATACAAGAGTGCGTAAAGTTATACTATCTATTTCTCTACCTTATAGAATCGGCAGTTTGTGCAGCTTATGCGACTGCTTCATAACCTATTACATTTTCGTAAAGGGTGGGAGAAGTGCGATTGCGCTTGGGGATGCTCACTGTCTTAATCAATCCTTCCAAATCGCTCCTGTTGATCGCGCAAGTAATCTTGTTGACGTTTTTCCGCCTCTTCGGCATAAACTTGCTTAATTCTAGCTTTAAAACTATTTACATGGTCAATCCAAGTGCCTACATGAAATACTTTAAAAATAGTAACTGTAGTAGTCCCTTCATTAACGCTCTGCTCTTGCCTCTGCGTTTCAAAGACAACTTGATCTGTAAAAGTTAGTGAAACTTTCAAATAGTTACTATAAGAGTTATTTACTCTAATTGAAGAGTTATTTAGTCTAATTGTAATAATATCATCCTGATACTGGTATTCAATATCTTCTCGTGAACCCAATTTCTGGGCAATCTCCCAACATAGGAAATCTATTGGATAACCAAGTGATAAATGTTCACTATTGCTTGTATTAAATATTTCAATCGATTCCCAACTAATAAGTTCTTTTTCGTCATATTCGGGGAAAAGTGGCTGAAAGCGTTGACGTTTTCCAATACGGTTCATAACCCCCACCCATCCCAAAGTTACTATTGTAGTAATTACAGCTAGAATCCATTGGCTATTAATTAAAAAACTCAATGCGAAATATGCACCAACACCCACGGGTGTCCATTTAATTAATAGTATGAAAATTTTGGACATATTTTTAGAAGTAGATTTTTTAGGTTCTTGCGTTGGTTTTATGGTATAGCATTAAAATCGCAGTTTTATAGAAAGTCTCAAAAACCGAAAACCAAGTCACAGCAATAAATATAGGCTATCTTTAGGTTTTATTTATTATTCTGTTCCATAAAATGAACCGAAGAACCATTTTTTATTTATAGTTTTAGATATAAAAAAACTGGCATTTCTATTGATAAATTGTATGAAAAAGGCAGTTCATTAATAAAATAGCGCTACGCGTTTTCGCGTGTTTTTTAATTTGGGGATTTGTGGAGGAGGTTGCGGGCTTGCTCAAGAAAGAGAAGCGATCACTTTTGTGAGTCGTCATAGCAGTTCGGCATCAGATGTTGGCGTAGCGGTTTCTTGCTGGGACATAAAAGCGATCGGGAGCATCCCACTTTTTATTTAGCGAGCAAAGATTAATCCATTAAGATAGGCGCAACGGTGAGCAAGGACTTGAGGAACGTTATCAATTTTCCATTGTGCCCCAGAAATTTTAATTCGACGATCAATCTGCTTAACAGTGGACTCAACAGCACCAGAACCAATTGAGCAAATCTGTTCAGCTTGATAATACTGGTAATTGACTATACGGTGTCGATGTTTCTCAATGTAAACACAGAAATTAAGAGCTTGTTTGATTTTACAGTCAGCAAATAAAGCGATTGCTTCATCTACTTTGCCCTTCCAAAGTAAACTTTTTGCCAAGTTGTTTCTTTTGATTGAACCACCTACTTTATGTAGGTTTTCCATGAGATGAAACCAATCGAGTATTTCACGGCGTTCAATAGGGGGAGTAAATTCACGAATAATATTCCAAATTCCGTCATGTCCATCTCCAATACAGGTCAGTATAGGAGCCATAATTTGACTGTTGACCCAATTGACTACAAGATTATTTTCTTGGAACGAGGCTGCGGGAGCAGCCAAGTTGTGCAGACGTACAGCTTTATAACCTTTCCAGTCACAAGGTTGTCCAATTGGTGTACGAATACGAATATTTCCACCATCTACACTCAACTCTTCGACTATTGACTCTGATAAAGGTAATTCAAAATTTTGACGGTGTACAAGTCGCTGCTGAACACTTTTCGATACTTCAACCCCAGTCAAATACTTAACATCTTCTGCCGCTCGTTGATATGATACTGAAGCGCTAGTTCGGAGGCAACAGGCTTCTAAATATGGGCTCAGTTGGCTATGAGGCAAGAGTTCTAGCTTTTGTGCTTGAGAACTTGTAATTGGTAGCTCTCCAATGATACTTTTTACTTTTCGTTTATATCCTGTGCTTTCTCCCGTGACATTTTCGATAAAAAAACCCCTATTTCTGGCATGACATATTCTTGCATTTGAGAACGTACTACTTCTTCTATCTTTGCCAAGCTTTTGATTTGCTCACTATTGGCGTTTTTGTACAGTATCTTCGCTATTGCACCAGAGTATT